>DUMT01000106.1 GCA_012839705.1 Clostridiales bacterium | reverse complement strand
CAAGCCGGATATTTTATCCGGCTTGTTTAATAATTTTTTTAAAATCTTGGTTAAGAAAAATCTTGAAATTTTTATGATGATGTGGTAGTATTTTATTGCTGTCTAAAATATACGCGGGAGTAGTTCAGTGGTAGAACGTCGGCTTCCCAAGCCGAAAGTCGCGGGTTCGAGCCCCGTTTCCCGCTCCAGAAAAGGTCCGCAGAAGCGGGCCTTTTTAATTTGTGTGGGTCTGCATTATATTTAATAAAACATAGAAACATGAAAAGATGCAAGTCAGATGCAAGTCAAAAAGATATAAAAGCTTAACTTTGTGGTTAATACCTTTAGGCGCTATAGTGGGAATTTCGTTCCACGCCGCCCAGTTTGTCCGCCCAGCTTTCGGTGTAAAACCAGTAATATGATATTCCGTGTTTTCTTCTCCATTTTTCAAAACAGCCTGCCCAAATTAAAGAGGGGAGCCCGATTACCAGCAGATACAGTACCGACAATTTCTTTGACTGCAAACGGTGCCCGTATTCGTGCTTAATTGTTTCCTCGTCTTGAAAATATGCGTCATCCGCAAATATATACTTTCCTAACGTTACAGCTCCCCAGTTGCCTTTGACATGGGTTACGATTGCGTCTTTATACTGATATCTGTTACCCCGGAAAATCAGCGTACCGATGTAGCCCATCAGGTTCTGTGGAAATTCAAACATTTTGGCCACCTTCTATAAAATATCGGTCTTAAAAAAACTAGGCCCACAGATTTATATGCTAAAACTCCGGGCTTTGCTACAAAAAAGCGCCCTTTCGGGCGCAGAAAAACTATTTTTTACTTGCTGCCAGTTCTTTTTCGAGGGATTCCATCACATTATTGTATCTTTCTATAATTCCGTCGTTAATCCTGTAACTGGTTAACTGAAGAATCATCATCAAGTCGAGTAAAAGCTCCCTTGAAGCCTGGTCGCATAATTCTACTGCCTGGTTTGCAACTGTGACGAATCTGTTGCAGTTGAGTACTGAATGGTCGTCATTTAAGCTTTTAAAGGCTTCGGCAAATTCCTTGTAGCACCTTAGTTTTTCTTCATAAATCAAATCCAGTTCGATTAGTTCCTGCTCCTTTTCTTTTTGCTGTCTGTTTTTCTTAATGACAATTATGTATATTATATATACTGCGATTAGCGTGGTGATAACACCTGCCACAAAAAACAGTGCAATAATCACATAATTATCCATACACCATCACCTTTTTTATATGAAATCTACAAACATTATAGCATATATAATTCAAAAAAACAAGGGAATTTGTTTGTATTTTAACAAACAAATATCAAACCCTGCTGCTTTGCGGACTGCACCAGGGCGAAAGGGCATTAAACAAAGCACCTTAAGTAGAATATCTGTGACTTACGCAAAATGGCGTCGTTTTTCAAGGGCGATAGCTTTTTTATCTGAATGCAAAAGGTATTTTTCATCCATAGAATTGTAATAACAGTTATCCCTTGTTTTTCTCCTGAAATAAAAAACCCCCAATCGTAATGAATTGTACTACGATCGGGGGTCTTGGTGACTGTATGTTTTTCTGATTCTGTTCAAAAAATCTGTAGTGTTTTAAATCCATGATTATCTTGACATCATTGAATTCCAATTTACTTTATCATATCCCCCGATTATATCTTATTTATTTCAAAGTCTCTGATAAAATCATACGGTGAACATTACCCACGCATTCAAAGGCGTGTGGTTAGCCTTACTTTGCATCAACGATTAATTAGTTTAATTCATCAATGCCTCTAAATTGTCAAAAAACAGCGGAACACCGCCGGTATGAATAAAAAGGATGTTTTTGCCGGATATTTCGTTTTTCTTAACATACTCTTCCATTCCATAAAATGCCTTGCCGGTATATGTTGAATCCATTGGTATTCCGTTTTGTATCAAAACTTTTTTTATTGTTTTTATTATTGAAGGGTTATATGAACCATATCCGTCTAATACATAGTCATCAAAAAAATAGATATCATCAAGCTTAATTTTTTCAATGTCTTTATTTAACAAGAATTCATTCACGCTGTCAAGAACAACCTGTTTACCATAAGGATTTTTTCTGGCAATGCTAATCCCTACAATCCGTTTATCATCGCCGTTGATAATCTGACCGCATATTAGCCCTGCCTGGGTTGTTCCTGTGCCAGATGCAAAAAAAATGTAATCAAAGTGTATGCCCGTATTATTCTCAAAAGCCTTTATTTCGTTATAAGCATCCACATAGGCCTGGGTTCCTAAATTTCCATGTCCCCCGCCTTGAATGAAGTAAGGATTATATCCCTGAAGCTTTAATACTTCAAGCTGTTCACTGATTTTATCTTTGATTTCAGATACAGGGCATAGGATTACCTTGGCGCCAAAAATCTGCACCATTTTTCTGTTGAATGTCTGGCTGCTGTTTTCAAGCGGTGATATGATATAACATGGCAACCCTTTGGATGCTGCAATATTTGATATTATCCTGCAATGATTGGAACTGCTGCTTCCATAAGTAACAACACAATCTGCACCTTTTGAAAATATATCATTAAAAAACAAGACGGCTTTTCTTGCTTTATTGCCGCCGAAGGATACCGGTATCAGGTCATCCCTTTTTATATAAAATTTGTTGCCGTTCAGGTTTTCATCAAGCCGTTGAATTTGAGTGGGACCAAACTTTTCTAAAAACACTTTTTGATTACCACCTTAATTTGATTTAACATAATCTTCCAACAACAGCCCATAAACATATCTATCAATTTTTTCCCCGTTATATATAATGTCGTTTCTTAATAATCCTTCTTTTTTAAAACCTATTTTTTCAAATAATCTTTGCGCCGGATAATTATTGATTTCAGTATAAAGGTATATTTTATTTAAGCACAGTTCTTTGAATGCGTAATCGATTAACAGTTTTGAAGCAGTATAGGCTATACCTTTGCCTTTATACTTGTGTTCGCCAAGGCAAATGTAATATTCTGCTTTCTTATTCTTGTTATCAATACCTAGCAATCCTATCAACCCAACAGGCTCATTTTCAAAAGTTATAGTGAAATCAGCCCTGTCTGTTCTGTCTTTGATATTTTTAAACCATAATAAAGTCTTTTCTTCCACCAGCGGCAAGTCATAATGCAAATATTTATTATTCTTCTCGTCGTTAATCCATTTGACTTTTAGTGGTATATCTTTCTCTTCAAACCTTCGAATATTTACGCTCATTAAAGCCACCCGCATTATAAATATTTGAAAACCCTATTAAGTGTTATTCTTTGTAAGATAAATGTTTTCCTTTTTAAATATCTTCATTACTGTTTTAAATAGAATCCTGATATCAAGGCATAAGTTGAATTTATCAATATAATTATTATCAATATGAATTCTCTCGTCCCAGCTCGCTGCATTTCTTACTGTAACTTGAGCCAAACCTGTTATTCCTGGACGCATTAAGAACCTTTTTTTAGCCCATTCAGGATAATTTTCATATCCATTATAGGGATGATATGGCACAGGGGGCCTGGGCCCTACCAAACTCATGTCTCCTTTTAACACATTCCAAAGCTGTGGCAGCTCATCCAGGCTGGTGGCTCTTAGAAATCTGCCTGTTTTGGTGATCCTGTCATCATTTTCGCTTTTTATTTTTATTCCATCACCAATTTTTTCTGCGTTTACAACCATGGTCCTGAATTTAACGATATTAAATGTCTTACCGCCTTTACCAAGCCGTTCCTGCATAAAAAAAACAGGCCCGTTTGAAGTTGCTTTAATAAGAATTGAAATAACGACAAACAGCGGCGAAAGAATTATTAAGCCAATCAGGCTGCCCAAAATATCAAATAGCCTTTTCAAGAACAGGTTAAGTTTTCTCATATACTTGAAACCTCTGTAACAGCCGAATTTTTTTGTCAAGTTAGCCAACACATCCCAATTATTTGAAATGTTTCGACAACAAAACCTTTCTTATTATATATCCATTTTCAATTTAGGTCAAATACTTAATTATCTTTTCCTGCTCTGTTAGTATTTATCCTTTTGGTGGTTTGCCTTGCCGGCGTGGCATGATTCATGCTTATATTTGCTTTTTCTTTCTGACACAGCAAACCCCCCAATCGTAGTTTCTTTTCTACGATTGGGGGGCACTATCCGTTATTCCGGTACTTACGCCTTGCCTTTTGCGCCCTTTGCACCGCCCAGAGAAACATCGGAAAGTATGTTCGTCTTGTAGGTGAAGGTAAGGGCCTGGCGCTCACGGTGGCGCTTTAATGCCAGCTCAATCATCCTGTCGAGAAGTTTCGGGAATTTAATTCCCGTGGCATCCCACAGGTAGAAGGAGAGGGAGCCGGGGATGGTATTGATTTCGTTGACATAGAGTTCCCCTGTTTCCCTGTTGTTGAGGAAGTCTATCCTTGCAACACCTGAGCAGCCGAGGGCTTTAAAGGTCTTTACCGCAAGCTCCCTGACCTTTGCCTCAAGTTCGGCGGGTATATCCGCCGGGAGCCTGCGCTTTAGGCTGCTCATGCCGCTTTTTTTGCCGCCTGCTTCTCCGGCATTGCTGAGGTATTTGTCGCTGTAATCCAGTATTTCCTTGGAGGTAATTGGCTCCTCGCATACCGAGGATTCCGCCTCGTCTATATCACCAAGGACAGAGCAGTTGATTTCCCTAAGGTTCTGTACAGCCTTTTCCACCAGCACCCGATGGGAGAATTCGAAAGCAGTGTCGATGGAATTTTTCAGCTCGCTTTTGTCACTAGCAAGGGAAATACCGATGGATGAGCCGAGGTTTACAGGCTTTACAACCACAGGGTAGCCGAACCTGCTTTCAATATCGCCGATTATTTCCTCTTCGTTTAGCCCGTACTGCCTGCTTGTAAACATCACCGCGTCGAGGACCGGCAGGCCCGCCTGGCGCAGGACAGCCTTCATGGCGTATTTATCCATCCCCAAGGCGGAAGAAAGGACATCGCAGCCGGTGTAGGGGATACCCAGCATTTCCAGCATGCCCATGAGGGTTCCGTCCTCAGCGTTGGTGCCGTGGACTACTGGCATGGCAATATCGAAAATGGCTACAATGTTGTTCCCAAACTTTTTAGCCGGGAACCTCATCAGTGCTGCCCGGCCGTCCATTGCGACAGGGATGACCCTTGTTGCCTTGCTCAGGCACTCATCCATGTTTTTGTAGCTTTTTATATCCCCCATGTGCTGCCCGGTATAAAAGTTGTTGTCCTTTGAAATATATACAGGCAAAACGTCATATTTGGAGCTGTCTAGGGCAGAAAGAGCCTGAATCCCGGAAATAATTGAAACCTCATGCTCTACACTTCGCCCGCCGAAAAAAACGGCAACCGTAGTTTTCATCTTACACCCAAATCCTTTCTAATAATCTATGAAAATTTCCCTAGAAATTATCGGGAAGGTCGTTTTCCAGTAGTACCGTACGCGGCCCTTCATCGGGCAGGGAGTTTACAATCGCAATGGCATTGTTTAGGTCCTTCGCCACAAACAGTCTGTCTTCGGGGAATCCTGCTTTAAGCAGCCCTTCTTTAAGGGGCGGAGCCTGGTTTTCGCCCACGAGCACCGCGTAATCGCAGCGTGACGCGGCGTATGATCCCAGCTCGCGGTTAAGCTCATACTGTTTTTCGCCGAGTTCAACCATTCCCGGGGTGACAAGAACCCTTTGCCCATCAAACCCGCTGAGGACGTCGAGGGCAGCTCTGAATCCCGCAGGATTTGAATTGTATGAATCGTCGATATACCCATTCGGCAGGAGCTGCAGCCGGTGTTCCACAGCTTTTAGCCGCTTTACTGCCAAAACCTGCTCGGAAAGGGAAATCCCGAGGGTGTGGGCAACGGCAATGCAGCCGGTTATGTTCTGGATATTGTGGGCGCCAAGGAGTTTGGTGACAAACACGCATGACTCGCCATTCGGCGCGGTGACGATAAACCTGCTGCCTTCACGGCTGACGCTAATATCCGATGCTGTATAGTCGCAGCCGCTGCCAGGATTAACGCTATAGGTGACGGCTTTCTTGCCGGTTTGCCTGTTTCTGATGTATTCATTGTCGCCATTCAGGAATATTATGCCATCCTGCGGAATACTATCGGCAAGCTCGAATTTGGTGTTTATTATATTCTCGATGGTTTTAAAGGTTTCAAGATGCTGCTCCCCAATGGCGGTTATAATACCGTATTTTGGTTTTACAAGCTCGCATATTTCCGCAATATCCCCGGGGTTTTTGGCGCCCATTTCGGCAATGAATATATTATGGGTAGGCCTTAACTGCTCGCGGATGGTGCGCACTACGCCCATGGTGGTATTGTAGCTTTCAGGGGTCATTAGAACATTGTATTTTGTTGATAAAATAGAAGCAAGGAAATTTTTCGTGCTTGTTTTGCCGTAGCTGCCGGTAATCCCTATTACCGTAAGGTTTTCCATTGATTTTAAAATCTTCCTGGCGTCTTCGACGTACCAGCCGGCTATTTTTTTCTCTATCGGGCCATTTATTGTATTAGCGGCGAGGACTGCAAAGCATGTAAGGGCAGCCCACAAAAACAGGGCGCCGAGGCTGATTCTGAGCATTCCGCTTAAGAAAACGGCAGCGGCAACTAAAGCGGTAAGCAGGAAATAGGTGGCGTACAGCCGCTTAACCCTTGCGGTGAACACAAGGGGCTTTTTCGCCTTTTTCGGTATGTTCAAATACCCGTGCAGCAGGAAAAGGATGGAGCAGGCAAGCCTGACCTTCCAGTCGGTGGGCTGTATTAAAAAGCATGACACCGCCAATGTGGCGAGAAGAAGCCAGCCCATCTGGTTGATGATGGCGCTGCGGTTTTCCTTCATCCAGCGGAGGTACCTTTCATTCCGGTAGGAATTCAGCTGGAGCATATGAATAAAATGCAGCGACAGCAAAAAGCAGTCTGCTGCAAAAGCTGCAAATAATACTACTGTAGCAATAATCTCAAGCATTTAATCGCCCCTAAGTTGTTCTTTTAAACAAAAGCGTCAAGAACGCGGCTAAACTGCCCCCATCTGTCCGCAAAGCTGAAATGCCCGCAGCCTTCCAAAACCACCAGCCCGGCGTCGGGGATAAGCTTTTCCATGGTCTTGCCGTCGGACAGGGGAGTGGCAGTGTCGTTCTCGCCCCATATCAGCAGGGTGGGAGCCTTTATCCCCGGCAAAAGGTGGGTCAAATCCTCGTTTACGGACAGCACCATGGTTCCTCGCATGACGGGGCTGGCGTTCCGGTAATCGGCAGACCCGGTTTTGTTCCGCATTTTTTCCGCAAGCTTTGGAAAAAGGCGTTTAGCCGCCTTGTAAGAATAGACCTTGGCGTAATATTTGATTCCTCGCTTTGGTTTTATCCCGGCGGAATCCACCAGGACGATTTTGGGGACGGTGAAGGGAAGGCCTTCGCGGTTCATAAGCTTTATGATTATCCGCCCTCCGTAGGAATGGCCTATCAGGACAGGGGACTTTAACCCTAAGGTATTGGCAAATTTAATTACAAAATCCACATAATCGTCCACAGCCCATGGCTTTGGCGGTTCTTCGCTCCCGCCGAAACCCGGAAGGTCGGGAGCAACAACCCGGCATCTTTTTGACAGGTGGTCGATAATCAGCCGGTACGTCTGTGCGGGCGCGCCCCATCCATGGAGCAGGAGGACTTCCGGCCCATTGCCTTCGTCTATATACCTGACACGACGCCCGTCTATTTTTATTTCCATGACAGCACCTCCGGGAAAAATCCTCTGCCATCTTTTTACTATATGCCGAAAAGGGTAGAAAAATACCCTTCAAACCTTAATGTACATTAAAAAGCCGCCGTAAAAGCCAACCAAACCGTCCTGTGCCCTGGCTTTTAGGGCGGCTAAATAAATTATACTAACCTGAAGGGTATTAAATTGTCATATTCTGGATACTCTGTTAATCCCACCAGTTGGTGTCTGGCTCAGCGGTGGTTTTCGGTGTTTCGCTTACCCTGATGTTTACAAGGCTGCCTTCGGGAAGCTCCTTGCCTTCCTGCTCGATGCTTTCGACAATGTCGATGTCGTAGGTATCAGAGTAAACCCTGGTGATGTTTACCCTGAATCCCAGCGCCTTGAGGTAAAGCTCCGCATGCTGATAATTCCAACCCGAAAGGTTAGGTACGGTTATAAGCTCAGGGCCGTCGCTGATTACGACTTTTATTGTGGCTCCTTTTTCAGCGGGAGTTTCAGGGCTTGGGTTCTGGGATATGATTGTACCTTTTGCCTTGTTGCTGTAAACCTTGTATTCAACCTCAACCTTCATTTCTCCGATGAGGGTTTCCTCACGGATTTCAAACAGATTCTTGCCCACAAGGTCCGGAGTGGCATATTTTGCTGATGCAGGCTGAGTTGTGGTGGATTTGGGCCTGGTGGTTGTCGATTCCTCAAGGCTTGAAGTGGTTGAAGGCTCAAGGCTCTCCCCACCGCCGAAAATCTCGTCCCTGAACAGTAACAGCACTGTAATGCCGCCGATTAGCAGCAGGATTATGAAAATAATTGCCACGATTAAAACAGCGTATTTGGTGTAACCGCTTTTATTTTCAGTTTCCTGTTCTTCCTCGGTTTCCTCCTGGGCTGGCTCCAGTTCATCGTCCTCCCTGAGCTTTGACACCGCCGGGGCGGTGGACAGCTCGTCCCGGAATTTTTCAATGGAACGGGTGCGAAGCTCGGGGTTAACCTGCAAAGCGTTAAACAATGCCGCAGCGACATAATCGGGAAGTTCTTTGGCTATTTCGCTGGGCACCAAAAGGTCGTTGGAATCCTTGGCCCGTTTGGAGCCGTCTGGTGGCGGGTTCCCTGTCAATGTCCTGAACAATGTAGCTGCAAGGCCGTATACATCGGTCCATTCGCCCACTTCCTGCCCGAAACTGTATTGCTCCGGAGCGGTATACCCGGAAACCAGGTGGGGGCGCAGGTCGGTGTTTACCCTTCTTGCTTCCGAAATGCTGAAACCTTTCAAGAGCAGTTTCCCGTCATTGCCAATTATGATATTCCGGGGTGTTATGCCAAGGTGCAGTACCCCCGCGGTATGAAGGGAAATCAGGGTGGAAAGCAGCGGCATAAAGAGCGGGCGTGCCTCATCCCATTTCATGTATCCGCCTATCTGTCTAAGCCTCTGCTCAAGGGTGTTGCCCTCGTGGTATTCAGATATAGTGTAGGCAGTGTGGTTCTGCTCAAATATATCGTAAACAGGAACGATGGACGGCAAATCCCTCATACGGGCAAGGGCGCGGGCATGGGCGCGAAACTTTTCATAATATTCCCTGAAAGCGTTTTCGCAGCCGGTAATTGCCAGCAGTTCCCCTGATTCCTTGCGCTCCACCAGAGTGTCAGGCAAAAATTCGCGTATAAGGATGGTACCCTTTAAAACCCTATCGTATCCGATATAAACAGCGGCGTCTCCGGTGTGTTCAAGCATCTTTCCCACAAGGTACCTGTCCGAGAGCACTGTGCCAACCTTCAGATATAATTCCTCATTATTGCCGTTTGCAGGATAACCGCATATTCCGCATTCATTACGCCCTTCAGGGAGCGGATTCATGCAGCCCATGCAAAGCCTGCCCTGGCTATTCTTTTCTGACATTCACAGGTTCCCTCCTTTTAACAGTTCAAACAACTGGAATTGTACAGAATTTAACAGTTAATGTCAAGAAAACATTCTGGATTGTAACCTTGTATTACAATATTGGCAATTTTTTTGGTATTAAAAAGGCTATTCACCGTTGTTGTGGATTTTGTCCCGCAGGCGGATTTGCCGAATATCCTTACCCACGAAGGTCAGGGGGACGAAATTCCCGATAATCCGGGAGGTTATCTGCTCGCCGTATCTTTCCATCAGCTCGTTCTGGTTGAAGTTTGTGCTGATTATGGTGGGTTTTCCGTCGAGTATCCTGCTGTTTATCAGGTTGTAAAGGCAGGAAGTGTAAAAGGGGCTGGAAAACTCGGTGCCAAGGTCGTCAAGGATTAAAAGGTCGCACTCAATCATCATGTCCTCGCTGTTTCCGTCCGCTCGGCCGAAATGCTCCTTCTCGATTTTGTGCAAAAGCTTTTGAACCGGCCCATAAATTACGCCGAATCCCTTGTCGATTGCTACTTTTGCAATGGAGAGGGAAACATGGGTCTTACCTGTGCCGGTGGCGCCCCTAAGCAGCAGGCTTGGGGAATTGCAGTCAAAATCCTCGGCGTAGTTTTTGCAGTATTCTATTATCTCTTTCATATGCCTGCGGGGGATGATGCCTGTCCTGGAGTCGGGCTCATTTGGATAGTAGTCAAGGCGAAGCTTTTCAAAATCCATGTCCTTAGCCATTCCGGGATAGCTTAAGCGTTTGTATGCGATTTCCCGAAGCAGTATTTTCAGGCAGTCGCAGGTTTTATTGTTTACAACCCCGGTATCCTGGCAGGCGGGGCAGTGATATCTTGGTTCGAAGTTTGGGGTGTAAATCCCTTCCTTTGCGAGGATTTCCGCCAGCTCTGCCTGCTGCATGAGATTCTGGTTCTTTATTTTTTCCACAGCCCTGTCCACGTCTTCGCCGGCAAGGACAGCCCTCGCAACTTTAATGGCTGCGTTTGCCATTTCCCTTTCCAGCTCCAGAATACGCGGATATTTTGCAACCATCCTGTCCCGGAGTTCGGCCGCTTTCTGCCGGGCTAGCATCCGGCGCTGGTCAAGCTCGGCCATCGCCTCCTCATAAACTTCACGGCTGTAACCCATCTTTTTTCTCCTTTTTACCAGATAATCTGTTAAGATTTAGCCTTTTTATATACAGGTGTAAATCCGCTCACCATATTTTCATATTCTTCCAGATCAAAGGATGTTGCCTTGTTGGTTTTGTGCTTGTTTTTCTGTTTGCCGCTTTCCAGTCCCAACGCCTTTTCAAGGCTGTCGATACCGTTTGCGCGCCATGATTCTATGATTTTCATCATGTAGTTGCTGTTGAATTTTCCTGTGGCTTCAACGGTTTTTTCATAGGCGAGCTTTAGCAGCCCGCCTTCAATCTGCCAGTCGAAAATCCAGGTTTCCGCAGCGCTTGACTGCGCCAGCGTGGGGGAATGGGAAAGACCCAGCAGCAGGCTGAGTTTAACCCAGGCTTCCCGCCTGCGCTCAATGCTGCAAAGGTACTCTTCGGCGGCTTTAATGGAGTTTATTCCCCTGTCCGCCCAGTCGATTGCCACCTTTTCTATGTAGCGCATGTTGGACTTGCCTTCGCCTACGGCATATTCAATCACCATGAGTATTACTTCCACCGGCAGGCCGGCGGTGTCGTAAAGGTAAAGCAGGGTTTCCATATCCCCGTTGGTAATCGGGCGCCCAAGCCTCGAAGACGCTGTATCCAGAAGATAGGCGAATTCGGCATTTTCTTTTTGCCTTTTTATAACCTCCGGCATGGAGGGTTTTACAGGCCGGGGGCGGGGTACGGGATAGGCGGGTTTCTCCATCTCCGCCTCTTTTGGCGCAACTTTAGCCGGCGCCTTTTTTGGGGCAGGTTCCGGATTTTCCGGCTTTGAAGGTTCCACATCCTTGTCAGGCTCATTCAGGATAACGCCGGTGGCAATCCAGTACTGCAAAGCGTCGGTGCAGTCGGCAGGGGGAAGCCCTATGGCTTTGGAACAAAGGGCAGCGTCAAAAACACCCTGCCCGCTTCTCAGCAGCCAGAGCAAAACTTTGAGCTGTGCCGAACCTGCCAGTTTTATATGCTCGTCCGCCACAACGGCGGGAACGGCAAAGATATCCCCAAGGTATTGGGGATTAAGACGATATATCATTTTGAGTCGCGCCCTTTAAAAAGAATTATTATTTATTATACACTCAAACAAGGTTTGGGGGCAAGCCGTTTTAAAGTAAAAATTAATCTCATCAAATGGCTTGAAAAATAGTAAATTGCAAATTTAGTGAAATAATAAAACAAAAAATTATTTGGAAAAGAGGAGAACAAATGCAACTTCGTACAGACTTGGCAATTGAAGCTGCAGCGCAGTTAGGTGCAACCACGCCACCGGGCGTAAAGCAGGATACCCGGCAGGTGGGGGATGTAAAGCTGACCACAATTGTAATTGAAGACGAGCAGGGCGAAAAAGCCCTTGGGCGGCCAAAGGGCAGGTATATTACCGCCGAACTTCCCCCGCTGTCTGATGACGAGCATAACATGGAGGAAAAGTCAATCATGCTGGGGGATGAATTAAAGAACCTGCTGCCACAGCAGGGCACAATCCTTGTGGTGGGCCTGGGAAACCAGGCAGTAACCCCCGATGCCCTGGGCCCCAGGGCTGCAGGGCTGGTCCTTGCCACCCGCCATATTGAAGGGGAATTTGCAAGGAGCACCGGAATGGATGACTTGCGCCCCACAGCGGTTTTTGTCCCTGGAGTTTTGGGGCAGACAGGTGTGGAAAGCAGTGACATGGTAAAAGGGATTTGCAGTATAGTAAATCCAGCGGCGGTTATTGTAATTGACGCCCTTGCGGCAAGGAGCGTTTCAAGGCTCGGCTGCACAATACAAATCTGCGATACAGGCATCGCCCCCGGCTCCGGAGTGGGCAACAACCGGACGGCTTTAAACAGGGAAACCCTGGGTGTGCCTGTAATAGGGCTGGGGGTTCCCACGGTTGTGGACGCCCGTACAGTGGCGGTGGAACTGACAGGCAGGGAGGAAGCAGGGGACCAGGTGACTCCCAGGGGCTCGGAAATGATGGTTACCCCAAGGGAGATAGACCTGATTATCCGCCGGGCTTCCCAGCTTGTGGCCATGACCATTAACGCCGCCCTGCAGCCTGAATACTCCCCGTTATCCCTGATATCCGCCGCGGCGGGATGATGTCCGTATTCCTTTACAGGATTAATAAGCCCCAGTCTTTTATGACCGGGGCTTAAATCAGTTTTTACAGATATTCAGTTCAGGTTATTTCTTGCCGTAAATCTCGCCAAGGCGGACAAGCTGCTCATAACGGGCGGCTGCCTGTTTTTCAGCCTGCTCAAACAGGGCTTCTGCACGCTCGGGGAAGGAGCGCATCAGTGAGCTGTAGCGTACTTCGCTGGTGAGGAAGTCGCGCAGAGAAGCAGCCGGAGCCTTGCTGTCAAGGCTGAAGGGAGTGTCCTTCCTCGGGTCGAAACGGTAGAGGTGCCAGTATCCGGCTTCAACAGCCCTCTTCTGCTCGATTTGGGCGTTGCCCATACCGCCTTTGATTCCGTGGTTGATACAGGGTGAATAAGCGATGATCAGTGAGGGGCCCGGGTATGACTCAGCCTCAAGGATTGCCTTGATGGTCTGGTTCATGTCTGCGCCCATGGCGATCTGGGCTACATATACATAACCATAGCTCATGGCGATTGCGCCGAGATCCTTCTTCTTAATTTCTTTGCCTGCGGCTGCAAACTTCGCAACGGAGCCAATCGGTGTGGACTTGGAAGACTGTCCGCCGGTGTTGGAGTAAACCTCGGTATCGAATACCAGGACGTTTACATCTTCGCCGGAGGCAAGCACATGGTCAAGGCCGCCGAAACCGATATCGTATGCCCAGCCGTCGCCGCCGAACATCCAGAAGGACTTCTTGACAAGCATATCGGTGGACTTGAGGGCTTCGTTAACAAGCTTGTAAAGCTCGCTGCCTTTTTCGCATTCAAGGATTGCCTTCTCAAGGGCGGGTACAACCAGTTTTGCCGCAGCTTTGGATGCTTCGGCGTTGTCCTTGCCATCCAGCCATGCCTGTGCGGCTTCCTTAAGGCCCCATTCGGCAGGAATGTCAGCTTCAAGGAACTTCTTCATGATATCGGCAAGGCGGTTGCGGCGGGCTGTAACTCCCAGGTACATACCAAATCCGTATTCGGCATTGTCTTCGAACAGGGAGTTTGCCCATGCGGGGCCGTGGCCGTTTTTGTTGACAGTATACGGGGTGGAGGGTGAGGAACCGCCCCAGATTGAGGAACAGCCGGTAGCGTTGGCGATATACATCCTGTCGCCGAACAGCTGGGTTACGAGTTTAGCATAAGGTGTTTCACCGCAGCCTGCGCAGGCACCGGAGAACTCAAGCAGCGGCTGGAGGAACTGGCTTCCTTTGACCGTTGTGGGCTTGAATTTCTCGAGTACTTCGGGTTTCTCGGGCAGGTCAAAGCCATAGAGGAAGTTATCCTGCTCTTTAAGCTGGCTGTCGATGGGCTTCATGACAAGAGCCTTGTTGCCCTTCATGCCCGGGCAGACATTGGCGCAGGAGCCGCAGCCGGTGCAGTCCAGAGTGGAAACGGTAATGGCGAACTGATATCCGGGCAGGCCTGTGGCGGGCTTCATTTTCATGCCTTCGGGGGCATTGGCAGCTTCCTGCTCGTTCATAACTACCGGGCGGATAACTGCATGGGGGCAAACATAAGCGCAGAAGTTGCACTGGATGCAGTGCTCAGGCTGCCATTCGGGTACATCCACAGCAATGCCGCGTTTCTCGTATGCGGAGGAGCCGAGGGGTACAGTTCCGTCGGCATCCTTTACGAAGGTGGATACAGGCAGGGTGTCGCCCTTCTGAGCGTTGACAGGTGCCAGGACATTGTCGATGTAATCGCGGATTTCGGGACGGCCTCCGGTGAGCTGCTTCTTGATGCCCTCATCCTTAGCGTCTGCCCACTCCTTCGGAACCTTGACCTCTTTAACTTCGCGGATACCGGTGTCGATAGCGTCATGGTTCATCTTGACAACAGCTTCGCCCTTCTTGGAATAGGACTGGGTTGCTGCGTCCTTCATGTATTTAACCGCATCCTCAACAGGGATGACGTTTGTGAGCTTGAAGAAAGCTGCCTGGAGGATGGTGTTGATACGGTTGCCGAGGCCGAGCTCTTTTGCATGGTGGGTAGCATCGATTGTATAGAATTTAATGTTGTTCCTGGCTATTGTCCTCTTCATCTCGGCGGGCAGGCGGCGGTCAAGCTCTTCCTCGTCCCAGGCGCAGTTAAGCAGGAAAATGCCGCCGGGCTTGACGTCGCTTACCATGTCGTATTTGTCGACATAGGAGGGGTTGTGGCAGGCGACAAAGTCAGCCTTGCTTACATAATAGGTGGATTTAATCGGCTTCTTGCCAAAACGCAGGTGGGATATGGTTACGCCGCCGGACTTTTTGGAGTCATAAGAGAAGTAACCCTGGGCATACATATCAGTATGGTCGCCGATAATCTTGATGGAGTTTTTATTCGCACCGACAGTACCGTCAGAGCCAAGGCCCCAGAATTTGCAGGAATGGGTGCCGCTGGGTGTGGTGTCGGGGTTTTCGGTAACTTCAAGGGACAGATGGGTAACGTCGTCCTCAATGCCGATGGTGAACCTGAGCTTCGGCTGGGAGGATTCCATGTTCCTGTAAACAGCAATAATCTGTCCGGGGGTGGTATCCTTGGAACCAAGGCCATAGCGGCCGGTATAGACAGGGATTGACTCGAATTTGGAGCCCTTCAGTGCGGCGCATACGTCGAGGTAGAGGGGCTCGCCGATGGAACCGGGTTCCTTGGTGCGGTCAAGCACCGAGATTGACTGAACGCTATCCGGGATAGCATCAAGCAGGTGCTTTGCGGAGAAGGGGCGATAGAGCCTTACCTTGATAAGGCCGACCTTTTCGCCTGCTGCGTTCAGGTAGTCAACGGTTTCCTCGATGGTTTCGCATACTGAGCCCATGGCGATGATGACGTGTTTTGCGTCGCTGGGGCCGTAGTAGTTGAACAGTTTGTAGTTGGAACCGATTTTTTCGTTGACCCTGTTCATGTATTCTTCGACAATTTCGGGAATGGCGTTGTAATAAACGTTTGAAGCTTCCCTTGCCTGGAAGAATATGTCCGGGTTCTGGGCGGTTCCGCGCTGGACAGGATGCTCGGGGTTGAGTGCATTGCTGCGGAAACGGTCTACAGCATCCCAGTCGAGAAGCTCGCCGAGGTCCTCGTAATCCCAAACCTGGATTTTCTGAACCTCATGGGAGGTGCGGAATCCGTCGAAGAAGTGCAGGAACGGAACACGTCCTTTGATGGTGGAAAGGTGGGCTATGGCGCCGAGGTCCATAACCTCCTGTACGCTTGAGGAGCACAGCATCGCATAACCGGTCTGGCGGCATGCGTAAACGTCGGAATGATCCCCGAAAATTGAAAGGGCGTGGGATGCTACTGCGCGGGCAGATACATGGATAACATTGGGCAGCAGCTCGCCGGCGATTTTATACATATTGGGAATCATCAGGAGCAAGCCTTGGGAAGCTGTGTATGTTGTGGTCAGGGCACCGGCTGCCAGGGAACCGTGAACAGCGCCGGCAGCGCCTGCCTCGGACTGCATTTCAACTACCTTCACGGGACGGCCGAACAAATTTGTTTTGCCGTGTGCAGCCCATTTGTCCGTCTCCTCAGCCATAACTGACGACGGCGTAATAGGATATATGGCGGCAACATCCGTAAACGCATAGGCCACATGCGCGGCGGCAGAGTTGCCGTCCATGGTTTTAAATTTTCTTGCCATTTACTGTTTCCTCCTTGAAGAGCGCTTATAAATAATTTATTTTTTAACAAGCCAATAGTTATAGTACCATTTTTAATCCAAACTGTAAACCATAAAACTAGATAAATTTTAAATATATTTTTAAATATTATGTTTTATACAACCATCTTTTAGGATTTAACCATAAAACTGGAAAAAATGCGGTTAAGGCGGCGTAAAACTGTGAATTCTCGTTTTTTCTTTGAATCTCTTGGTGCTGCTCGCTGTCCTGATGGATTGTTGATATTGACAATTATTGAAAAAAGATTTATTATATCTTTCAAACAAATTATATGATAGCCCGTTTGCAGTTTTACAGCGGCATTTTGATTTGAGTTTTTGATCAATTTGCACAAGTAATCCTGCCCGGGTAATCAAAGGCGGTATCCCGCTGAAAAATGAAAGGGGCATATATTGCAAATGGATTCAGATCCTGAGCCCGACCCTGCCGGCAACTTAGTTTTGCAGTTGCTTCTTTTGGTTTTTTTGATTTTTGTCAACGCGTTTTTCGCGGCGTCGGAGATTGCTGTAATCTCCCTGAATGACAACAAAATCCAAAAGATGGCGGAGGAAGGACACAAAAAGGCAAGGCAGGTCCTGAAGCTCACCGCAAACTCATCCAATTTCCTTGCAACCATCCAAATCGGCGTTACCCTAGCCGGGTTCCTGACTTCGGCCACAGCGGCCCAGTCTCTGGCAACACCCTTATCCAGCTGGATTGTGGGGCTTTCGCCCGTTTTGGAGCAGTACAGTGCCATTATCCATACTGTAAGTGTTGTACTTATTACAATTATTATGGCGTTCTTCAACCTCGTACTTGGAGAACTGGTGCCAAAAAGGATTGCAATGCAGAAGGCTGAGGGCATATCCTTTGCAGCAATCGGGATTCTTGGCGGTATCGCGGCGGTTATGCGGCCCTTTGTAAAGCTGCTTTCCGTATCCACAAACCTTGTGGTGCGCCTTTTCGGCCTTGACCCCAACGCTTCGGTGGACAATGTAACTGAGGAAGAAATCAGGATGATGGTGGACGTTGGCGGCGAAAAGGGCGTCATTGAGGACACCCAGAAGGAAATGATTAACAATATCTTCGAGTTTGACGATATCACAGCAGAGGATATTATGACGCCGCGTACCGAGGTTGAGGCTATTGAGGTTAACGAAGGGTTTGCCGAGGCTTTGCGGTCTTGCGTGGACGGAGGGTATTCCCGCCTGCCGATTTACGAAGGCGAGATTGACAACATCGTCGGTATCCTGTATGTGAAGGATTTGCTGCCCTATGTCGGGCAGGAGATTCCGAAGGATGTCACAATCCGGCATCTTGCCCGTGAGACTTATTTTATACCCCGCACAAAGAAGTGCCGTGACCTGTTTAAGGAAATGACCGAAAAACGCATCCAGATGTCGATAGTGGTGGACGAATACGGCGGTTTTGCCGGAATTGTCACTATGGAAGATATCCTTGAATCCATTGTCGGCAACATCCAGGACGAGTACGACCACGAAGAGGATGAGGTCACAAAGGTTGGCGACAACACCTTTGAGGTGGAAGGCTCCATTGATATTGAGGAGCTTGGCGATTTGCTGAACCTGCACTTCCCGGAAGGTGAGTACGAAACCCTTGGCGGCTATATCCTGGACGTGTTGGGCAGGATTCCCGCGGAGGATGAGCGCCCGCAGATTAAATTCAAGAACGCCACATTCACTGTCATGGAAATGGATGAGCGCAGGATAGGGCGTGTGCATATTAAGGTGGAACCTGAAGCCGAGCCTGAAGAAGATTCGAAGAAAAACGATTAATTTTAAAATACATCTGCTGAAAACACCGCAGCTTTGCCAAAAGGTTTAACGGCAAAGCTGCTTTTTTGTCTGCTTTAAAAACTTGACAGCCCGGGTGTCAAACTATAATATAGGTTTATAATGTTTAAAGTTAAAGCTTGAAGGATGGTAAGGTATTTATGTCAATGAAATCCGACATCGAGATTGCACAGAGCGTTACACCCCGTTATATCGAAGAAATCGCCGCCAGTTTGGGGCTGACAAGGCAGGATATCGACTTTTACGGAAACTACAAGGCGAAAATCAGCCTTTCAGTGCTGGAACGGCTTAAAGATAAACCCGACGGTAAGCTGGTACTGGTCACCGCCATCAACCCCACCCCCGCCGGGGAGGGCAAAACCACAACCACCATTGGGTTGGGGGATGCAATGCGCCGCCTTGGAAAAAACGCGGTGCTGGCTTTGAGGGAGCCTTCCCTCGGCCCTGTTTTTGGGATTAAGGGGGGCGCTGCCGGGGGTGGCTGGTCCCAGGTTATCCCCATGGAGGATATTAACCTCCATTTTACCGGAGATATGCACGCCATCGGGGCGGCAAACAACCTTTTGGCAGCAATGATTGACAACCACATCCACCACGGTAACGAGCTTAATATTGACACCCGCCGCATTACCTGGAAGCGTTGCGTCGATATGAACGACAGGCAGCTAAGGCACATAATAGACGGCCTTGGTGGAAAAATAAACGGTGTACCCAGGGAGGACGGCTATGACATAACCGTTGCCTCCGAGATAATGGCTATTCTCTGCCTTTCAAAGAGCATTACAGACTTAAAGGAAAATCTCGCAAAAATCGTAATCGGCTACACCCGGGACGACAAGCCGGTTACCTGCGGGCAGCTGAAAGCCCAGGGGGCTATGGCGGCACTGCTTAAAGACGCCATAAACCCGAACCTTGTCCAGACCCTTGAACATACACCCGCATTAATCCACGGTGGCCCCTTTGCAAACATTGCCCACGGATGCAACAGCATTATCGCCACAAAGCTTGCGCTTAAACTCGGTGGCTATTGCATAACCGAAGCAGGTTTCGGCGCTGACCTCGGTGCGGAGAAGTTTATTGACATAAAATGCCGCAAGGCAGGGCTAAAGCCCGATGCTGTGGTTATTGTAGCCACCATCCGCGCACTTAAATCCCACGGAGGGGTTGAAAAATCCCGGCTTTCAGAGGAAAACCTTGAAGCCCTTGAGAAAGGGTTGCCAAACCTTATCAGGCATATCGAAAACATTACAGTGAAATTTGGGCTTCCCGCAGTGGTGGCCATCAACAGGTTCCCCTCGGATACTAAGGCGGAGATCGAGCTGGTGCGACGCCGATGTTCCGAAATGGGGGCAAATGTTGCCCTGTCCGAAGTTTGGGCAAAAGGCGGGGAAGGCGGCATTGAGCTTGCAAAAGAGGTAATCAGGCTCACCGAACAGCCGAATAATTTCCGCCTGCTTTACGGCGATGACATGCCCCTGAAAGAAAAAATCTGCACTGTAGCCCGCGAGATTTACGGTGCGGACGGGGTGGACTTTGCCCCCGCTGCCTTAAAGGAACTGGACAGGATTACTGAACTGGGATACGGGAACCTGCCGGTCTGCATTGCAAAGACCCAGTATTCCTTCTCGGACAATCCCGCCCTGATTGGGCGCCCTGAAGGGTTTAAGGTTTCGGTTAAAAACGTGCGGCTTTCCGCCGGCGCGGGTTTTGTGGTGGTTCTGACAGGTGAAATCATGACAATGCCCGGCTTGCCGAAGGTACCCGCCGCTGAAAAAATAGATATCGACGAAAACGGGCGTATTTCCGGGTTGTTTTAAATGAAGGTAACCAATTTCGTTGTAAAGTCATCAGAATTTACAGCTTACGATATTGCCGCCGCGTATTCCGCTCTGCCTGACATAAAAAGGCAGGCGGCGGACAGGATTTCAGTGCCCCATAAAAGGGCGGAATCGGTGCTGGCGGCGTACCTTTGCTATTTTGCGCTGCTTTGCGGGTATACCGGGGATGATCTTGTGCTTTTGAGTAAAGGCATGCTCCTTGACAGGCTGGAGGATATCACCCGGTTTGCCTGCGATTCAGGCTGGCCTGTGGGTGAGGGGGGGAAACCCTTCCCCGACGGTGCGGCGGCAGGCGGAGGGGTGCGGCATATCAGCATCTCCCACAGCGGCGGATATGCCCTGGCGGCAGTGTCTGACAGGCCGGTGGGGGCTGATGTCCAGGTTATACCCGATAACCCTGATCGGCTTATCAGGATTGCCGGGCGTTTTCACCCGGAGGAGCGGGCATGGATTGAGTCTGTTAGCGCAAAAAACCTTCCCGAGCGGTTTTGCCGCCTTTGGGTGTCCAAAGAAAGCGCCATGAAACTTTGCGGGAAGGGGTTCGGGCTTTCCCTGTCCTCCTTTTGCATTTTGCCCGGCAGATGCTTTTTGGACGGGAAACCTGTCGAAATAGCGGTTAAAAAAATTGATAATGCTTATTTGGCAAACGCCCAGTATATTGAATGACAAAAACGCAGCCTCGCCGAAACTTGATTCTACTTGAAATGGAGTGCAAATATGGTGTTTGACAAGGCACAAGCAAAGAAAGCGCTTGCTTCAGCCTTTCCTCATACTATACCGGTCTTGACCGGTTTTTTGTTTTTAGGTACTGCCTACGGTATTCTGATGCATACTAAAGGCTACGGGGTGGTATGGTCGGTACTTATGAGCGCAGTCTGCTTTTGCGGCAGCATGCAGTTTGCAGCTATCCCGCTGCTTACAACAGCCTTCAATCCCCTGCAGGCCTTTTTGCTCAGCTTTTTGGTGAATGCAAGGCATTTGTTTTATGGCATTTCAATGCTTGAAAAGTATAAAGGCCTCGGAAAATTAAGGGGTTTGTTGATTTTGCTGCTGTGCGACGAAACTTTTTCAATCTGCCACAGCATAAACCCGCCGGAAGGTGTTAACAGAAAGTATTTCTTATTCTGGCTTTCTATACTGAATTACCTTTACTGGGTTTTCGGAACTTTTTTAGGCGGCGTGGCGGGTAATTTCATCGCCTTTGATACAAACGGGCTGGAATTTGTTTTGACCGCCCTGTTTACTGTATTGTTTTTGGAGCAGGTTAAGGTTAAGGAAAACTGGATACCCGGGATAATAGGGATAGGGGCATCGGTTATAAGCCTAGTTGCCTTTGGTGCTGACAGCCTGGTGATACCGGCAATGGCAATTATCCTGGTTGCCCTGTCGCTGTTTAAAGCCGCCGAGCCCGGCAGAAACAAAAACAGGCGTAATACCGAATGAAAGGGGATTTGGATGCATTTATCCGCAGCGCAAACCATGGCGACTATCCTGGCGGTTGCAGCCGGAGCGGTGCTGACAAGGGCTTTGCCGTTTTTGGCATTTCCGGAGAAAAGGGAGATTCCGCCCTTTGTATCGTATCTTGGCAGAATGCTGCCGCCTGCCATGATGGGCCTTTTGGTGGTTTACTGTTTTAAGGATGTAAATGTCACTGCAATGCCTTTCGGGTTGCCGGAACTTATATCCGTTTTGGTGATAATCCTGCTGCACAAATGGAAAAACAATGTTTTGTTAAGTATTGCTGGCGGGACAGCGGTGTTTATGATTCTAAAACAGACAGTGTTTGTATAAATTGTTT
>DUMT01000012.1 GCA_012839705.1 Clostridiales bacterium | reverse complement strand
AGAATGGCGACTGCCAATGGCCGCAAGGTGCTCGCTCGCAGAAGAGCAAAAGGAAGAAAGCGTCTCACCTACTAAAAAGGGCCACCGTAGTGTGGCTTTTTTTAATATTCTAAAATCTGAGGACATGTGATGATTTATGACGCGTTTTGCCGTGCTCAACCGCAATTCTGAATTCCGTGCCCTCTACCACCGCGGCAAGTCACAGGTCAATCCCGCGCTGGTTACCTATGCCCGAAGGAACAACCAGGGTATTACAAGGGTTGGAATTACGGTGGGCAAAAAAGTAGGCGGGGCAGTACAGCGAAACAGGTGCCGCAGGATAATCAGGGAGGCTTACCGCGAGCTTTTGCCAAAGGTAAGCAACGGATGGAATATTGTTTTCGTCGCCCGAAAGAAAACCCAGTTTTTAAAAAGTACCCATATAAAAGGGATTATGGAGGAGCATCTTAAGAATTTGGGCGTGCTTAAGAATGAAAAGAATAGCAATAGCGCTAATTAAGTTTTATCAGAGGTTTATATCTTCCAAAACTCCTCCCTCCTGCCGTTTTATTCCCACATGTTCCGCGTATGCCATCGAAGCTATAGAGAGGTTCGGGATACTGCGCGGCGGTGCAATGGCGGTATGGAGGATTCTCCGTTGCAATCCTTTTGGCAAAGCCGGGTACGACCCTGTCCCTGAAAAAATAGAAAAGCCTAAGAAAAATAAAAACATAAAACCTTCCGCAGATGAATAAATTGCGAAGTAAGGCTTAGTAAAAGGATTTTCCGGAAATAAAGGAAATGAAGTTTTATGATGGAAGGACCATAAAACGGAGGAAAAATTCATGCAATCACTGTTAAATATATTGGCTGTGCCGCTGGGTTATATTTTGTGGTTTTTTTACCGCTATATCGGGAATTATTTTTTATCAATATTCCTGTTTACATTAGTTGTCAGGGCGGCAACATTCCCTTTTGCCCTCAAGTCGCAGAAAATGACGGCAGAAAGGGCGCGCCTGGCACCGCGCCTTGAAAGGCTTCAGAAAAAATATGCCCAGGATAAAAAGAAGCTGCAGGAAAAGCAGATGCAGCTTTATGAAAAGGAAGGAGTCAGCCTTACCGGCGGCTGCCTGCCCACATTGGTTCAAATGATTGTCCTTTTCGGGGTTATCGCTGTAATTTACAAACCTATTTCAAACCTGACCAGAATCCCCTCCGCGGTAATTGAAGCAAGCTTTACCGCTGTAGCTCAGGAAACCGAAAAAAATGCGGAGGGCAAAACCGTTGAAATAGCAGATCCGAACAAGCTGTCGGCAAACGAGCGTGCAAAAAATCATGTTTACCGTGAACTGCGGCTGCTGATGGTACTGGATAAAAACGAAAAGGAAATAATAGACAGTATATCACAGCTTTCAGACAGTGTAAGGAAGAATGTAAGCGCAGAGGAATACTATAACCAGATGCTGAACCTCCGCAGGGATTTCGTATTTTTTGGCGGAAGGACTCTGCTGGAAAACCCGTGGAGCAGCAAAGGTTTTAAAGATATAAACATGCTGTGGCTCATACCCCTGTTTTCATGGCTGACAGCCCTGGCGTCAAGTTATATATCCATGAGGTATATGAAAGCCGGGCAGTCTGGTGCGGACCAGGCACAGGGATGCTCCAACAGCATGATGCTTATAATTATGCCCCTGTTCTCCCTCTACATTACTTTCAGCGTACCCGGAGGCGTGGGTATTTACTGGATAAGCTCAAACATTTTGGCAATAATTCAAACAATAATATTAAACAGCATTTACAATCCCGCAAAAATCCGCGCCCAGGCCGAACTGGAATATCAGGAAAGGCGCAAAAAGAAGCTTGAAGACAAAAAGAGGCTGGCGGAAGCCAGAGCCCGCGAAAACGCTGAGTACAACGCCGCTAAACAGGCAGCTGAAAAAGAAGGAAAATCAAAAAACAAGGCTTCCTCTAATAAAAAGAAAGAACAAAAGCCCGAAATTAAGGAAATCGACAGCGTAAACATTACTGAAAACAATGAACAGCCACAAGGCGAAGAATCGACAGACGAAAATCAGGATACAAACCACGAAGAATAATAGCAATCCGCAAGGGAAAGGATGAAAACACTTGCTGAGGGAAGTTATCAAGGAAGCTGATACGATAGAGGAGGCAAAAAGAAAGGCTGCACAGGCTCTTGAGATGCCAGAGGAAGAGCTGCAATTTGAAATCCTTCAACTGCCGCAGAAAAAGACATTTGGATTGTTCGGCGGATGCCCCGCAAGGATACGCGCCTATTATGAAATTACGCCGGCCCGCCAGGCAGCCGAGTTTTTGAAGGATATCCTGGCGAAGATGGGTGTTACAAACCCAGATGTTACCGTTAAGGAAGAAGATGAAAACGGAAGCAGCCTTGAGATTACCGGCGAAGACCTTGGGTTTATAATCGGAAGGCGCGGTGAGACTCTTGACTCACTTCAGTATTTGGCGGGATTGGTCGCAAACCGTGTGGATAACTCCTACTACCGTATAACCCTGAATATTGGGGATTACCGCGAAAAACGGGAGCAGTCATTAATCGGCTTAGCTAAAAAGACAGCCAAGCAGGTTGCAAGGACAGGCAAAAAGGTATCCCTTGAACCCATGAACCCTTATGAAAGGCGGATTATACACACAGCTGTGCAGGAGGTAAAAGGGGCTACTTCATGGAGTGTGGGCACAGAGCCGCACCGCCATGTAATCATTGGCCCCACCGAGGATAACCTTAAAAAGAAGCCGAAGCGGGGTCGCAAGAACACCCGCAAAAAGAGCGCCAAGCCAGAAAGCTCCTATTCAGTAGAGCGTCCCGAAAGGGTTATAAGGGAATTTGTTCCCCGCAGCAACCCGCTTCCGACAGCCGATGGGGCAACACCTCCTTCAAAGACAATGTCAGAAAAGGAAGAATCCTCGGCATTGTACGGGCGCCTGGATTTATAATTTAACCATGATGAAAAAAAATCACCGGCGAAAGGCCGGTGATTTTTTAACATTTTTTCACTTTATTGTTGAAAAATCAAGCGGGTTTAACAACCAGGTTTACAAGCTTGCCGGGAACATACAGTTCCTTTACGATTGACATACCGTTTAAAGCAGATGCTATTTTTTCATCAGCCTTGGCGGCGGCAATTGCCTCGCTGCTTTCCGCGTTTGCCGGAATTGTAACATGGGAGCGGACTTTCCCGTTAATCTGCACAGCTATTTCAATAACCTGTTCAACACATTTTTCCGGATCATATTCCGGCCATCTGGACTGTGCAATCTGCCCGCCAAACTGCATAATTTCCCACAATTCTTCGGTAACGTGTGGAGCAAAGGGGTTAAGCAGGGTGAGGAAAATTTTAAGCTCCCCTCGGGTTACGGAGTTTCTGCTGTATATGTCATTCAAAAGGGACATCAGGGCAGCAATGGCGGTATTGTATTTCAGATTATCAATATCTTCAGTAACCTTCTTAATTGTTTTGTGGAAGGAGGTTTCAAGGTCAGCGCGTATATTTTCCTCATCTGTTGCCATATCCTGCAGCGCCCAGACTCGTTCGATAAACCTGCGGCAGCCGCGGATGCTTGAGCTTGACCACGGGGCGGCTTTCTCAAAGTCGCCGATAAACATCTCATACAGCCTTAAAGTATCGGCGCCGTATTCTCTGACTATTTCATCGGGGTTGACCACATTGCCCCTGGACTTGGACATCTTCTCCCCGTTTTCGCCGAGAATCATGCCATGGCTGGTGCGCTTTGCGTAGGGTTCGGGGGTTGGAACTACGCCGATGTCATACAGGAATTTGTGCCAGAAACGGCTGTAGAGAAGGTGCAGGGTAGTATGCTCCATGCCGCCGTTGTACCAGTCAACCGGTGTCCAATACTCCAGCGCCTCTTTGGACGCCAGCTCATTGTCGTTGTGGGGGTCGGTATAGCGGAGGAAATACCAGGATGAGCCTGCCCACTGGGGCATGGTGTCGGTTTCCCGCTTTGCAGGCCCGCCGCATTTCGGGCAGGTCACATTAACCCAATCCTCGATGGCGGCAAGGGGGGATTCGCCGTTTTCGGTGGGCTCGTAGCTTTCCACCATGGGCAGTTTTAATGGCAAATCCTTCTCATCAAGGGGGACAAACCCGCATTCGGGGCAGATGATAATCGGGATTGGCTCGCCCCAGTAGCGCTGGCGGGAAAATACCCAGTCACGAAGCTTGAAGTTTACCTTGCTTTCCCCTATGCCCTTATCAGCAAGCCATTCCACTATTTTTACCTTAGCTTCTTCCACGCTTAACCCGTTGAGGAAATCGGAATTGACCATAACGCCGTGGTCGCAGTCGGTGTAGGCTTCCTTTTCAACGTCCCCGCCCTTGACTACTTCAATGATGGGGAGATTAAATCTCTTTGCAAACTCCCAGTCGCGGGTATCATGTCCAGGAACAGCCATAATAGCACCTGTCCCGTAGGAAACCAGGACATAGTCAGATATGAAAATCGGGATTTCCCGTCCATTGACAGGGTTGATGGCGCGGACGCCTTTTAGCTCAACGCCTGTTTTGTCCTTTGCTATCTCGGTTCTTTCAAAATCCGATTTCCTGGCGGCTTCTTCCTGATAATTTTTAACCTCGTCGATATTCTCAATAATACCAGCCCACTTTTCCACAAGGGGATGCTCGGGAGCCATGACCATATATGTGGCGCCGAACAGGGTGTCAGGGCGGGTGGTGAATATTTCAATGGGGTCTCCGGCAGTTGTTTCAAACCTTACCTGCGCGCCGGTGGAACGGCCTATCCAGTTAATCTGCTGGGTGCGGACCCTTTCCGGGTAATCCACCAAATCCAAATCGTCAATCAAACGCTGGGCGTATTCGGTGATTTTCAGCATCCACTGGCTCTTTGTCTTTCTTACCACTTCTCCGCCGCAGCGCTCGCAGGCGCCTGCCACTACTTCCTCGTTGGCAAGAACGCATTTGCAGGAAGTGCACCAGTTAACTGCCATTTCTTTCTTATAAGCTAATCCGTGTTTGAAAAGCTGGAGGAAAATCCACTGGGTCCATTTGTAATAGGCCGGGTCAGTGGTGTTTATCTCCCGGTTCCAGTCGAAGGATAAACCCAGCGCTTTAAGCTGTGATTTAAACCTTTCCACATTCTTCTGGGTTACTATTTCGGGATGGATATGGTTTTTTATTGCATAGTTTTCGGTTGGAAGGCCGAAGGCATCCCAGCCCATCGGGTACAAAACATTGTATCCCTGCAAACGGCGGGACCTTGCCACCACATCAAGGGCAGTGTAGGAGCGCGGGTGCCCAACGTGCAAACCCTGACCGGAAGGATAGGGGAATTCAACCAGGGCATAAAACTTTGGTTTTGATTTATCGAGCTTTACAGCAAAGGTGGATTGTTCGTCCCAAACCCTTTGCCATTTGCTTTCAATTGCAGCGGCATCATACTTCTTCATTTAAACAAATCCTTTCTATGCTGGGTTTGTCCAAAAATTTATATTGTTTTAGATTTCCTCAGGGTCAATAAAATCGGTAAGCTGCAGATACTGCCCGTCTTTCCAAAGCCGCTCTAGGTTGTAAAATTCACGGGTTTCCTTATAGAAAACATGGGCAATGACTGAACCGTAATCCAGCAGAATCCAGTTTGCCGATGAATACCCTTCTATTCTCAAAGGGGTAATCCCCTGCTCGGAAAGCTCCTTTTCCAGATAATCCGCCAAAGCCTTTACCTGTGTGGTGCTGGTGCCGTTGGCTATAACAAAATAATCGGCTATAACGGTTAAATCCCTGATTCCTATTATCTGAATATCCTCAGCCTTGTGTTTGTTTAAAGAGGTGACAACTAATTTAACCAAATCTTTTGATTCCATAAATACCCACTTTCCGCATTAACCTGTTATTTTGATGTTGTTGTGGCTTCAGGGGCGGTTGTGGTAACAGCCCCTGACTGCTCAACTAATATTTCTGAAAGCACCTGTTTACGTAAATCCTGTGGCTTTCCACTGCCAAGCTCCTTAAGTTCGGTGAGGTTTTCGGCGGTAATCGGAAGGCCATGGGGATTAAACGCTTCGCTGATAAGGCTTAAAAGGGATTCCTTGTGTACCGAATAATAGGTTTTCCCGCCGGTGCTTCCTGTCCTGCCGGGGACGATATAGGCAGTCATGGAAGATGGGGGAATATCCTTCATGCTGTATATCAGTTCCACAATTTCTTTTCGGGTGAAGTTTGTCCTTATTGGGGTGGAACCGTTCATCAGGGGAATTATATAATCGCTGCCAAGCTTATCCTTAGAAAGGCGCGCAAGGCGCTGGAACATTGCCAGGAATACCTTTCTGCTCCGGACAAGCCTGTCAATGTCGCCGTTAATCCCGCTTTTTTTATACAGGGAGAAATACAGCGCCGCGTTGCCGTCCAGGGTGCGGGTGCCTTTTTTATAGGTTACGTCATCCACTTTTATGTCGAAATCAAGGTTGACATCCACGCCGCCAAGGAGGTTGACAAGCTTAACCAGCCCCTGCTGCGGGAACAGGAAATACCCGTCCACAGGAAGCCCCAGAACATCGTTGAAGACGTCGCACAAATCCTGGGAGGCGGAACCCTTTGCCTTGCTCAGTACGGTATTGCACTCGGTATGCTTATTATTGGAAATTTCATCGCTTTTAACAGCTCTCCGGCAGGTTAAACACCAGTCAAGCTGCTTCGGGTTGCCCCAGACATCGGCAGCCCTCTTGACTGCCCAGTGCCCGGAATCCCCAAGGTAAGTGTCCTGCGGTACCTGCATAATACTTAAAGTATTCGCTTTTTTATCCCAGCATACGATGGAGAGTATCTCGGTAGTGGAATCAATTTCCTCACCTAACAGCCCCACTATATAATATGCCACTTTGTCCGCGTATTTTTCCGGGGTTTTGGTGTGGGATGTAAGCTCCCCTATATCCTCCACATTAGCATTTGGGGATGACATGGTCTTGTAAACCATGATACCGCCCACCAGCAGGAGAAGGAACATCATAACAATTATCCCCGCCAGTATACCAATAAGTACTTTTCTGGATTTACTTCTGCCCTTTTTTGAGGGGCTGCTTAAAGTTTTTTTCTGGGTTTTGCTCGCAAGGCTTACATATTCTGAACTTTTATTCTTTTTGGCCATTGTCAGTGCCTCCTTTTTCAATGGCGGAGACTATCTCATTATAGGCATGGATTGCGTCCGGATGAATTGGCATTGATTTGCCCACAAGGTCTTTTATGGTATAGGATAATCCGTATTTCATGGCGGCTTTTATATCGGTTGCCGCTAAATTCCGCATGGTGCCTACATCGGGGTAATCCCTGTCAGCGGAAGTAAAATCAGCAAGGTACACCACCTTCTCAAGGATGGACATTCCAGCCCTGGCGGTGGTGTGATAGCGTACGGAGTTAATCAAATCCCTGTCCTTAATGCCCAGTATATGTTCTATAAAAACTGCGCCGGCAATCGCATGCCAGCAGCCGGGCAGGTTTTTCTCAACATTATCCAGTATTATACCAAAGTCGCTTATGATTTGCAACTGCGCTTCTTTTCCCGCGTCCTTCATTATGTCGTGAAGTATCCCCGCTGTATATGCCTTTTCGGGGTCGGCGCCGTAAAGCTTAGCCAGGTGCTTTGCCTGTTCTGCCACCGCCAGGGAATGCTCGAACCTTTTTTGGGTCAGCCTGCCGCGGATAATCTCGATAAATTGCTCGTCGTTTAATGTTTGTTGATTATTATGATTATTATACAATCCGTATTTTCTGATATAATCCTCTACCGCTTCTGGCACATAACCTTCAAGAATTTCACCGTCTGAAATCTTATTTCTCAATATTGTAGAAGAGATTTTAAGCAGGGGGATATCCTGGATAATACACCGGGCACCCCGCTGTTCAAGGGTTTTGGCATAATCCAGAAGCTTTTCGCTGTTATATTCGTCCCTGGGCGCCGCGCACAAAACCGCTAGTTTTGCGATTTCCTCAAAGCGGTTCCAGGTGCCGAGGGTCAGGAACATATCCGCGCCGGTAATGAGAAAAAGCTGCGCGCCGGGGTATTGCAGGGATATCTCCTTTAGGGTATCGGCGGTAAAACTCGCCCCTCCCCGCCTGATTTCGATATCTGATACTTCAAAAAGGCTGTCGCCCTCAACAGCCAGCCGGCACATCTGAAGGCGCAGCTGCGCCGGCGCCATGTATGAGCGCACTTTATGGGGAGGTATGAATGTGGGGATAAGCAGGATTTTATCAAGAGATAAACGGGCGGCAAATTCCCTTGCCAAATGCAGATGTCCGTTGTGAATCGGGTCAAATGCACCCCCGAAAACACCAATCTTCATCTGCCACACACCTTTCGTAATTTGGGGATTCAATGTTGTTATTTATTTTGGGAGTGTTATTTTCGGCTCTTTCTTGTTTTCGCGATAAAGCACAAAGGGGCGGCCGATTACCTGGACTACTTCTGCGTTGACATTAGAGGCTATTTCCTCCGCCGCCTGCCTTGAGGTGAGGGGGCTGTTTTCAAGGACTTTTCCCTTGATAATCTCCCTGGCTGTCAGGGCGTCGTCCGCCTGTTTTAGCATTGCGGGGGAAATATCACCTTTTCCCACATGCAATATTGGCTCAATGGAATTTGCCATGGAGCGCAAGAAAGCGCGTTGTTTGCTGGTAAGCAATAAAATCATCCTTTTTCATAAATTTAGTTTTCAACATCAGAATGTGAAAATGTTGAAAATTCAGTTTTAAATATTATTGGCAAGATACTCTTTTAAATTCTGTGAAAAGATTCTTAAAGCGTTGCCGCGGTGGCTGATGGCGTCCTTTTCCTCATCGGAAAGCTGGGCGTAGGTGCGCCCGTCAGAGACCACAAAAAGCGGGTCGTAACCAAACCCGTTTTCGCCTTTTGGCTCGTAACCTATTTTGCCCTCGCATTCTCCCCGGGCGTAAACCTTATCCCCCGAGGGGAACACGCAGCAGATGGCGCTGACAAAGCGGGCTGAACGCTTTTCATCCGGTATGCCGGACATTTCAAGTAAAAGCTTGTTGTTCCTGTCGGCATCGGTGGCGCCTTCCCCTGCATATCTGGCGGAAAACACTCCCGGGGCGCCGTTTAAAGCATCCACCTGAAGGCCGGAATCGTCGGCGACGGCGGGAAGCCCCGTCTGCCGGCATGCGGCAGCGGCTTTAAGCTCGGCGTTTTCCTCGAAAGTTGAGCCTGTCTCCTCCACTTCCTCCAGTTTAATGCCCAGGTCTGCGGCTGTCACGGCTTCAATTCCCAGCGGCTTAAGAATACGGGAAAGCTCCTTTAATTTTTTCTGGTTATGGGTTGCGATTACAAATTTCATTTTACTTCCCTGCCCGCATTAATTTTTCAGCGAATAAACCGTCGGCAAATTCATCGGGGACAAAGGGCTGAAGGTCGTCCAGCCCTTCCCCAACTCCCACGAATTTAACCGGAATGCCCAGTTCTTCCCGGATTGCAAGGACAACGCCGCCCTTTGCGGTACCGTCGAGTTTTGTAAGGATAATTCCGGTAATGCCAGCGGCGTTCTTGAATTCCCTCGCCTGGTTTACCGCGTTCTGCCCGGTGGTGGCGTCAAGGACCAGCAGGACCTCCTTGTCGGCATCGGGAAGCTCACGGCTGATAACCCTGTTTATTTTCGCCAGCTCATCCATCAGGTTCTTCTTATTATGCAGCCGCCCAGCGGTATCGCATATGATGATATCCGCCTTCCGCGCCTTTGCGGCGGCTATTGTGTCGTAAACCACGGCGGCAGGGTCAGAGCCCTGGGTGTGCTTGACTATTTCAACCCCCGCCCGTTGTGCCCAGATATCCAGCTGTTCTATGGCGGCAGCCCGGAAGGTATCGGCTGCGCCGAGGATTACCTTTTTGCCTTCGGATTTGTATTTTGCGGCGAGTTTTCCGATAGATGTGGTTTTGCCGACGCCATTAACGCCTATTACCAGTATTACGGACGGGACGGTGGAAAGATTCATTTCCTGCCCGCCGCTGAGCATTTCAGATACGGTGTCTTTTAAAAGCCCCTTGATGGTTTCGGGGTCGGTCACACCCTGTTCCTTAACTTTGGATTTCAGGGTCTCGCAGATTTTGGCGGAGGTTGCCGCCCCGGCATCGGCCATGATAAGGATTTCCTCCAGCTCCTCAAAAAGCCCGTCGTCTATTTTTGTAAAGGAGCGGAGCACCGAATTTACCGAATTCATCAGGGAATCCCTGGTTTTTTTAAGCCCCTGGCCGATTTTTGAGAATAAGCCCAACTAAATTGCCCCCTTTAATAGTTTAAAACCTTTAGCGGTTAATTCTTATCCACTTTTATGCCAAGCCGTTCTTCGACTTCGCTGGCCCTGAGCTCCAACAGCTTGGAAACGCCCTTTTCCTGCATGGTGACGCCGTAGAGGACGTCGGCCTCTTCCATGGTGCCGCGGCGGTGGGTGATGACGATAAACTGGGTGTTTTCGGCCATCCGCCGCAGATATGAGGCATAGCGGTCAACGTTTACGTCGTCAAGGGCGGCTTCAATCTCATCCAGCACGCAGAAGGGTGACGGGTTGACCTTGAGTATCGCGAAAAACAGCGATATGGCAACCAGCGCCTTTTCACCGCCGGAAAGTGCCTCCAGGTTAAGTATGACTTTGCCCGGCGGCTGGACATGGAGTTCAATTCCTGAATTTAGAATATCGTTCGGGTCTGTGAGGGAGAGCTCGGCCTTGCCGCCGCCGAAAAGCTCCCTGAACACCACCCCGAAATTTTTGTTGATAAGATTAAACTGCTCGATAAATATTTCCCTCATCTGGGTTGTAAGCTCATTTATGAGCTTTCGCAGTTCATCCCGTGAAACCTCGATATCCTTAACCTGGGAGGACAGGAACTCGTACCGCTCGCTGACCTCCTTGTATTCTTCTATGGCGTCCACATTAACGGTGCCGAGGGCGCGGATTTTATTTTTCAGTTCATTCAGCCTTCTGGCCGCCTTCTGCGGGTCGGAAATGGGCTCCACCTGGGCTTCGGCCTCCATGCGGGTCAGCTCATATTCCTCAAACAGGCGGCGGACAATCTCGTCTGCCTCATGGGAGACGGAAGCCAGCTTCTCCTCAAGCCTTGCAACTTCCCGGCCTGCCAGTTCCCTTTCCTCTGTCTTTTCACGAACCTTTTGCCTAAGGTTCGTTTGCTTCTGTTCTCCTTCGGCCCGGCGGGAAATCAGTTCCTCAACCTGTTTTCCGGTGTCTGCGGCCTGGTTTCTGAGTTCCGCCGCTTTTTGCTCACGTTCGGCAATCCGTTTCTGGATTTCTTCCTTCTTCCTGTCAAGCTCCCCAATCTGGTTATGGAAGGCGCTGACCCTTTCAGCGGCGTTTTGGCGCTGCGCACGGAGTGCCTCAACAGCGTTCTGTTCGGCTTCTATCTCTTTATTATAAGCAAGAATTGTCAATTTTATTTCTGCAATTTTTGAGGAAAGCTCCTCCCGGCGAATGGAAAGCTGGTTTCTGCCACCGGAAAGGGATTCAAGCTCCGCCTCCACCTTTGCTTTTTCAGCTTCAATCTCGGCGGCTTGGCTTTCAGCTAAAGCAAGGAGCCGTTTGCATTCCTCGGCGCGGCTGTTCAGCTTTTCAATTTCGCTGTTTAATTCCTCAACTGCCCTTTCATTTGCCTCGGCCTGTTCCTTTAGGCGGCGCAGCTCACCTTCAAGGCGTATGCGGTCTTCCTGGGCGGTGGCCAGCTCGCCGCGCACGCCGATAAGCTCGGCTTCGGCGGCGGCCGCCTCCCTTTCAGCCTGTTTAAACTGCTCTTTGGCGGCGTCATGCTCCGCTTCCAACGCCTTAACCTGCTCTTTTAACCGCTCGATTTCGACCCTGCGGGAAAGCAGCCCCGCATTTTTAACGGTGGAACCGCCGGTCATGGAGCCGCCGGCGTTTATAACCTGCCCGTCAAGGGTGACCACGCGGAAACGGTATTTGCCGCGGCGGGCGATTTCAACGGCACAGTCAAGGTCGCTTGCCACCACGGTACGGCCAAGGAGGCTGCCTATTACCTCTTTGTATGTATCCTTGCAGCTTACCAGCTCTGACGCAATGCCGATAAAACCTTTTTGCCCCTCCAGCCAGCCCTCCTCCAGAAAACTGCCTCTGACTGCGGACAGCGGCAGGAAGGTGGCGCGGCCGGCATTGTTGTCTTTAAGGTAATTGATTGCCCGTTTTGCGTCCTCTTCGGTGTCGCAGACGATATTCTGGGTAGCGGCTCCCAAAGCGGTTTCGATTGCAAGGGCGGTTTCGGGGGAGGTTTCGATAAGGCGGGATACCGGCCCGTGAATACCGGAAAGCCTTCCCCTTTCCGACTGCTTGATAATATCTTTTACGCTTTGGGTAAAGCCTTCCATACTGCGCTCCATTTCTTCAAGGATGCGCACACGGCGGCGTTTTTCCTCGGTATCAAGCTGAAGCTTGTCAGCCTTCTGTTTTGCGGCATCCCGGCGGGCGCAGCGGGACTGGTAGCGCATTTCATAACCTTTAACCGCGTTTTGCAGCTCTGTCACCTTTTCACAGCAGGCGTTGAAGGCTTCCTCGCATTCCTCCGCCTCCGCCCGGGCGGCCTGGCTCTGCTTTGCCTTCAACAACGCGCTGTCTGTAAGCTGCGTAACCCTTAAAGTAATTTCCGTCAGGGATGACTGGTTTGTGACAGAATTAACCTTGATGTCCGAAAGCTTGATGGCAAGGCGGGAAGCCTCTTTTGAAAGCTCCTCGATTTTACCCGCGAACTCATCACTGCTGCGGGCAAGGCCTTCCAGTTCCTGCTCAAGGGTTTTAAGCTGTTCTTCGGATTCTGCAATCAGCGCCTTTTTGTTCTCAATCATCCCAAGGCGGTTGTTTATATCCTGCTCAAATTCCCTGTCACCCGCCCGGGATTGCTCAATTTCCCCTTTAATTCTCTCAATGCTTTCATCGGTGTGGAAAATGTCATTCCTCAAAACAGCCGCTTCTGAATCGAACCTTGCGGCCTGTTCTTCCAATGATTTTGCGTTGTTGCGTATCTCATCAATTTGTATGATAATCTGCTGGGCTGCCTGGGATATACTCTCTATTTCGGCTTCAAGCTCGTCGATTTCCTCGGTGGCGTTGTCGTACTGGGTGCGGGCAAGTTCCAGCTTTGAGTTGATATCCCTCAAAACCTTCTTTGAATTTTCCAATGTGTTAAGCCACAGCCCGATTTCAAGCTCCCGCTTTTCGGCGGAGTATTCCAGAAACTTTTTTGCCTTTTCCGCCTGTTGAGCCAATGGCCCTACCCGGCTTTCAAGCTCCTGCAATATGTCTTTGAGCCTTACAAGGTTATCCTCCGCGGCGGCGAGCCTGCGCTCGGCTTCGTTTTTCCTGTAGCGGAATTTGGAAATCCCCGCGGCTTCCTCAAGGACTTCCCGGCGGTCGACGGATTTGGAGGACACAATATCCTCAATCCTTCCCTGCCCGATGATGGAATAGCCGTCCCTGCCAAGCCCTGTGTCCATGAAAAGGAGCTGGATGTCCTTAAGGCGGACGGCGGTATTATTGATAAGGTATTCGCTTTCCCCGGAACGGTAATACCTTCGGGTGACCTTTACCTCGTCATTGTCAAAATCCAGCATCCGCCTGGAGTTGTCAAACACCAGAGAAACCTCGGCGAACCCCAAAGCCTTGCGCTCCTGGGTTCCGTTGAAAACCACGTCCTCCATTTTCGAGCCACGCAGGCTTTTTGTGGACTGCTCGCCAAGCACCCATCGGATAGCATCACTTATATTCGATTTTCCGCTGCCGTTTGGCCCCACAACGGCGGTAATACCCGGGCCAAAGGACAATACAGTTTTGTCGGGAAAGGATTTAAAACCCTGCAGTTCAAGGGATTTGAGTAACATGAATATTTACTAGTCCTTTCTTTGTAGGTTTTCCCTGATTAGAAGAATACCGATAAAAAGGTTGTGATAAGCCCCGCAATCCCGATGGCAATGCTGCTCATTGCCCCTTCGATTTCGCCCATGGTGATTGCGGTGGAAGTGCCGCCCACATGGCTGGATGTACCTATGGAAATGCCTGTGGTGACCGGGTCTTTGATTCTGAAAAGCTTAACAAGCAGGGGAGCGAATACCGCACCGAAAACCCCTGTGACTATAACCGCGGCAACGGTTACTGGAACTAGCCCCCCATGCTGCTCGGAAATCCCGATGGCGATTGCGGTGGTGACAGATTTCGGCATAAGGGAGGCGGTCAAAGCCTCGTCAAGTCCGAAAGCCCGGCACATAAGTACAATGCTTACTATGGCGGTCAGGGAGCCAACAAAACAGCCGGCTACCGCGGGGATAAAATATTTTTTAAGTACCGCCGCCTGGTTGTATATGGAAACCGCCAGGATTGCGGTGGCGGGTACCAGCATGGTGGAGATTATCTGCCCGCCGACGTTGTAATCCTCATAGGATATGTTGAATGTTTTTATAAACACGATTATCAGCGCTATGGAAATCAGCAAAGGGTTTGCCACAGGGGTTTTTGAAATTTTTTGTATCAATACCCCTATCCTGAAGGCGATGATGCTAACCACAATCCCGAAAAATGGGGAGGACAGGAATTCTTTCATGGCTGTTTTCCCCCTTTGGGTTTGGACAGCCGTTCCTGCAGCCGGATGAAAAACCTGACTGCAAAGGAGGTTACACCGAAGGTTATGATTGTGGTAAGTATGCAGATTACAAGAAGGGGGAGAATGTGTCCCTTGATGCTGTCATAAACATTGATTATTCCCACACCAGCGGGAATGAACAAAAACGACATGATGCCAAGGAAAAAATCAGAGGTTTCCTTCAACTTTTCAGCCTTTAAACGTTTTGTCAGCATCAGCAATAGAAGAATAATCATAGCGATAACGCTTGCCGGAAAAGGAAACGGGAGCAGAAGTGAAATACCCTCTCCCAATAAGCATACAGCAAACAATATGCCGATCTGCCATAAAACCTTCATAATTTATTGCCAATTTCCTTTCTAAATTTATCTTAAAACAAGCTCCCCAGGATTTAGCGAAGAATCCGCCTGGATTTCAACAACATAGCCTTTTTTCAATAAAAGCTCTATATTGCTCCGGTGCTGCCCGACGGTTTTTGAAACCGCGCGGGGGTTGACTGTTATAACCGCATGCCCGCCGCCGGGGTATTTTTCCTCAAGAAGCTTGATTGCTTTGTTGAAAAATATCCGGCTTTCGCAAAGCTCCCTGAATGACGGGTGCCAGGGCCCCGCCACAAGCCCTGCCTGCATATCGGTATCCGAGTGAAGCCCTACCCTGATGACTTTAATCCCCTTATCCTCGAAAAATGGGATTAAATATGCACACAGGGATACCGCCTCCTCAAGGGTTTGGGGCTGGTATTCCCCTTTGCGGTAAAGGGAGGCAAGCATGGTGTTTTCAACTACCAGCGTGGGGTAAATCCGCATGGTGGCGGGTTTCAGGCTGGCAAGGGATTCGGCGGTTTTTATATCGGTTTCCCTGTTGCATTTATATAATCCCGTCATCATCTGAAGCCCCAGCTCAATTCCGGATTCGTGAATCAGGTTTGACGCCTTTTCCACATCAGCCGCCCGATGCCCCCGGCGGTTAGCGGATAACACATTGTCATCCATGCTCTGGGCGCCAAGCTCAATGGCAGTAACCCCAAATCTGCCAAGGGTTTTAAGTATTCTTTTATCAATGCAGTCGGGGCGGGTTGAAACCCTGATGCCTTTGAAATAACCTTTTTTAACATAATAACTTGCGGCTTTAAGCAGGCTTGCCATGTAATCTTCCGGTATTGCCGTGAAGCTGCCGCCGAAAAAGGCGATTTCTGAAGATTCGGGGCTTGTCCTCATGGTTGCCACAGCAGTTTCGCAAGCATTCTTTACATCCTCGGGACCGGGCATTTTCCCAGCGCCGGAAATAGCCCATTGGTTGCAGAAACTGCAGCAGTGAGGGCAGCCCGCATGGGGGACGAAGATAGCCACATTTGTATGGCGGGGTTTGGCATTTTCCATATCAGTCATAACCCATCAGCTTTAACGCCTGGCGGGCAGCCTGCTGTTCCGCCTCTTTTTTGCTGCGCCCCCGCCCTCTGCCGATTACATTGGAATTAAGGTGCACCTCAACCGTAAAAGTTTTGTTGTGGTCGGGGCCCGACTCACCCACCAGGACATAATCCAGCCGCTCTTCGGGGTTTTGCTGGATTATCTCCTGAAGGGTGGTTTTGTAATCGTTGAATTTTTTGCTCTTTTGCGCCGAAAGCTCCTCCTCAATAAAGGGCAGGATAAAATTTGTGGCGGCGTCAAAACCGCCGTCAAGAAAAATGGCGGCAACCACAGCCTCAAAGGCATCGGCAAGGATTGAAGGGCGGGTAGCCCCGCCGGTGCGCTGCTCGCCTTTGCCCAAATGCAGGTAGCTGCCGAGATTCAGCTTTTGGGCATAGGAATAAAGAGCCTTTTCGCAGACCAGGGACGAGCGCAGTTTGGTAAGCTCCCCTTCGCTCCAGTTTTCCCTGTTATAAAGGAATATGGCCGTAACAAGCCCCAGGACAGAATCCCCCAGAAATTCCAGCCTTTCATTGCTTGGAATGGGATTCTTCCTTTCATTGGCATAGGATGAGTGTGTCAGGGCACGTTCAAGAAGCGACGTATCCCGGAAATTGTAATTGATAGACTTCATAAGCTCTTTTAAGTCGCTCATCTTGTGACTTGTCCTTTCAGTACCGAATAAATCAATCCGATAATGATTCTTCAGGCTTTACAGCGGCGGAAATCTTTTCGATTACCCCTTTCTGGGCAAAATCAGCCGCAACCCTTATGGCGTGTTTGATGGCATTTGCGTTGGAATTGCCGTGGGCTTTGATTACAGGCTTGGAGATGCCGAGAAGGGGCGCGCCGCCGTATTCCGTCGCGTCCATTTTCTTTTTCAAATCACCAAGATAGGGCTTTACCATCAGCGCGGCGGCTTTTGTGATGGCATTGGTCATGAAAATATCCTTGATATTCTTCATTAAAGCGGACGCAACGCCCTCTGTAAGCTTTAATATGACATTCCCTGTAAACCCGTCGGTTACCACCACATCCGCAACATTAAAGGGTATATCCCTGGCTTCGATGTTGCCGACAAAGTTAAGCCCGCTTTCTTTGAGCAGCATAAAGGCCTGATGCTGGAGGTCTCCGCCCTTGGTATCTTCGGTTCCCACATTGACAAGCCCTACTTTAACCGGCCTGCCGTCTCCCATTACATTGGACATGTAAAGGCTTCCCATATGGGCGAACTGCAAAAGCATTTCGGGGCGCACATCCACATTGGCACCCGAGTCTATAAGCATAAAGGGGCCATTTATCCCCGGCATAAGGGGCGCCAGCGCCGCCCGGGATATGCCCTTTATCCTTTTGACATAAAAGGTTGCGCCTACGATTAAAGCGCCGGTGCTGCCCGCCGAAACAAAGGCGTCACCCTCCCCGGCCGCAAGGCTGCGCAGCCCTTCCGCCATGGAGGATTCCTTATGCTCCCTTAAAATGCTTCTGGGCTCGTCCTCCATGGAAATGACGCCCGGGGCGTTAATAATTGTCATGCCGTCAAGGTTTACCCCGTTTTTCTCGGCGGTTTGGAGAATCTCGTCCCTTTTGCCGGTCAGGATTACCTTGATTCCATACTCCGCCACCGCAAGGGAAGCGCCTCGGATGATTTCCAGCGGGGCATTGTCCCCTCCAAATGCATCGACTATTACACGCATTTTCAACAGACCTTTCAATATATAAATTTACCTGTATCCCTGATATCACCTTTGACCTGTTGTTTTTTTGCATTCTATAATTACCGTTCCAGACGGCTTAAAACTGATTCCTCAAGGCTTTTTAAAGCCCTGTTTGCGTATGCGGCATAGCGCAGCTGTTTGTCTTTTATATGCTCTTCCAAAGGCGGCAAAAGCCCGAAATTTGCACCCATGGGCTGAAAATCCCTAACATTCGGGTCGCTGATATACCCCGCCAGGGCTCCAATCATTGTATCCTTTGGAAGAACAACCATCGGTTTGCCCGCTGCTGCCCTTGCGGCATTAATCCCCGCTATTATTCCCGAGGCAGCCGATTCCATATACCCTTCAACACCGGTAATCTGCCCGGCGAAAAAGGTTTTGGGGGAGGTTCTGAGATTGAATCCAGCATCAAGCAGCCTGGGGGAATCTATAAAGGTATTGCGGTGCATCACACCGTAGCGTAAAAACTCGGCGCTGTGCAGGGCGGGAATCATGCTGAAAACCCTTTTCTGCTCGCCGAATTTCAAATTAGTCTGAAATCCTACCATATTGAGCATGGTGCCCTCAAGGTTTTCCTTCCGAAGCTGCAAAACTGCCCAGGGGCGGTGGCCTGTGCGGGGGTCTGTCAACCCTACGGGCTTCATGGGGCCGAACCGGATGGCGTCCAGCCCACGTTTTGCCAAAACTTCGATTGGCATGCATCCTTCGTAAACCTTAATATCCCCGCTGTTGTCGAAGGAGTGAAGGGGGGCGGTTTCGGCGGAAACCAGGGCGGCATGGAATTCTTCATACTCCTGCTTGTTTAAGGGGCAGTTGATATAGTCCCCTTCATCCCCGCCCTTGCCGTACCTTGAAGCCTTAAAGGCAAAATTCATGTCCACGCTGTCGGCGGCAACAATTGGCGCCGCTGCGTCGTAAAAGCTTAAAGATTTCCCGAATTTTTCCTGAAGGCGGCTGGAAAGTGCCTCGGATGTCAGAGGGCCTGTGGCGATAACCACCGCGTCGAATCCGGGCAAAAAGGGGTCCGGGATTTCCCGGTGCTCTATTTTAATCCTGGGGTGGGATTTTATTTTTTCGGTTACAATTTCTGAGAATTTTTCCCTGTCAACTGCCAGCGCACCGCCGGCGGGGACTTCTGACAACTCCGCCGCCTGTATGCAGATCGAGCCCAGCCTTCGCATTTCCTCTTTCAATAGCCCGGCGGCGCTTTCAATCCTTTTCGCCTTCAGGGAATTGGAGCATACCAGCTCGGCAAACAGGGGGGAGCTGTGGGCGGGTGAAAATTTATGGGGTTTCATATCAAACAATGTGACATCCGCGCCGGAATTTGCCGCCGCCCATGCGGCTTCGCATCCTGCCAGCCCGGCGCCTATAACAGCGATTTTGCTCATGTTTTGACTTCCCTCTTGCAAGCTGTATTTTTTATGCGCTCTGCCCTTCGCCGGTATCTTTGGAGGTGTATCCGCAGCCTTCGGTGACGCAGTAAAGCTCCCCGTTTTTTCCCTTCTTTTTAAACAGGGTTTTGCCGCATTTGGGGCAAGCCTTATCGGTTGGCGGGTTCCAGGACACAAAATCGCAGCTCGGGAAGTTCTCACACCCGTAAAACACGCGGTTGGACTTGGATTTTTTGATTAGAATTTTGCCGCCGCACTTAGGGCATACCCCGCCGGCTTCCTTAACCAGCTTTTTGGTGTTTTTACATTCGGGGTATCCGGGGCAGGCGAGGAATTTTCCAAACCTTCCAGTTTTAACGACCATTTTCCGCCCGCAAAGCTCGCAGATTACGTCTGTTTCCTCGTCAGGGATAACAATACGCTCCTCGCCGGTGGATTTTTCGGCATTTTCCAGGGTTACCGCGAAATCCTTGTAAAACTCCCTGAGGGTTTCCACCCAGTCGGCTTTCCCCGAATCCACCGCGTCCAGCTTTTCCTCCATGTTGGCGGTAAACTCTATATCCACAATTTCGGGGAAAAGCTCTTTCATAATCTTTGTGGTGATTTCCCCCAGCTTTGTGGGCTTGAGGTATTTTTCCTCCCGCTCAACATATTCCCTGGCTATAATTGTGGTGATGGTGGGGGCGTAGGTTGATGGGCGCCCGATTCCGTTTTCCTCCAAAGCCTTGATAAGTGTGGCTTCGGTATATCTTGGGGGCGGCTGGGTGAAATGCTGGTTGCCGTTTATCTCTTTAAGGATCAAAACGGTGTTTTCCTCTAATGATGGCAGCGGGCCGTCCGATTCGCTTTCCTCGTCCTTGCCCTCCACATACAAGACGGTGTGCCCGTCAAATCTTACAGTATATCCCGAGGCCCTGAACAGGTAATCCCCGGCGGTTATGTCCATTTTGATGGTATCGTGGATGCAGTTTGCCATCTGGCTTGCGATAAACCTCTCCCAGATGAGTTTATAAAGGCGGTACTGGTCCTGGGTCAAGGAATCCTTCACCTTTTCCGGCGGGAGGGATGGTATGGTGGGGCGGATTGCCTCGTGGGCATCCTGGGCTGAGCCTTTTGACTTGAATACCCGGGGCTTTTCGGGCAGGTATTTTTCACCCCAGCGCTCTTTTATATATTTGGTTGCCTCCCGGCGGGCTTCGTCGGAAATGCGCAGGGAGTCCGTCCTCATATATGTGATAAGACCGACGGCGCCGTACCCTTCGACTTCCACACCTTCGTAAAGTTCCTGGGCGGTTTTCATGGTGCGGTGGGCGTTAAAGCCCAGCTTCCGGCTTGCCTCCTGCTGCAGGGTTGATGTGATGAAGGGGGCTGCAGGGGAAATCTGCCGCTCGCTGTGCTTAACTGATGTAACCTTGAATTCCTGCCCATTAAGGCTTTCGAGGATACGGTCGGCGGCTTCCTTGTTTTCTATTTTCATTTTCTTTTTATCAGACGCCAGCCCGTGGAGCCTTGCCTTAAAGGCGCGGCCCTTTGCGGTAGCCGACAGCAGGGCGTCGATGGTCCAGTATTCTTCGCTGACAAAGGAGCGGATTTCCTCCTCCCTGTCTACGATAATCCGAACTGCAACGGACTGGACGCGGCCTGCGGAAAGGCCGTTGCGGATTTTCTTCCACAGGAAGGGGCTTAGCTTATAGCCTACAATCCTGTCAAGGATCCTGCGGGCCTGCTGCGCGTTGACAAGGTTCATGTCTATGGAGCGGGGGTTGGACATTCCCTTCTCCACGCCGGTTTTGGTAATTTCGTTAAAGGTTACCCGGTTTTTCTCGTTTATATCTATTTTGAGTGCCTGGGCCAGATGCCATGAAATCGCCTCGCCTTCCCGGTCAGGGTCGGTGGCGAGGAAAACACCGTCGCTTTGGGCAGCGGCGGACTTCAATTGGCGTATGAGGGCGGTTTTGCCGGCAATATCCACATATCTAGGCTTGAAATCATTCTCTATATCTACGCCCAGCAAGGTTTTGGGCAAATCCCGTATATGCCCCATGGAAGCCATCACCTGATATCCGGGGCCGAGATATTTTTCAATTGTTTTAGCTTTGGCGGGTGACTCCACTATAACAAGCTTTGACATGAAGATATCACCTTTTCATTGATTTATGTTATAAGAATTATTCAGCACCTTGTATACCCCTGGCCCGGAACACGGGTAGCACAGCCGGCAAGTTCAAGCTCGGTAAGGGCGGTTAAGGCTTTGGCTGCTGATAGCCCTGAAAGGGACACCAGTTCATCCATGGTTTTCGGAGTGTCATCCAGCAGTGTAAAAACCAGGCGGGATTCCTCGGATACGTTATCCGGCATCCCGGCGGTTATTTTTTCGCCGGCTATCTCCTGCCGGGAGGGTTTGGCGCTGCCTTCCTTTATAAATATATTATGTTTCAAAGCCGGATGATGACGGGCATCCTGAGCAGCTTTTAAATTTATTATATCATTAAACCTCGGGAGGTATTCTTCTAAGATTTCGGCAGCGCTGGTGACGAGTTTAGCCCCCCGCTTGATAAGCTCATCAGTCCCGGCGCTCCTGCCTGTCAGCATATCCCCCGCCACAGCGAAAACATCCCTGCCCTGCTCCAAAGCCAGCCGGGCGGTAATAAGGGCGCCGCTTTTTTCGGGGGCTTCGGTGACGCACACACCCATAGACAACCCGCTGATAATGCGGTTGCGCAGGGGGAAATTGTGCTTTAGGGGCGGGGTGCCGGGAGGGTATTCGGAAATCACCGCTCCTGATAACGCAATCCTGCGCCGGAGTTCGGAGTTTTTTGAGGGGTAATCAATATCCAGCCCGCAGCCCTGCACGTCTATAGTCAGACCGCCTGCCGCCAAAGCGGCTTCATGGGCGGCGGTATCCACGCCATATGCCCCGCCGCTGATGACCACCGCGCCGCCGAGGGCCAACCCAGCGGATATAAGGGCGGTTGCCTGTTTGCCGAAACTGGTTACCGCCCTGGTGCCCACTATGGCGATGGCGGGGGTCAAATCCAGGTTTGGAAGCTCCCCGTACCCGTACAGCACCAGCGGTATTCCGGGGATTGTCCGCAGCAATGAGGGGTACAGGGCATCGTCCGGGGTTAAGACCCATCCCCCGTTTTCAAGGGCACGGCTTAAAATTTTTCGAGGCAGGGCAAGGGATTTGTCCGAAAAACGCTGAATCTCGGCTTCGGTCAACCCGAATTGCCCGAGTTCTTTTAATGGGGCATTATAAACTTCCATTGCTGAGCCGTAAAACCTTAGCAGGGCATCAGATTTTAGGCTGCCTGGTGCAAATATATTCTGCATCCATATCCAGTATAGCCTGTCGTCCATACCCTCACCCCGCTTGGATTAGTTTCAAGTTCTGATAACTGCCCTGGCCATTTCCCACATTATAATGCCCGCCGCCATGGCGGCGTTGAGGGATTCGGCTTTACCCAGCATTGGTATGGTGATTTTGCCGGAACAGGCGGAAACGGTTTTTGGCAAAAGCCCGCTCCCCTCGTTCCCTATTACGCAAACACAGCCGGGCGGGAATTCCAGTTTGGTGACAGGGACAGCACCGTCGCCGACAACTGCGGCGAAACAGCTAATTCCCGAACCTACAAGCCCTTGCACCGCATCTGCCATATTGCCGACAAAATAAAACGGGAGTCGGAACACTCCTCCCATACTGCCCCGCAAAACCTTTGGATTATATATATCACAGCACCCCTCCGACAAAAGCAGGCCGGAAATCCCAAGGGCTTCGGCGGTGCGCACAATTGCGCCCAGATTGGAAGGGTCCTGAATGTTTTCAAGGGCAAGGTAGCCCACAGCCGGATGTTTGTTACCTAATATTTTATCTAAACCATGGCGGTTGTCAAGCAAATCGCAAACGCAAAAAACCCCCTGGGGGGACTGGGTATCCCCAATTGATTTTGAGACCTCCGGAGATATTTCCAAATAACTTTCGCTTTTTTCCTTTAGCAGTGCAATCTGGGCAGGGTAGGCGGATTCAGCCTGTGGGGTATAGAGAAGGGAGCGGATTTTCACTCCCGACAGCGCTGCGTCTGCGCACAGCCGCGCCCCTTCTATGGCAAAAAGCTGTTCGCGCCTGCGGTAACCGGCATCCGACAGCAGCCGCTTTACATGGCGGGCCTGCTGGTTGTTCCGGCTAGTAATCATTTAAAGCGCCTCCTGAAGAAAAAATAGCGTATATGCGCAACGCCCGCTGGCAGTGCCGGCGGGCGTAGTTGCAGATTATTAAAGCGCAGCCTTTGCCTTCTCTACCAAAGCTGAGAAAGCAGCAGCATCGGATACTGCCAATTCGGCAAGCATTTTGCGGTTAAGTTGAATACCGGCTTTCTTCAGGCCGTTCATCAGGGTTGAATAGTTCATGCCATTCATTTTGGCTGCTGCAGAAATACGGGTAATCCACAGCCTGCGGAAATCGCGCTTGCGGTGCTTGCGTCCGATGTAAGCATACTGGCGAGATTTCATAACGGCCTGTTTGGCCATTTTAAATACTCTTGATTTAGCTCCGTAATAACCTTTAGCGAGCTTTAAAACCTTTTTTCTTCTTTTGCGCGTAGCGAGAGCGCCCTTTACACGTGCCATACTTGGTACCTCCGTCCTAACTCAATTTATTTATAAGGAATCAGGCGCTTAACCTGTGCCGCATTCGTAACATCGACAAGACCGGTTTTGCGGAGATTTCTCTTACGTTTTGTGGATTTCTTGGTCAGAATGTGGGATTTATATGCTTTTGCGCGTAAAATCTTGCCTTTTTTTGAAACCTTAAAGCGTTTCTTTGCGCCGCTGTGTGTTTTGATTTTTGGCATTTTGCTTCCTCCTTTATTAATCACTTCGACGGTTTCGGGCTAAGGAACATCAACATGCTGCGCCCTTCGATTTTTGCTGGACGCTCAACATGGCCAAATTCCGAGCAGGCTTCGGCAAACCTTCTCATTGCTTCATAAGCAATTTCGGGATGACCAAGCTCACGTCCGCGGAAGCGGATTGAAACCTTAACCTTGTCGCCTTCCCCTAAAAAGCGGACGGCATGCCTAACCTTGGTGTTGAAATCGCCGATATCGGTGTTAAGCCCCAGCCTGACTTCTTTAACCTCGACAATATGCTGTTTTTTGCGGGCTTCCTTTTCGCGCTTGGCCTGCTCAAAGCGGTATTTTCCGTAATCCATGATCCGGCAAACCGGAGGATTGGCAGTCGGCGCAATTTTGACCAGGTCCAGATTCCGCTCGTCGGCAAGCTTCAATGCCTCACGGGCGGACATAACACCAAGCTGTTTCCCGTTTTCATCAATAACGCGAAGCTCGTTATCCCGGATTTGTTCGTTGACTTGCAGTTCCTTAATTGCTATAGGTAAGCACCTCCACCATTAAAGTTGATTTTTTATAAAACAAAAAATGCGGACAAAAGCTCTGCCCGCACTAACCCTTCAACTCATGCCTGAAACAAGGTATAACCTTCTTAACAGGACAAGAACCGTATTGACCGACCAAGAACGGAATCCGGCGGTGAGAGCGGGCAAACGCTCTGCTTTGTTTTATTGCCTTGATATTATATCAGCCGGCAGCAAAGTTGTCAACAAAAATATTGGCGATGGTGAAAATTTTGCAAATTGCAAGTTTAATTGCCCACCATATATTACCAGTTACATCAAGCTGCAATCTGATTTGGTGATTTGTATCCTAATATTTTACGAGGGTAATTGTTCATCCAATTTTCAATGCGTTT
>DUMT01000105.1 GCA_012839705.1 Clostridiales bacterium | reverse complement strand
CACTAAAATAAAATTAATATATTTGTATATTTGCTGAGCCAGAAGATAATCTTATGGCAAAGCAGAATTACACTTATATTATGAATACGCTGACGCCAAATAGCTGGATATGAGGCGGAAGGTTTGTGGATAATTTGATTATGGGATTTCTGCGCCTTCCGGGGCGCTTTTTTTATTTTTCAAAGTTTCAAGGAGGGTTTTCATTGGATACCAGAGTTGCAATTATCGGAATTATTGTTGAAGATGGCGGTTCTGTTGAAAAGCTTAACAGTATTCTGCACGACTACAGGGATTATATTATCGGCAGGATGGGTCTTCCCTACCGGGAGAAAAGCATAAATATAATCAGCATTGCGGTGGATGCTCCCCAGGATGTAATCAGCGCCCTTTCAGGAAAGCTTGGAAGGCTGCCCGGAGTCAGCACAAAGGCGCTGTATTCAAAAGTAAACGGCAAGCCGGGAAATGATGTGGGCAATGAAACAGCTGGTTGATAAGCTCCATAAAACCCGCAACCTGTCACCGGAAGAATATAAAGAGCTGATTGATAACCGGAATCCCGAGGTTGCGGAATACCTTTTTGAAAAGGCAAGGGCCGTCCGGGTTAAAAACTATGGGCATGATGTTTACATACGGGGGCTTATAGAGTTTACAAACTATTGCAGAAACGACTGCTACTATTGCGGTATTCGCAGAAGCAACTGTTGTGCTGATAGATACCGCCTGACTAAAGAGCAAATATTAGAATGCTGTGAAACGGGTTATAATCTCGGTTTTCGCACTTTCGTGCTGCAGGGCGGCGAAGACAGGTATTTTACGGATGAAAAGATGGTGGATATAATCCGCTCCATCAAGGCAAATTACCCGGATTGCGCCATAACCCTTTCCATAGGCGAAAAAAGCTATGACAGCTACAAGGCGTTTTTTGATGCCGGGGCGGACCGCTACCTGCTGCGGCATGAAACCGCAAATGCCGAACATTACGGCAGGCTGCACCCTGAAAGCCTGTCCTTAACCAACAGGAAACAATGCCTGCATAATTTAAAAGCCATCGGTTATCAGGTGGGCTGCGGATTTATGGTAGGCTCCCCCTATCAAACCACCGATTGCCTTGTGGAAGACTTGATGTTTATTAGGGAATTAAACCCCCATATGGTCGGCATCGGCCCGTTTATCCCCCACCGCCAGACGCCTTTTGCAGATAAAAAAGCTGGAACCCTTGAACTTACCCTTTTCTTGCTAGGCATAATCAGGTTAATGCTGCCTGAAGTACTGCTGCCCGCCACCACCGCCCTTGGCACAATACACCCAAAAGGCAGGGAACTGGGCATACTTGCCGGGGCAAATGTGGTTATGCCAAACCTTTCGCCGACAAGTGTCAGGAAAAAGTATATGCTATATGACAACAAAATCTGCACGGGGGACGAGGCGGCAGAATGCATGAACTGCATGAAAAGGCGGATGGAAAGCATAGGCTATCATGTTACCGTCTCCCGCGGAGACCATAAATCCATTCAATAAATTGTATTTTTCTGACGGGGAAGAGTTTTCTGACCCGATTAAGAGGAGGTTTTTTTCTTGAATATTAAGTATGACCCTAAATCACCAAAAGCGGAGGAGTTTATTTCCCACCGGGAAGTCCTCGAAACCCTGGAGTATGCCGAAAAAAGCAAGAATGACGCGGGGCTTATCGGCAGCATTCTCGAAAAAGCGAGGCAGCGCAGGGGGCTTTCCCACAGGGAGGCTTCCGTCCTGCTCGCCTGTGAGCTGCCTGAAAAAAACGAGGAGATTTTCGCCCTTGCCAATCAGATAAAAAACGATTTTTACGGCAACCGCATTGTATTGTTTGCCCCTTTATACCTGTCAAACTATTGCGTTAACGGCTGTGTTTACTGCCCTTATCACATTAAAAACCGGCACATCCCCAGAAAGAAAATGACTCAGGAGGAAATCCGCAGGGAAGTTATCGCCCTTCAGGATATGGGGCACAAGCGGATTGCAATTGAGGCCGGAGAAGACCCGGTAAATAACCCCATCGAGTACATACTCGAGTCTATAGACACAATTTACAGCATCAGGCACAAAAACGGCGCAATCCGCCGGGTAAACGTAAATATCGCCGCCACCACTGTTGAAAATTATAAAAAGCTCAAAGAGGCAGGCATTGGCACTTATATTCTTTTCCAGGAAACATACAACAGGGAAAATTACGAAAAACTTCATCCCACCGGGCCAAAGCATGATTATGCCTATCACACCGAAGCCATGGACAGGGCAATGCTTGGCGGGATTGACGACGTGGGGCTTGGAGTTTTATTCGGGCTTGAGAATTACCGCTATGAATTTGCGGCATTGCTTATGCACGCGGAACACCTTGAGGCTGTTTTTGGTGTAGGCCCCCATACCATCAGCGTGCCGAGAATCCGGCCGGCAGACGACATTGACCCGTCGTCCTTTGACAATTCCATAAGCGATGATATATTCGCCAAAATTGTAGCATGCCTGCGGATTTCAGTGCCTTATACGGGTATCATCGTATCCACACGGGAAAGCAAAGCCACAAGGGAGCGGGTGCTCCATCTTGGCGTATCCCAAATCAGCGGCGGCTCCAAAACCAGCGTGGGCGGTTATGCGGAACCCGAACCGGAGGACGAAGAATCAGCCCAGTTTGAGGTTAGCGACAGGCGCACCCTCGACGAAATAGTCAGATGGCTGATGGAGCTGGGGTTTGTGCCAAGTTTCTGCACCGCCTGCTACCGTGAAGGCAGGACCGGCGACAGGTTCATGAAACTTTGCAAGAGCGGAAAAATTCAGTATTGCTGCCATCCCAATGCCCTCATGACCCTTAAAGAGTACCTTGAAGATTATGCCGCGCCTGAGACCAAGGCTGTGGGGGATGCTCTAATTCAGAGGGAATTAGCCACAATCCCCAGCGAAAAAATCAGGCAGATAGTAACCGGCAACCTGCTTAAAATCGGGCAGGGCATGCGGGATTTCAGGTTTTAAAGGGGGTAAAACAGCATGGGGCTTAATGATACACCGTCAGCAAACCGTATTCACATAGGCTTTTTTGGAAAGAGGAACTCGGGCAAATCCAGCCTGGTCAATGCCGTAACCGGGCAGGATTTGGCTGTGGTCTCCGATGTCAAAGGCACCACCACCGACCCAGTCTACAAGGCGATGGAACTTCTCCCGCTGGGGCCCGTGGTCATCATCGATACACCCGGAATCGACGATGAAGGGGCTTTGGGGGAACTGCGGATAAGGAAAACCCGCCAGGTCCTTAATAAAACCGATTTGGCGGTTTTGGTGATTGACGCAGTTAACGGAAAAGGCAAGGAAGAGGATGAATTGATTAGCCTCTTTAATGAGAAGAAAATCAGTTATATCCTTTTATATAACAAATCCGATTTGTTGGCAGAAATACCGTCTGAAACACCGGGTTCGATATATGTCAGCGCAAAAACGGGTTTTAACATCCACACGCTAAAGGAAAGAATCGCTGCACTGGCGATAACGGAGGAGCCGGCAGCAAAAATTGTGGGCGACCTGGTGGAGCCAATGGATTTTGTGGTACTGGTTACCCCGATTGACAAGGCGGCTCCCAAGGGGCGGCTGATTCTGCCGCAGCAACAGACCATCCGGGATCTTCTGGACGCGGGTGCAGTTTCAATTGTGGTTAAAGAGACAGAACTAAGTGAAACACTAAAAAGCCTTGGCAAAAAGCCGAAAATGGTAATTACCGACAGCCAGGCGTTTGAAAAGGTTGCGGCGGAAACGCCGGAGGATATACTCCTGACTTCCTTTTCAATCCTTTTTGCAAGATACAAAGGGAATCTTGAAACCGCTGTTAAAGGGGTAAAAGCGCTGGAATCCTTTCAGGATGGCGACACTGTGCTTATCTCCGAAGGATGCACACATCACCGCCAATGCGATGACATAGGCACCGTCAAGCTGCCCCGCTGGATTAGAAATTATACCGGAAAGATGCTTGAATTTAAATTCACTTCCGGCACCGAATTCCCTGAGGATTTAACCCCTTATAAACTTGTCATCCACTGCGGCGGGTGCATGCTCAATGAAAGGGAGATGAAATACCGTTATGAACGCGCCCGAAAGCAACAGGTTCCAATCACAAATTACGGCATCCTGATTTCATATATCCACGGTATCCTAAAGAGAAGCCTGGCAGTCTTCCCCGATATCCTGGCGGAACTGGAGAAGTGATTTGTAAAAAACTGTACCAAAAAATGCCCGCTCCAAAAACAGAGCGGGCACACATGTTCAGAGCTACTATCTTTATAATTAACTGCTAATTTTTTCATTATGTTTTTTTCAAGCCTGTGGGCTAAGAATAATCAGCCCATAGTTAATGGGAATTATACTATAATATATAAAAATACTCTTGAATAAATGTGGAATTAAATCATATAACGGTGCAAATGTTAACCAGAAAGGGATAGAAGGTATTATAAACATAATCGCCCAAAACATTTCTAATAACATTTATTTTGGAAGAGAATGGAGCGATGTTTATGTCAAACGAACGTGTTTTCAAAATGGAATTTTCACGAGTATATCCCCTGCTGGTCCAAAAGGCCGAGCGCAAAGGGCGCTCCAAATCCGAGGTTGATACTGTAATCTGCTGGCTTACAGGATATGATGAACAGGGTTTGCAGGCACAGCTTGAGAAAAATGTTGACTACGAAACCTT
>DUMT01000104.1 GCA_012839705.1 Clostridiales bacterium | reverse complement strand
CGCTTTCAAGGGTGGTAATCCTGCTTTCAAACTGGGCAAAACTTGCCTGTCTCTGGTTTTCTGCCTGAACCCGCAGGTTCTCTGCCTCTGTCCTTTGATATTCGGCTTCTATCCTTCCCTGTTCGGCAGCAGCCCTCACCGCTTCAGCACTTTGCCGGATTACCTCCCCTTCATTGGCAGTATTTGCAGCGGATAATGCCGCCTGTGCCATCTGGTTTGCATAATCCGCTGCTGAGATTGCATTCGCAGCAGCGTTATTAGCATTTACTGCAGCGCTGTTTGCTAATTGGGCATAGTTTTCCGCGCTGTTTCCAGCGGAACTGGCAAAAACCCCGGCGCTGTATGCGCTTGAAGCCGCCTCATTCGCATTATTTGCCGCCGTTAACGCCGTTTCCGATGCCGTACATGCTTTCAACGAAAACTGGTCCGCATTCATTGACGACTCCAAAGCTTTATCAGCCGCGTTTTTTACCTCTTCAATCAGGGCTGTCAAATTCCGCTCAATCTCCTGTTCCTGGTAAACGCCCTCGGCTCTGTTTTTGAAATAAATCAATGCCGGTTCGGTGTAATGTATAAGCAGCTCGTTAAATTCAGCATCCAACTTTGCTACCACAACTCTGACTTCGCACAATCCTGCAGACTGGGTCCACGCACGGGTTAAGGAAACTGTTAATTCTCTGCTGCCGGGTTCAAGCACCATGGTTTCGGTTGTCTGGTAGTTGTTCATGCTGTCAACCATCTCTACACGATATATATATTCACTTGACGCCAAAACATCATCCAAAACAAAAACCAAATTTGTGCTGCAATGCTCCCCCTGTACCCCGGCATACTGCTTTGACCCGGGGCTAATGCTGTCCAAACCAACTGTAAAAGTCAGATTTCTGATAATACTCACCCGTCAAACCTCCTTTCCTCTGTTTTTAACACACGTTTTATCTGGGTTGCTATAACCTTTTTATGAACTGACAAGGTATCTATCTTTACAGGATTTACTACATAACAGGTTTTGCTTTGATAATTAATTTTTTTAACCTCTGCCATCAGCGCACCGCCTTTCCGTACAACCTGTATGAAAGGATTGCCCTTCCTATCGATACGCAACCACTACCCTGCAGGCAGAACCCGAACATTCTAACCCTTACCGCATTTGTGGAGATTTTTGCCATCCCGTTCTCGGAAAATCCAACATACCTTGATTCCCCAATCGTCCCTGATTCATCAAACAGAGAAGCAAAAACCTTAGAGGACTCATCACCGTTAATTTCCAATAACAGGGCGCGCACATCCTTGTTTCTTTCGGCATATTTAAAATCATACAATCCAGTCCGGGCTTTAAATTCTATTTCCCGCTCATTTACCGTCAGGTTTCCGCCCAAAAAATACAGTATTTCATCGCAGCCTTCATCTAACAACGCGGTTATTCTTCCATTAAAACCACCGGAGTCAATTTTGCTGCATAAAGCCAGGCTAAAGCCGTTTGACATCATGAATAATGGTTTTGCCTGCAAATCAAATTTCCAGCGCACCCATGGAACAAGATTGGCACCATAATGCTGAAATTTTGCCTCATTATAATTGAATAAAAAAGCGTCATTCCCGGCTAGAAGGATATAATGCCCGCAGTAATCAGCTGAAACAGCCGATTTTAAAGCTGTACTGCCTATGGATTTAAGCTGTTGCTGCACCGCTCCGGAGATTTCAATCACACTGTTTTCGCTGTACTGGTTTGCCGGATTAAGGGCAAAAACCCTTCCGCTGCTGGTAGCCCAGACAAGCCTGTTGCCGCATAGCTGTATAGTTTCCGGGCAATCGCATCCAACACTGGGATGGATTGGAGATACAGGAAAACCAGCTTCATTCGATGTGGCATCAATTACCGACCCGTCCAGCAGGTATTTGGAAACCCTGCTGCCGGAAGTATATGTAGCATAATAAACTTCGCTTTCTTTGAAAATAATCAGCTTTTCACCCTGTTTCGCAAAGGCCGTAACAAACTGGCCAGCGTCACCTATATATGCGAAATTATTTTCCGGGAAATAAAGCGGGTTGTCCGCATCGCTCCAGTAAATAAGGTTTGGAAAAAGCCTGTGCCCACCGACAAACAGCCTCGGGCCGCCCTGGATACCGTTTTTATCCCCGCCAAACCATGTGCAAAACCTCATAGAACAGATTTTATCCATGCCCTCGTCACGGGTCTTGGAGGCGATAACCTCGAGGTTGTTGCTAATTCCCGAGGAGGGAAACCATCGAATATACCCTTTTGACGGCTGGTAACAATATACGTATCCTCCAACCCTGTCCACGCATACTGCTATCCCATCAGAGTCGACCTCGGACATATTGCTGTTTTCTGGTATGACATATGTATAAACAGTTCCAGTAGAATCGGTGTATTTTACTGTTATCTCACTGTTGTCAAGCTGCTTTACAGGCAGAAAATAGAACTTTCCCTCTTCGTCGTTCGTAGTAAACCTTGCCCTAAATTTCGGAGTCAGCAGGTTAAACCCCTCATATATGATACCGCCGTTTTGTGCCTGCTCAAGGGTAGGGCTGCCCTTTGCATTAATCATGACAAGGGGGATATAAGCCTGCTCAGTAATATCAACCCATGGAGAGGAGAAATCGGCAGGTTGCGCCAGAATACGGCCGCCAGAGCCTTTGCCGCCCTGCCCGATAAAAGCGATTGCGCCGCCTGCGGCAGTGCCCTGCCATCTTCCTCCGCCGCTTTCCACCAGCATTACGCTGGAAAAGCTGGATTCACCGGCACCGGCGATTATTGTGCTGCGGTTTTCCTTGCCGTCATAGCCTATCGACGACATTTCCACATCATATACCGCCCCTGTACCGGTATTCCTTTTGTAAATAAAAGCCAGACGCCTGCAAATCCCATCGTTTGTTGGAATATCCCTGTTGCCCCCGGTTACATTAACCAGCGTATTGCCGTTAAAGTTTCGGTAAGTTTCAGGAAGTGCCTTAATCCCTGGACGGGTTGCCAGCTTTCCGTCCTTCCACCACAAATTCACAAGTTCGGCAAACTGGTTGGCATTTAAGGTTCCATATCCTATCCCGTCTTTAAACCCATCAATCATAAATGTACCCTGGGCATTCGATTTCGGACGGCTCATTACTGCCCACCCCTTGGCAAGACATCAGCAATCTTCATTTTTTTGCCCGGCACAGACAAACGCTTGCGGCTGTAAATGGAAGAAAACAGCGCCTGGGAATCCCAATCGCCCTCATTCTGGGCTATCAGCATTGCCACCCCGTAGGGCATCACATCGCTGACTGTTTCCGGTGAGAGCCTGATTTCCTCGTTCATTGAATTAAGAATAGCCAAACTGTCACCCATTCTGTCTATCCGCTTTAAATCCTCATAAATCTGAATAACCGCAGCCACCCCGCGTTTGAAAAGTGCTGCATCCCTGATGTTGTCAAAACCTCCGCTGGCATTTGTATACCCCAAAAGAAACAGGGCTCGCTCAATAACATCCCTGCCTGTTTTCATTTAGCCCACCTCCT
>DUMT01000103.1 GCA_012839705.1 Clostridiales bacterium | reverse complement strand
TGCATACGGTCAATCACCGCTTTTAAAGGGGCGGGGAAGGACAGGTTATAAACAGGCGTGGCAAATACCAGCACGTTTGCGTTTTCAAGCTTGCCATAAAAATCGTCCAAATCTGAATATGAGCACCCCTCCACATAATGGCAGTACCTGCAGTCGTCGCAGGGGGCGGGGGAGTTTTTGAAACAATCGTAAATCTCAACTTTTGCGCCTGCAGGTAGAGAGCCTAAAAATGAGTTTAGAAGCTTTGCGGTAGGGCCGTTATTGCGGGGGGAGCCGAATAAAACCAAAACCCTTAAATCCTCACAGTAATGTCCGTTCTTCACAGTATTCGCACACAAGCAAATCACCATTCTTTACAAAGGTATTAGGCAGATATGTTTCCCGATGAGTTATGCAGTCGGGATTGCTGCACTTGACATTTTCGCCTTTTGGCACTGGCTCAAGCTTTTTCACCGAATGCTCAGTCATTTTGATAATCAGAGCCATGCGGGCATACAGCCCGTATTCCGTCTGCTCAAAATACTTTGCCCTGGGGTCATCGTCCACATCTACCGTTATTTCGTCAACACGGGGCAGGGGGTGCATTACAATCATGTCCTTTTTGGCGAGGGACATCTTGTCCTTATCAAGTATATATACCCCGCGCTGGCTTATGTATTCGCTTTCGGACGCGAATCTTTCCCTTTGTATGCGGGTCATATACAACACATCAAGAAGGGGCATTGCTTCGGCAAGGCTGTTGGTTTCAATCCATTCGGCGCCGGAAGCCGACAGGTAATCCTTAATATAAAGTGGTATACCCAAAGACGGGGTGGAGATAAGCACAAATTTATTGTTAGGGAAGGTCGCCAGGGCTTTAATCAGGGAATGTACAGTGCGGCCGTTTTTCAAATCACCGCAGACCCCTATACACAAACCAGAAAAAGTACCTTTTTCAACCCTTAAGGTGACAAGGTCGGTTAAAGTCTGGGTTGGATGAAGATGCCCGCCGTCGCCAGCATTGATTATTGGAACACGGGAATAGAGGGAAGCAGCTTTCGCAGAGCCGGCTACCGGGTGGCGTATGGTTATAATATCAGAATAACCGCTGACAACCCTGATGGTGTCTTTCAGGCCTTCGCCCTTGGAAACTGATGAGTTGGCGGGGTTGTCAAACCCTATTATTCTTCCGCCAAGCCTCAGCATTGCGGTTTGAAAGGACATCTGAGTACGGGTGGAAGGCTCATAAAAAAGTGTGGCAAGAATTTTTCCCCTGCATATGCCGTAATATGAATCAATATTTTGCTTTATATCACAGGCGAGCTGCGTTATTTCCTCCAGCTCCGGCAATGTCAAGTCGGTCAAATCAATTAAATGGCGGGAATGCATACAGACTCTCCTATTAAAGTTTTAGTTGAAGTAAGTTGGGTTTATAAAAATCCCCCATTCGAAAGAATGGGGGATAAATACGAAAATTATTCAGCGTCAACTTTTGCCATGTGGGCAATGAGGTCCAGAACCTTGTTGCTGTAACCCCACTCGTTGTCGTACCAGGAAACGAGTTTGAAGAAGTTGGAGTTAAGAGCAATACCAGCAGTGGCGTCATAGATGGAAGTTCTGGGATCGCCGTAGAAGTCGGAAGAAACAACGGCGTCCTCGGTATAGCCAAGAATGCCCTTCATATAGGTTTCAGAAGCTTCCTTAATGGCAGCATTGATTTCTTCCATGGTGGTTGCTTTCTCAGTGCGGACGGTGAGGTCGACAACAGAAACGTCCAGAGTGGGAACACGGAAAGCCATACCGGTCAGCTTGCCCTTGAGTTCAGGAATAACGAGGGCAACAGCTTTAGCAGCACCGGTGGAGGAAGGAATGATGTTGCCGGCAGCAGCACGGCCACCCCTCCAGTCCTTGGCGGAAGGACCGTCAACGGTCTTCTGGGTAGCGGTGGTGGAGTGAACAGTGGTCATAAGGCCTTCGGCAATGCCGAATTTGTCATTGATAACCTTGGCAAGAGGAGCAAGGCAGTTGGTGGTGCAGGAAGCGTTGGAAACAACAGTCATGTCCTTGGTGTATTTGTCAAGGTTTACGCCGCAAACGAAGGTGGGAGTCTCTTTATCCTTGGCAGGAGCAGAGATAACAACCTTCTTAGCGCCGGCGGCAATGTGGGCGCTTGCCTTTTCGGTGGTGCAGAATACGCCGGTGGACTCTACTACATAGTCAGCGCCGCATTCGCTCCATTTAATATCGGCAGGATTCTTTTCAGCATAAACAAAAATCGGCTTGCCGTTAACAACAAGCTTGCCATCCTTGGCTTCAACTTCTCCCTGGAATTTGCCGTGGATGGTATCATACTTAATCATATATACCATGTAATCCAGATCAATAAACGGATCGTTGATGCCCACGATTTCAAACCTGTCAGGCTGGGCAATAGCCGAACGGAAAACTAAACGGCCGATACGGCCAAAACCGTTAATACCAACTTTGATTGCCATACTGTTTTAACCTCCAATTTTTTATTCTTATATATTTTAACTTCTTTTGCCCAATTAATCAATAAGTTTGTCAAATATTTAACTGAGATTTTTTTAGATTCGGGAAATTAAACAAATTGACCGGATTCTGATGTTGAAATTGGGATATAATATCTTGTACACTACAATAAATTACCGAAAGGTTGGAGCCTGTTTCATGGCCTTTAAATTTGATATATTCGATTTGGACGACAAAAGCCGGGTGAGGATAATTGAAAGGGAAGGGTTTATTAGAGAAGCCCTTGCAGCCTATTTCCTGTCGGCTTTGCCCTATTCCATGCAAACCCCTAAGCAAAGGGAAAAACACCGCCGTATGGTGCGTTTCCTGGCTGAAATAGAAGAATACTCCATTTTGCAGTCAGCCAATATAAGGCGCCCTTTAAAATATGGTGATATAAATTCTTTAATTTATTCAACACTAAAGGCAGCTTCAAAAATTTTACGGGATAAGGGTATTGCACTAGAGATAAGCTGCGTTAACAGCAGTTTTACTACCGCAGCGGAGCCAAGAATTATCACGGCAGCCTTAGTAAAGCTTATAAGCGCTGCTGTCAATGCTAATCCGCAGGGCATTCTTCACGCGAAAGTAAGATTAGGCAGCAACAGCCTGATTGTAGCTGTTAAAGGGGATAACCCGGTGAAGGACAAAAAGGCTCTTGCCCTGGCAAGGGCGGCAGCTAGGCTTCACAAAGGCGGGATTGTTGTGTCGGACGGAACCACAGTGTTTTCAATCCGCACGGGGTTAGCCGGAGCCATAGGCTGTTTTTCGGTGCCTACTGTGGATGAGATTTTGAAAAACCCATTATCGGCGGTAAATGTTGGCCTGGCATTTATTTAATTAGCGAAATTTCGGCAGGAAAATTGATTCCTGCCATTTTTCTTATCTTTTCCATTATTTCGCTAACCATCAAAGCCTGCCGGGCAGCTTCTTCGATTTTACCCTTAAAGCCATCAGGGTTGCTGGCAAACTTTCTGAAAGCCGCTGCTTCGCCGCTCATTAGTTCCGGTTTAGGGATATCCCCCACAAGCTGGGTGGTCTGCTGCCCGCTGTCTGTGTTTTCAATCAGGGTTATACCTGAAAGCCTTGATATGGAATTGATTTTAAGGGTTCCCTTATCTCCCAGTATTTCAGAACCAAGATAGCTTTGCCCTAATTTTGAATAGGTTAGTGTAACCTGTTTGTCATCATAATCAAAAATGGCGGTTCCGTATCCGTCAGCTCCGCTTTTTAAAAAACCTGAGGTGGCTGTGATTTTTTTGGGATGTCCGAAAAAATCCACAGCCGCATAAACACAGTATATTCCGAGGTCCATAAGGCATCCGGTTGCCATTGCCGGGTTGAAAATGTTTGGAAGTGAGCCGGCTTTGTACTCGGGGTATTTTGAGGATAGCTGGGAAAAATCGAATCTCGCGGTATGGATATTGCCAAGTTTCCCTAAAGCCTGATGGACGGTTTTCCTTGCAGGCAGGTACCTCATCATAATTGCTTCCATGTATACCAGGTTGTTTTTATTTGCCAGTTCTATTAGTTCCTCCATCTGTTTTGGAGTGACAGTGGCGGGCTTTTCGCATAGAACATGCTTGCCATTCTCCAAAAAGAGCCTGCTTTGAGGGTAATGGTATACGTTTGGGCTTGCAATATATACTGCATCTATAATATCCGATTTCGCAAGCCTTTCCAAATCGGTGAATACAGGTACATTCCCGTATTTGGCGGAGAAATTTTTACCGGTTTCCTCGCTGCGCGAGTAAACGGCGGCGAGTTCAAGCCCTCCAGCAATTTTGGCGCCTTCGATGAATGCATCGGTTATCCAGCTGGTTCCTATGGTTGCAAAACGCATTGTTTAGCCCTCCAGTAAAATTATCAGGTAAGATTATACCAGTTTTTGCGGCCAAATAAAACATAAAAAAAGAAACTGCATGGGTTTGCAGTTTCTTTTTTGCCCCTATGACGCTCCTGTGTTTGGCACAGGGTTCCGAGGGCATGTAAAAAACTTTTATTTGTTATTTTGCGGTGGTTGTAGTGGCATATTTAACTTCTCTGCCTATGGCTTCAATCGGGTTAACATACTCGTTATTGACTTTGATTTCCAAATGCAGGTGGGGTCCATCGCTGGATTCGCAGGGGACGCTTGACAGTGTTCCTATCACATCACCAACATTAACACTGGAATTCTTTTTAATTGACCCGGCTTTTACACCGCAATAGCGCGACACAATACCATACCCATGGTCGATTTCAATCACATCGCCCCAAAGGTCGTCCTTATAGATTGCAATTACAGTACCGTCCGCTATGGCTTTTACCTGCTGGTTTGCCTGGCCCTTGAAATCCACACCGTTATGCACTCTCCAGTCATTCATTGTGGGGGAGAACACAGGTTTATTGTTGCTGAATCCGCGTAAAATTTCATTTGTCAGGGGCAGCACAAACAAATCAGCAGCCGCTTTTTTTGTTGTGGTGGGAGTTGTAGCAGAAGTTGTTGTGGTGGGGGCGGGTGTAGCCCTGTCATATGGTATATTTGTAACATTTTTACCGACTTCTTCGGTGGGGCTGGTGGCTTTAGTGGTCGAAACTGTATTGCCGTTATCTATGTCTGTGACAATATTGCTCATTGTACTGTAAAACGTAGCGACTGCGACACCCACAACTGCTACAAGACATATGGCCAAAGCAAGATAAAAACCGTTCTTACCCCTTTTATTTTTATTGCCTTTATCAAAATTGATATGTCCCATTTTATTCCTCCATTCTGTGTATTGCGGTTATCATGTGAGTAAATCTTGCTTTGAAACAAAATTTATCAACAACCGGTTTGCTAGTATTTTTGACCGATTTAACGCTTCTATGCTTAAAATTTAAAAAAAATAAAAAATCCTGCTAATCCAGGATTGAACTGCACCCCATTTGTTAGACAGTATGGTATACTGATAACGAATGGGGTGTTTTGTTATGCCAAGAGGAAAACTCTTAATCCCCCTAACCCATTTGGACAACCACACACTAATTTAGTAAAATAAAACAAACAGGAGGTTGTCGAAAATGAGATCAAAGCAAAATAGGTTTTCAGCTGAATTTAAAAACCAAATAG
>DUMT01000102.1 GCA_012839705.1 Clostridiales bacterium | reverse complement strand
CCTTTTATCGGAATCAGCATAGTAGAGGATTTCCCTGAATCTTCATACTGTTTCTGGCCGTGGCTGATTTTCCTGTGGCTGACGGCGGTACCTGTCTATCTGGTGCTTTTTTTCTTATGGAAGGTTGTAAAAAACATTCAATCCGGCCAATCCTTCAGCGCAGAAAACGCCAAATATTTTAAATGGAATGCCAAATTTACAATGATAGATACATGCTATTTCTTTATCGGCAATATAGCCCTTCTTTTCGCAAACTGCAGCCACCCAAGCGTATTTCTGGCTTCCCTTGTAGTGTGTTTTATAGGTACCGCCGTTTCCGTTATCTTTGCCACCCTCTCCCACCTGTTTTTTAAGGCATCCATTCTCCAGAGCCAAAACGATTTGACAATTTAAAATCCCGCAAAAAACAGATTTGGCGCAGCCTTTACCGGCTGCGCCATTTTAGATTGCAATATTGAAATTACATAGCAATATAAAGAAGTGCCAGGATTAGCTCTATGGGCGCATCGCTCCTGACCAGCAGGAAGGCAATCATAAGCAGCAGAAGCTGGTCGCTGTCAACATTCAGGCCATCCAGCAGGTTTATCCCCTTAGGCTGGATATCCTTGCTCTGGCTTACAGCCTGGATACTGGTGCTTTTTGTATCCTTTTCCGCCCCGGCAGCCGCGGCCTCCCTGCGAAGGTTCTCATCCTGTTCGACATACCGCCGCGCCCGCTCCTGCATCTGCCGTACACGTTCCACAGCCTCCTGCTGCATCCTTAGCAAATTTTCATCCATCATTGCTTTTACCCCTTTCAGTATGATGGATTAACAAAACAACCTAAACATCAGACCCCGCTAAAATATCCCTTTATCCTTCAGATGGGGCAGCATCTTCAGCATGTGCATGATTTTGACAGCGTCGTCCACCCTGCGGCGCCGTTCCTCCTGCAGATACGGGCGCAAGGCTTTGAGCAGGATAGTATGCTGGTCATCCTGCCTGAACCCGGATAAAAGAGGCATTATTTTTCTTATGGTTTCAAAATCGCTGCTGGAAATCCCGCTGGTATCTATGGCGGGAGCGGTGCTGGCCGGGACGGCGGACTGGTTATCGCTTTTATTGCCTGTCAGCATCCCAAGGGATGCTGCAGCCGCCTGGAACTTTTGCAGGCTGTCCGGGGAACTGAGCAATTCGCTTAATTTTTGAGTTAAATCATCCAATTTGCCCACCGTTCTTTCAAATCATCAGTTTTATTTGCCACCGTTGAGGAATTTCTCTATCAATTGTTTTGCCTGGGGGGATTGCAGCAGTTTTTCCATCTTAGCTTTGTCACTAACCACCTCTTGAAATTTGGCGGCTTCCTCCGGCGGAAGCTTGGATGCCACCTTTTGGAGCGCGTCGCCCTGAAGTGATTTCTGCAATTCATTAGGGGAAACCCCCAGTTTCTGGCTCGCATATTTTAACAGTGCCTGGAGCTGATCAGGTGTCGGTTTATAATCACTCACTGTATAATCAATCCTTTCCTAACACTAGTTTCTATGATATACTTATGAAAGCTCACAAAAATTTATGAACTATATTGAAGGGAAGTAACTTTATGAGGGTTTTGGTTGTATCTGATACCCACGGGAACGCGTACGCATTGCGCAGGGTCATCGAAAGCCAGCCCGATGCCAAAATTATTTTCCATCTTGGGGACGGAATCAGGGACGTTGATAAAATCTCCGACGAATTCCCAAACCGTGAATTCTTTGTTGTCAGCGGCAACTGCGACTTTGCTGCCTTTTGCCCTGAAACCGATATGAAAATCATAGAAAACCGCAAAATTTTCTATACCCACGGGCACAGGTACAACGTCAAGTCCGGGCTGTACCGCATCGCCTGCGCCGCAAGGGAAAGGGGCGCTGACATTGTGCTTTTCGGGCACACCCACCAGCCTTTGTGCGAATACGACGGCGGGCTGTATTTATTCAACCCCGGCAGCCTCGGCAGCACAAACCCCAGCTACGGGTATATCGATTTCACCCCCGCCGGCGTCGTGCCCCAGATTGTGGAGCTAAAACGATGAATAGGGAGCTTAATCTAACTGCAAAAACTTTGGGCCGCCCGTCCTTTTACCTTGAATCGGTGGATTCCACCAACCGGTGGATGAAGGAAAATGGCGCCAGCCTTCCCCATGGCGCAGTATGCTGGACGGGATTCCAGACCGCGGGAAGAGGCAGGCTGGGCAGGAGCTGGCAGACAGGCAACGGGGATTCCCTGGCTATGTCCATACTGTTCAAGCCCGGATTTAACTCATCCCTTCTTCCCCTTGTTTGCGGGCTCGGGGTATCGAAAGCCCTTCAAAAGCTGACTTCTAAAGAGTTTTTGATAAAATGGCCCAACGACATTATCTGCGAAGGCCACAAGGTTTGCGGAATCCTGTGCGAAAACATGGTAAATCCAAGCGGAGGATTTGCTGTTGCGGGTATCGGGATTAACCTTCTTCAGTCCGAAAGGGATTTTAAATCCGCCGGCCTGCCCCATGCGGGCTCCCTTAAAATGTTCTGCGGGGAAATTCCAAATATTGCTAAAATTGCCGCCGAGGTCATCAACTGCATTGAGCCGTTATGGATGGAGTTTGCTGAAAAAGGCTTTGGTTCAATAAAAAGGGAATACGAATCAAAATGTTTAACTTTGAAAAAGGAAGTAAATGTCCTGTCCGTTTCTGGCAGGCTTATCTGCTCAGGCTATGCCGCCGGAATTTCGGATGACGGCTCCCTGCTGGTGGACAGCGGAAATGGGCCCGAGCCAGTCAATGCCGGCGAGGTATCTGTCCGCACAAGTAATGGATATATATAAAACAGATAAAACTCAGCAGGTTTCCAGAATATCCTCAAATTCCCGGGTTATCCACTCGCAAATGCTATCAAAACTTTCATAATTCATGTTGTTTTGATAAATAGATGCCATTTCCCTTCTTACATCCCTGATTTCGCCCAGAATCAGGGATGCTTCATTTATAAGCTCCCGCGCCGCCCGCCGGTTGAAGGACATGATCTGCCTGCGCTGTCGCAGCCTTTCCATATCGGTAAACCTTGCTGAATGGATACGGCGGAACACCGGGAAATCCGCCTTGTGCCATGAATTGGAGGTTGTAAACCCAATACCGATGGAGGGTATCAGCAGATGGTCGGGCTTGTCGCTGGGGAAAATCGGGCAATAGCAGGTGATAACATCATACCCGGCATCCATCGCCCTTACTTTAAGCTCGTTGATTAACAGCCTGGATGCTGCGCCGTACTCATCCTCGATTGAATAGATTCTGGGGCATAAAGCCTGCAGGGTGTCGTAGAAAATTACGTTGCCCTCCGGTGTAACGGCGGAAAGGAAACGGCGGGTCTCATTCCCCTTCAGGTTGCTGTATGTACCAAATTCCCGGGCTGCTATCCTTGCGGCGCTGCGCTGGATTTTTGAAATGTCAGTGCATTCAAAGGCAATTTTTCGGGAATCGTTCAATAGCGACGCGGCAGCCCCAAGGAATTTCCGGCAACGCAATTCAAGTGCCTGGCATTTTGACTCCGCTTCCAGTATTTCGGGCGCTTTGTGCTGGATTTCCGCCGCCTCGATACAGGCGCTCAGGTTCACTATCTGTTCCACTGCCCCCCAGCATTTTGGCTCTATTACATGGGGCGCGTTAGCGTCAAGGGCGCAGGCCTTTATTTCGGGAAACACCAATCCGTCAATTGAATCCGGGTCCGCCGGGCAAATTACTACCTGGATTTCCTGCCCCTGCCCGGACATAAAATCAAAAAGCCGTTTGAGCAGCATGGTTTTACCCATCCCCGGCCCCCCTTTTAAAAGGTAAACCCTCCAGCCGCTGTCGCAATCATAAAAATCGTCAATAAACCCAAAAAAGCCAAACGAAGTATTGGAACCCATAAAAAAACGGATTGGCGTTTTCATGTCCAACATTACCATCCCTCCCAAACTTCTCGCTTTTATAGGATATTCTTAAAACGGGATATTGGTGCTTGTCGGCCCTTTTAAATTTAATCCCGGCAATCTTAACAAAAACTATACTAAAAAGGTATAATTCTTGGCTCCGTTAACATTGTTTGAATTTTATAAATTTGCTATAATATAGTTGCACCAAATAACCAAAACATCTCAATCTTAAATTCCGTATTTTTTCGTCAAAATCTGCGGAAAATATACTGATTATAATTCTTAGAATTTTAAATTAGATTGGGGTTTTATTTGGATAAACTTCGACTTAGAGCTTAAAAGGAGCGGATAACGATGGCTGAATTCAAGCCTGGCAACTGGCAGAAATTCATTGATGTCAGGGATTTTATAGTCAGAAACTACACGCCTTATGACGGGGATGAATCCTTCCTTGCCCCGCCGACAGAACGCACAGTTAAACTTTGGGAAAAGGTCAAGGAGCTGATGGCAGAGGAGCGCAAACGCGGAGGCGTTTACGATATAGATACCCATACCATTTCGGATATCGACGCTTACCCGCCGGGATACATTGACAAGGACCTTGAGCAGATTGTGGGCCTTCAGACCGCTGCCCCGCTGGTCCGCGCCATCATACCTTTCGGCGGAATCAGGATGGTCCGCACTTCCCTTCAGGCATACGGCAGGGAGATGGACCCCACCGTTGAAACAGTATTCAAATACAGGAAAACCCATAACGACGGCGTTTTTGACGTCTATACCCCTGAAATGAGGGCAGCAAGGAAATCCGGCATTATTACCGGTTTGCCGGACGCCTACGGCCGCGGCAGGATTATCGGCGACTACCGCCGTGTCCCCCTTTACGGCGTGGATTACCTTATCGAGCTTAAAAAGCGCTCCCATCAGGAATCCGCATACAGCGTGATGGACGCAAAGGTAATCCAGCAGCGGGAAGAGCTGGCGGACCAGATCCGCGCCCTGGAAGCCCTGAAACGCATGGCAGAATCTTACGGATATGATATTTCAAGGCCCGCGCAGGATACAAAGGAAGCAATCCAGTGGCTGTATTTTGCCTACCTTGCGGCTACCAAGGAGCAAAACGGCGCTGCAATGTCCATGGGGCGCGTTTCCACCTTCCTCGACATTTACGCCGAGCGTGACCTTGCCGAAGGCAGGTACACCGAAAGCGAAATTCAGGAAATGGTTGACCATTTCGTAATGAAGCTCCGCATGATCAGGTTCCTTCGCACCCCGTCCTATGACGAGCTGTTCAGCGGCGACCCCACATGGGTTACTGAATCCATCGGAGGAATCGGCGCAGACGGGCGGCACATGGTAACCAAAATGTCCTACCGTTTCCTGCATACCCTTACAAACCTGGGCCCTGCGCCGGAACCAAACATGACCGTTATCTGGAGCCCCAGGCTGCCGGAGCCCTTCAAGAAATACTGCGCCAAAATGTCCATTGAAACCTGCTCCATCCAGTACGAAAGCGACGAGCTGATGCGCAAGAAGTTCGGCGACGACTACGGAATTGCCTGCTGCGTATCCGCCATGAGGATAGGCAAACAGCTCCAGTTCTTCGGCGCCCGCGCCAACCTTGCAAAGGCTCTGCTTTATGCCATAAACGGCGGGCGGGATGAAATCAGCGGCGTTCAGGTGGGCCCCGAGTTCCAGCCCTGCAGCGGCGAATACCTTGACTATGACGATGTGCGCCGCAGGTTTGACAAGATTCTCGACTGGCTTGCCGCGCTGTATGTCAACACCCTTAACGTAATCCACTATATGCACGACAAATACAGCTATGAAAAGCTGCAGATGGCTCTGCACGACGATGACCCCATTAGGACCATGGCTTGCGGCGTTGCCGGGCTATCTGTTGTTGCCGACTCCCTCTCCGCCATCAAATACGCAAAGGTAAAACCCATCAGGGACGAATCCGGACTTGCGGTTGACTTTGAAATTGAGGGCGATTTCCCCAAATTCGGCAATAACGACCCCAGAGTCGATGATCTGGCTGTGGAAGTAGTAAAATCCTTTATGGAAAAACTCCGGAAAACCCCGACCTACCGCGATGCCATCCATACCATGTCAATCCTTACCATCACCTCAAACGTGGTTTACGGCAAAAAGACCGGTTCAACACCGGACGGCCGCAAAAAGGGCGAGCCTTTCGCCCCGGGTGCAAACCCCATGCACGGCCGTGACAGCCACGGAAGTGTCGCTTCCATGATGTCGGTTGCCAAACTGCCCTATGACTACAGCGAGGACGGTATAAGCTACACCTTCTCGATTGTTCCCCATGCGTTGGGCAGGAGCATGGACGAACAGGCTGAAAACCTTGTAAACCTCATGGATGGCTACTTCGAGGAGTCCGGACACCACATCAACGTCAACGTAATCAACCGCGAGATACTGCTTGACGCCATGGAGCATCCAGAGCTGTACCCGCAGCTAACCATCCGCGTATCGGGTTACGCAGTCAACTTTATTAAGCTTACCCGCGAGCAGCAGCTTGATGTTATCAACCGCACATTCCACTCAAGATTTTAAATAACGGTAAACTTAAAACCCCGGAAAACCGTCAAAACCGTTTTCCGGGGTTTAAAAAACAGCTGGTTTCTAGTTTTCGGCAAATCTGGTGATGAGTATGTTAAACAATGTAATGGGACGAATTCATTCGGTGGAAACCTTCGGCGCCCTGGACGGGCCCGGGATAAGGTATGTGCTGTTTTTACAGGGCTGCCCGCTGCGCTGCGTCTACTGCCACAACCCTGACTCCTGGTGTGTCCAGGGCGGGCAGGAAATCGGCTCGGCGGATGTTGTAAGGGATATTTTAAGATACAAGAGTTTTTTAAAAAAGGGCGGCGTAACCCTTTCCGGCGGCGAGCCCCTAATGCAGCCCGAATTCGCCGCGGCGATAATCGAAGGCTGCATTGATAACGGAATCCATACCGCAATAGACACTTCAGGCGGAGTATCTCTGCTGCTGTGCCGCAAGCCTGTGGAACTGGCGGACCTTCTTCTTTTGGACATAAAAGCGGCGGACGACCAGCTTTACCGCAGAATCACCGGCCACAGCATTGACAACCCCCTTGATATCCTTGCCGAACGGGAGCGGATGGGCAAGCCGGTGTGGATAAGGCACGTTCTGGTGCCCGGGCTTACCCTGGATGACAGCCAGCTTAACAAGCTTGGAAAACTCCTCCAGCACTATTCCTGCATTGAAAGGGTGGAACTTCTTCCCTTTCACAAGATGGGCGAGTATAAATGGGAGCAGCTCGGCGAAAAATATACATTGAGCCAGACCCAGCCTCCCAAGCCTGAAGAAGTCGAACAAGCCCGGGAAATCCTGCGGCGGTTCGGGCTTCAGGTAAAGTAATTCACCTGAAAAGGAACAGGCACTGTCTTTAAAATGACAGTGCCTGTTTTATTTGTGTTTATATTAAACTTTCTCCAGAGCTGCCACAACAGCGTCGCCCATATCAACGGTACCGACCTTTTTGCAGCCCTCGGTGTAAATATCGGGGGTGCGGATGCCGTCCTCCAAAACCTTTTCAACCGCAGCCTCGATTGCGTCGGCGGCTTCGGCTTCATCCAGGGAGTAGCGCAGCATCATCGCTACGGAGAGGATAGTGGCAAGGGGGTTTGCAACACCTTTTCCGGCGATATCCGGCGCCGAGCCGTGAATTGGCTCGTAAAGCCCCAGTTTGCCCTCCCCTAATGAGGCGGACGCCAGCATTCCGATGGAGCCAGCAACCTGGGATGCCTCGTCAGATAAAATGTCTCCGAAAATGTTGGAGGCAAGGATTACGTCAAACTGCTTCGGATTGCGCACAAGCTGCATGGCGGCATTGTCGATGTAAAGGTGGTTAAGCTCAACATCCGGGTAGTCCTTGGATACCCTGATTACAGTCTCCCGCCACAGCCTGGAGGACTCCAGAACATTCGCCTTATCAACGCTGCAAAGCCTGCGGTTCCTCTTCCTCGCCGCTTCAAAGGCTACACGGGCAATACGCTCAACCTCGGCGGCTGTATAATACTCGGTGTCATAGGCGGCTTCCACGCCGTCCACCATTTCGCGCCCACGCTTGCCAAAGTATATTCCGCCGGTAAGCTCCCTAACCACCATGATGTCCATGCTGTCGCCGATAATCTCCTCCCGCAGCGGGCAGGCACTCTTCAGCGGGCCGTAAATCTTGGCAGGGCGGAGATTGGCAAAGAGTTTAAGCGCCCCGCGGATTCCCAAAAGCCCTGCTTCGGGGCGAAGATGCCCGGGAAGGTTATCCCATTTCGCGCCGCCCACAGCCCCAAGCAATACGGCATCGGATTTTAAGCACATATCGATGGTTTCCTGCGGCAGCGGCACGCCGGTGGCGTCAATCGCGCAGCCGCCCATCAACGCGTCCGCATATTCCACCTTAAACCCGAATTTTTCTCCGGTTTTGTCAAGAACCTTTACTGCCTCGGCGACTATTTCCGGCCCGATTCCGTCGCCACGTATCAAAGTCACTTTGTAATTCTTCATATTCCTGCTCCCTTTTCACGTTATTTTAAACCAGCAAGCTTCTGTTTACGGCACAAAGCACACCCAAAATGGAGGCTTTATTAATATTGCTGGATATCCCGACGCCGAACACAGTCTTCCCGTCCGGACGCTTCAGCCCAATATAGGTTACAGCCTTTGAGTCCGAACCGGAGGAAATAGCGTGCTGGTGATAGGATACAAATTCATAATTTTCAATACCCACAAGCTTCAAAGCCTTGAAAAACGCGTCAATCGGCCCGTTGCCTTTTCCGGAAATATTATGTTCCACACCGTCGCAGACAACCGAGCCCCTAAATTCGACCTCGGAGGGTTCCCCGGAAAGCTCTGTAAAGCTGTATCTGCCAAGTTTGAATTTTTGCTGAATGTCGATGTAATTGCTGCGGAACAAATCGAACAGCTCCTGGGCGGAAATTTCGCGCCCCAGCCTGTCGCATTCCGCCTTTACAATCGAGCCGAATTCCGGATGCATCTCCTTCGGGAGGATATAGCCGAAGTTATTCTGCATCACAAAGGCGGCGCCGCCCTTTCCGGACTGGGAGTTAATCCTGATTATCGGTTCATACTGCCTGCCGATATCGGCGGGGTCGATGGGCAGGTACGGAATCTCCCAGTATTTGCTGCCGGATTCCCTCATGTACTGCACGCCTTTGTTGATGGCGTCCTGATGGGAACCGGAGAAGGCAGTGAACACCAAATCCCCGGCGTAGGGGTGCCGCTCGTGCACCCTCATCCTGGTGCACCTTTCATACATTTCCCTTAAGGCAGGGATGTTGCTGAAGTCCAGCCCCGGATCCATGCCCTGGGTATACATATTCAGCCCCAGGGTTATAATATCGAGGTTTCCGGTCCTTTCACCGTTTCCGAACAGGGTGCCTTCAACCCTCTCGGCGCCGGCCAAAATCGCCAGTTCCGCCGCCGCAACGCCGGTACCCCTGTCGTTGTGGGGGTGTATGCTGATAATGGCGCTCTCCCTGTTTGGCAGGTGCCGGATGAAATATTCTACCTGGTCGGCATAAGTATTCGGGGTGCACATTTCCACCGTATTCGGCAGGTTCAGGATTATCTTGTTCTCAGGAGTGGCGCCGAGTTCTTCCATAACCGCGGCGCAAATATCCACCGCAAAATCGGTTTCTGTCCCCGAAAAGCTTTCAGGAGAGTACTCAATCCTTATATTGGTGTCCCCCTGATACTCTTTTATAAGCTGGCGTATCAGGCGGGCTCCCTCCACCGCTATCTGGGTAATACCCTTCATATCCTTTTTGAATACCACCTTGCGCTGCAGGGTGGAAGTGGAGTTGTAAAAATGGACTATTACGTTTTTAGCGCCCTTAATAGCCTCAAAGGTCCTGCGGATTAAATGTTCCCTTGCCTGGACAAGGACCTGGATTGTCACATCATCCGGGATATGCCCGCCCTGGATAAGCTCCCGGCAGATTTCAAATTCGGTTTCTGAAGCCGAAGGGAATCCCACTTCTATCTCTTTAAATCCAATGTCGCATAACGTTTTGAAGAATTCTAGCTTCTCCTGGAGGTTCATAGGGTCTACCAAAGCCTGGTTCCCGTCCCTAAGGTCAACACTGCACCATATCGGGGGTTTGTCAATGACACGGTCAGGCCATTGGCGGTTCTCGAGTTTTACTGGCTGAAATGGAATGTACTTGTTGGCGTGTTGCATACTAAAAACCTCCTTATAAAAAAATAAGCATCCATCCCTCAAGGGACGAATGCGTAATAAGCATCGTGGTACCACCCTTATTCAGGCGCTTTTGCGCCCCTCAGCAACCTCGTGCCTTGATACGGCATTAAGGTCTGGCATGTAACGCTGCCACACGTTCCGCCCTAAAGCAACTTTCGGACGGACAGCTCCAGGATGAGCTATACACACAGGGTTCGACGCCGGACTTACACCAGCCGCCGGCTCTCTTTGCCCGAAATTCCTGTGTCTTATTCCCTTCACAGCCTTTACGCTAATTATATTCACACACCCATCTTTTGTCAACAGCTAAAAATGAACAAAGTGTTTTCCCTTCTCAAACCCTCCTTTTGCGGTTTTATCCAACCAAGGAAACACTTGGGATTTTAAATCTCCCGTTCAAATGGAAAAATTCTCCCACTCGCGCGGGAGAATAAAAAAGCTACCGTAACAACGGTAGCCT
>DUMT01000101.1 GCA_012839705.1 Clostridiales bacterium | reverse complement strand
TTAAACCTCCGGGTTATTTTGTGTACTTATTTATGCACTCCTTGGCAGCAGCGTTATCATCGGATACGCAAAGTATTACGTATTTTCCGGTTTTAATCAGCACAGGGTCTTTCAGCCTCTTGATTGCGTCGGGGTTGTAATCCTCATTTTCTTCCATCTGATACTCGATATAATCCTCCAAAGCTTTCAAAACCCTGCCTGCGGCGTCCTTGTCAACAGTTTCAAATACCGCAATCATTTCGCCGGTAGCGCCTGTGCCGAAATAAATTTTTTGCGCTTTGATGTCAGCTTCGTCAACGTCCGTATAGGGTGAATTCACAGGCTCGTCCAGTGTGTCTGCAAAGGAAACGTTGTTTTTCAGGTCATCCGCAAGCTTGTTGATATCAATTTCTACATCCTTAGATGAGCAGCCAGCAAAGATAAACAGGGAAAGAAGAATCGCAATCCATTTGAGCCGTTTCATTTGGATTATCCTTTCTTTAATTTTGTTTTAAAGATGTAGTGGTATTTTCAGATGTTGAAACAGAGGCAACGGTTGTGTTGGTAGTTACAGGGACAGCGGTGGCTACAGGAACATCTGTATGAGTTCTCAGATACATCATCCACTTGTCGCAGTAGGCTTTGCTCATGTGTATGCCATCTGTGGTGGCGTCTGCGGGGAGGTTGCCGTCCTTGTCCTGCACTGCTTCGGCTACATTCAGGTAGATTAGCTGCTTTTTCACGCACATATCATAAATTAAGCTGTTGTAAACCTTAATCTTCGGGTTGTTAAAGCTGGGATGGCTTGCCGATTTGCTTGCGGATACAGGGAGGATTGACTGAATGAATATTTTCGCCTCGGGTTGTGACTGCTTGATGGAATCCACAACATCCCCGTACCTTTTTATGAACGCGTCAGCACTTTGCCACCCAAGCTCGTTAAGCCCCAGCATGATATAAACCTTCTTATAGGTATTCCTTTTAGCTTTTAAAACCTGTTCAGCAGTCATGGTCTTTTTTTCAAACTGCTTGTCGTTGAAAAAGCTTGCGACCGTCATGCCTTTAATGGCATAAAAGGTTGCGGTTTTTGGTGCTGAATACATCATAAGCCCCTGTGTGCGTGAGTCGCCGATAAAACAGGCGTCAGCGAAGTACTCATCCCCAACAGCCTTTAAACTTGCGTTTTCTGTGGCGGCTGTAGTCGAAGCAGCAGTTGTAGTGGTGGTTGTTGTGGTAGCAGTAGTGGTAGTTGGCTCTGTGGTGGTGTCAGAAAAGGCCGTGGTAGATGTATCTGAACCACTGTCAGTTAAAGTATCCCCGTTGTTTTGCTTGTTAATCATTATTGCGATGGCAGTTATGCCGGAAATCAGCAGGATTGCAATAAGGGTTACCAGCAAATATTTGATAATTTTTATCTTTTTTAATTTCCGCTCATAATAAATGGATGACCGGTAGAATAACCGTCTCCTGCCCATAAACAACCTCACAAATTAATAAAATATTTTTTCGGAAATATACTCAACAAGCCTGTCGATAGGAATACGATCCTGAGCCATTGTGTCACGGTCGCGGACAGTTACGCAGCCGTCATTAATGCTTTCAGGGTCGTAGGTGATGCAGTAGGGGGTACCGATTTCATCGTGGCGGCGGTACCTCTTTCCGATGGAGCCTGATTCGTCGTAGTCTGTAACAAAATATTTGGAGAGTGTTTCGTAAATCTTCAACGCTTCCGAGCTCAGCTTTTTGGTTAAGGGCAGAACAGCGGCTTTAATCGGGGCAACGGCAGGGTGCAGGCGCAGTACAACCCTTGTATCCTTTTCGTTTATTACTTCTTCGTCATACGCATCGCAAAGAATAGCGAGAACCATCCTGTCCACGCCGAGGGAAGGCTCGATAACGTAGGGAATATAATGCTCCTGGGTTTCAGGGTCAAAATATTCCAGCTTTTCGCCGGAATGTTCGGAATGCTGTTTTAAGTCGTAATCTGTACGGTCGGCGATTCCCCAAAGTTCGCCCCAACCGAAGGGGAAGAGGAATTCAAAGTCGGTGGTGGCGTTGGAATAGTGGGAGAGTTCCTCTTTTTCGTGGTCCCTCATGCGGATGTTTTCTTCATTCAAGCCCAGTGAAAGGAGCCAGTTTTTGCAAAATTCCTTCCAATGGGCAAACCATTCAAGGTCTGTGCCGGGCTTGCAGAAAAACTCAAGCTCCATCTGCTCGAATTCCCTGGTGCGGAAGATGAAATTGCCGGGAGTGATTTCGTTGCGGAAGCTCTTTCCGATTTGCGCCACGCCAAAGGGGATTTTCTTCCTCATGCTCCTCTGGATGTTGAGGAAGTTTACAAAGATTCCCTGGGCTGTTTCGGGGCGCAGGAATATCTCATTTTTGGAATCCTCGGTTACGCCCTGGAAAGTTTTGAACATAAGGTTGAATGTGCGGATATCAGTAAAATTATGCTCGCCGCATTTCGGGCAGTTTATGCCCTGTTCATCTATATAAGCCTTCATTTTGGCAAAATCCCAGCCAGCGGGGTTTACTCCGGTGTCCTCAATGAGCTTGTCCGCACGGTGGCGGGTTTTGCAGCTTTTGCAGTCCATCAGCGGGTCGGAGAAATTCCCGACATGCCCTGAGGCCACCCAGGTTTTGGGGTTCATCAATATGGCGCTGTCCAGCCCAACGTTCAGCGGGCATTCCTGGACAAACTTTTTCCACCAGGCGCGCTTGACATTGTTTTTCAGCTCAACGCCCAGAGGGCCGTAATCCCATGTGTTTGCAAGGCCGCCGTATATATCCGAGCCTGGAAATACAAAACCTCTGTTTTTGCATAATGCTACAATTTTGTCCATTGATTTTTCGGTGTTTTTCATTCCTGTTTTCTCCCTTTCAAGGCAGGTGTTTCCTGCATAACCTGTTACGATATATACAATATATAGTAAACAATTAAGGGTTGATTGTCAATTGTTTTGCATCGAATTATCTGGTTACAATACTGTTAAAAAGACAGCTTCAGGCGGGCTTCGTCCTTATTATTCAAGCCAGCCTGAAGCTTTATTTTTATTAATTATTATACCATTATACCGAACCCTTTCGGCCAAAAAGCCTTAGAACCAGTTTTCTTACGCAATCCACAGGCACCACAAGGAATGCAATCATAAGCACCCTTCTAAGCTCGCTGTAGGTCAGCCCGGCGGTCCTAAACAGGCTTCCGCCAAAATAAATAAGCAACAATTGGACGGCTGCCACCAGAACCATTATGAAAATAAACATAGGGTTGCGGCGTATATGGGCTAACAGGTTAATCCTGTATGTACGGGCATTAAAGCAGTTGAATACACCGGCAAAGATGAACAGGGCAAAGAATGCCGTCATAAAGTAAATCTGGTCGTTTGCGTACCTGAAAAGCAGGCGGATATATTTGAGTTTTAAGAAAAGGACGCACAGCACGACCATGAAAACTCCCATGCAAAGTATTGAATGGAGCATATAGCGGTTAAGCACAGGCTCTTCCCGTCGTTTGGGAGGCTCGCACATATATTCTTCAAGGGGCGGCTCCCCGGCGAAGGCAAGGCCGGCAAGGGTGTCCATTATGATATTCAGCCAAAGCATTTGTATCACGGTAACAGGGGTATCTATTCCAATAAATGGGCCGATAATCGAAATCCCAACTGCGCTGAAGTTCATTGTAAGCTGGAATATTATAAATTTTCGGATGCTTTTGAATATAGTCCTTCCGTACAGCACGGCTTTTGCAATTGACGCGATATTGTCATCAAGGATTACAATATCGCTGGCTTCCTTGGCAACTTCGGTGCCGCTTCCCATTGCAAAGCCCACATCAGCCCGTTTAAGCGCCGGAGCGTCGTTTATACCGTCGCCTGTCATGCCGGCGACCAGCCCCATTTCCTGCGCCAGCCTTACAAGCCGGCTTTTATCCGAGGGCAGGGCGCGAGCCACGACCCGTAGTTTATGTAGCCGCTTTTTGACCTCATTATCGCTTAAAGCCGCCAATTCGCTGCTGGTCAGAATCATCTCGTTATCTTTTGATTTGTCTTTAGGTATCAATCCCACTTCCCGGGCAATGGCTGCAGCGGTTTCCCTGTTGTCGCCGGTTATAAGCACAATCTGTATCCCTGCTTCGTTAATCTGCTTAACGGCGGATTTAGCCTCGGGGCGTATTTCGTCCCGGATTCCAACCAGACCTATCAGTATTAGAGAAGAAAAACTGCCAGATTCGGTTACGGGGGTTTCAGAAACAGCCAGGGCGAGTACCCGAACAGCCCGTCCTGTCATTTCCTTAAGCTTTGTTTCAAGATGCAGCCGGCTTGGCAGCATAACGGCTTTGCCGCTTTCGTTGTAATACCTGTTGCAATAGGGGAGTATTTTTTCTGGCGCCCCCTTGATTAGCACGAGTTGGCGGTTGGGCAAACCCTTTTCGTTCGGCGCTATGGTGGCGGCGGAGAACTTGTTGGCACTGTCAAAAGGGATGCCGCTGGTTTTTGTGTATTTTTTCACCAGCGGGGGATTAACGGGTGTTACAAATTTCAGCAAAGCCCTATCGGTGGCATTGCCGCCCAGTATTTTACCTCCTGATATTGTGCTGCCGGTGTTGAAATAGCCGGATAATTCCACAAGTTCCCATAAATCCTTTTTCCTTTTAAGTTTTGAAGGGTTTCCGTATTCAACCCCGTCTCCGCTTATGAAATTGATAACTTTCAGCTTGCCGCAGGTGATGGTTCCGGTTTTGTCTGTAAACAGAATGTTCAGGCTGCCCGAGGTTTCAATTCCCACCAGTTTTCGAACCAGAACATTGTCTTTCAGCATTTTCCTCATGTTGGAGGACAGAACAACAGTTATCATCATTGGCAGCCCTTCGGGAACAGCAACGACGACAACTGTAATTGCAAGGGTTATGGCGTGGAGGATATGTTCAAAGAACACAGCGGGTTGGCCGGTTACAATCTGGACTGTTTTGTTTATGTTCATGCTGTTTTTGATAAAAAGGGAATATACCAAATCGGCCACAGCAACAAGGGCTGCTGCGAAATACCCAATCCTGCTTAAGGTTTTAGCAAGTTGCCCAAGCCTGATTTTTAACGGGCTTTCCCGGGTTTCCTCCTGCACTTCCCCTGCCATATGGCCGTAAAAAGTGGAATCACCCACTTTAAGTACCCTCATTACCCCTTCTCCCGAGCAGACTATGCTGCCCCGGAACAGGTGGCTTTTTGAAAGCAAATCCCTGCTGTCCCCGTCAAAGCCGGGGAGTTTTTCAGCTTCCCGGCTTTCGCCGTTTAACGCGGACTGGTCAACCTTTAACGAGCCTTCAATCAAAACCCCGTCTGCGGGAATCCGCTCGCCTGCCTGAAGCAAAACTATGTCCCCGATTACGATATCGCCAATCGGGACTTCCGTAACAACTCCGGACCTTCTGACCCTGCATTTAACCTTTGCCGCCTCCTCCTGCAGTTTAGCGAAAGCGGATTCGCTGCCGTATTCTGACAGGGTGGATACAAAGGTCGCCAGGAATATGGCAATAGCGATTCCAACAGAATCGTACCATTCAAAATTCCGAAACAGGAAGATGATATTTATAGCCAGCGCTGCCAGCAGCACTTTAATAATCGGGTCTCCGAAACTGTCCAGAAACTGCCTGAAAAAACCCCTTCTTTTTTTCATGGTCAATTCATTCGACCCGAATTCCCGCCGCGATTGTTCTACCTGGGCAGGTGTCAACCCCTCAGAAGCCATGGATAATGGCATCATTGGCGTCACTCCTTTAATTAGTATGAAGATTACGGACATGTATAAGATATTTTATTCTGAATGTCCGTATATTATGACGGGTTGGCCCTGCACTTTGTTGAAGGCAAAAAAATACCCCCGTTAATCAAAACGGGGGAGGTTGGCATATTAAACTTTAACGTCGATAATGCTGCCGGGTTTGCCGGGATAGGTGACAGCCCTGCCGCCTTCTTTATTGTCATTATTACTTTTTTCGGCTTTTTGCCGCGGATTGTCATTGTTTTCATCGGCGGAGTCATTCTGGTTATACCCTTCTTCGTATTCTTCGTTATTTGCTTTCTTTTTGGTTACGTCATGGGAATCCGAATCCACCGTTATTTTTGTTCCCGCTGCGGCAGCGACAGCATTATAGAACATCGCCATCCTGGTTTGTTCGCTTATATCCAGGTTGTCGGTGCTCTTGCTCAAACCGGTTATTGACTTTACCTCTTTTTTGGCTTCAGAAAGGGAGTTTATTAAAGACGCCGCATTGTTTTTATTGATATTTAGAATATTGGGAATCATAATAACACCCCCAAAAATTATATCAGGAAAATATTTCTCCGATATTAAAGAATAGCCAGGGTATCCTATATTAAGTAGTTCGTATATAGGAGGCAAAATTTCATGAGCAGGCTTTCTGCAAAAGAGAAAATTCGCTGTACTTTATTTTTGTTTTTAATAGGCGGAGGCCTTTACAACCTTATAGAGATTTTGTGGAGAGGTTTTACCCATTGGACAATGTTCATTGTCGGCGGCTTGTGCTTTTTAGTCATAGGAAGAATCCACGAAACTGTCCGCAGGGGGATGGTAATCCGCTGTACCCTCTGCGCCCTGGCAATCACTTTGATTGAATTTGTCAGCGGATGCCTGTTCAATATACTGCTGAAAATGGATGTTTGGGATTACAGTTTTCTGATGTTCAACATCATGGGTCAGGTCAGCCTGCTTTATACTGTTCTTTGGGGATTGCTCAGCGCGGCTGCTTTTCCGGTTTACAGGTTTTTTGTTGGCAACCTGACATGCAAGGCTGGCGGCAAAAGAACCGCCATTAGAATCCCGGCTAAATGAGAATTACCAAATCAAATTTTGCTTTCCGTGTAATTTAAGCTATATTTGCCTGCTGGGGCATAATTCAGCCAGGGGGCAGATATCGCAGCGTGGGGAGCGGGCGGAACAGACGTCCCTTCCGAAAAGCACCAGCCTGTGGCAAAAATCGTTGCTTTCCTCGGGAGGAAGGATGCTGCGGAGCCTGTTCTCAACCTTTAGCGGGTCTTTTGTGTCGCATAGCCCCAGCCGGTTTGAGATTCTGATGCAATGCGTGTCAGTGACCACGGCGGGTTTTCCGAAAACATCGCCCACAATCAGGTTGGCGGTTTTCCTTCCAACGCCCGGCAGTTTGGTCAGTTCTTCGACAGTATCGGGTATTTCGCCCTTGTATTTTTCAATAACCATTTGCGCCATTGCCTTAATGTCCCTAGCCTTTGTCTTGTACAGCCCGCAGGAGCGTATATAGGACTCCAGCTCGCTTAAATCAGCCTGTGCGAAATCCTCGACCGCTTGATATCTCTCAAACAGGGCTGGAGTGACCATGTTAACCCGGGCGTCGGTGCATTGGGCTGAAAGCCTTGTTGCAACAAGAAGCTGAAAAGGGTTGTTATAATCCAGGGAGCATTTAGCCTCAGGATACATACCCTTTAAGATTTCAATAATTTTATCTATTTTTTCAGAAGTTTTAACTTCGACTTTTTTGCCCATAACAGTTCCAATCCAGTTTTTATATAAATTTCAATAAATAATGTGTTAAATTTATGCAGTTTTTATTTGATTGATTTATTGAGTAATTTGAAAATAATATTATAATAATATAATAATACTTTATTTTCCGCTGAAGGTCAACCTCGTTTATAAACAAGGTAAAAGGCAAGCGAAAGGCAGTTTTGTTGATGATTGAAGGGTTTCCACCAATCGCGGAACCTGACGCGCGGGTTTTGATTTTAGGTACCATGCCGTCGGTTGCTTCCCTGAAATCCAGGCAGTATTACGGGCATCCCCAGAACAAGTTTTGGCCTATTATATTCAGCCTTTGGGGCGAGCAAGCGCCCGATGATTACTCCAAGCGGGTTGGGTTCTTGAAGGAAAAGCATATCGCCCTGTGGGATGTTATCTGTACCTGTGAAAGGGAGGGCAGCGCGGATTCGGAAATTAAGAATCCCGTACCCAATGATTTCAAGGCTATTAAGGAAAAATGTCCAAACCTGGTTGCCGTGTTTTTTAACTCGAAAAACGCGGAAATATACTATAAAAGGCTGGTGAAGCCCGACGTGTTTGAAAACCTTAAGAAATTTACCCTGCCATCAACCAGCCCTGCCCGGGCGATGAGCTTTGAGAAAAAGCGGCAAATGTGGCTTCCGGTAAGGGTTATCGCAGAGCAGGGAGGGCTGCTTTAAACCCTGTTTATAGCAGTAAATATCATTATTTGGAAATATTTCATTTTTGTAAGTTTATATCCCTTAAATTCTTCAATATTCAGCAAAAATAATATTGACAATAGCGGCTTTCAATAGTATACTCCTTATGTTGCCTCATTGAGTTTCAGAGGTCTAGTTTTATGCGGGTTTTATCGCCGCATCTTATAGTTAATTTAATTAACTAATGCAAGAAATATTGACCATTCCAGTTTTAGGAATCAAGGCCATACGGACAGCCGGGTCAACTGCCGATTGCAACTTTATGTTGCATTATTGATTGATTTTAAAGTTAATATCTGTATTTGCTTAATATCCGGGTGTATTACTTACACAACACTTGTGAAACGGTCAATAAGAGTAGTAAAAGTAGTTCTTGCTATATAGACTCTGACGCTCTGCATTTTAATAAAGGGATGAGGTAACTCATCAAAATTAAAGCACGCATTGAAGAACGTACTCAAGTGATTTGTGGTAAGCGCCATTTTTCACTTGGGTTGTTTTTATATAAATCATATATCGGCTGATTAAGTAAATAATTTAATTTTTTCTATAAACAGGGTTAACCCGGAATAGTATTGTGGAAAGGTAGATTGCTATGGCTAACAAACTTAAACTCTATGGTTTTAATAACCTGACCAAGTCTTTAAGTTTTAATATATATGATATTTGTTACGCCAAGACCGAGCGGGAGCAAAAGGATTATATTGCTTATATTGATGAGCAGTACAATTCCGAAAGGCTGACAAATATCCTTTTCACCCTGACTGAAATGATTGGCGCCCATGTCCTGAGCGTATCCAAGCAGGATTATGAGCCCCAGGGGGCAAGTGTTACCTTTTTGATTGCCGAGGAGAATATGCTGGGTTCTCTGAACAAGAACAAGGAATCCGAGATACTTAAGCCCGACACTGTTGTAGCCCATCTGGATAAGAGCCATGTCACTGTCCATACCTATCCGGAATTCCATCCAGAAACCAGCATTGCAACATTCCGTGTTGATATCGATGTTTCCACCTGCGGCGAAATTACCCCCCTTAGCACCCTGGATTACCTGATTAGCAGCTTTGATTCGGACATAATAACAATGGATTACCGTGTCCGCGGCTTTACAAGGGATATTACCGGCAAAAAGCTGTTTATGGACCATCCAATGACCTCGATTCAGGACTACATTGACAAGTCAATTCTCGAAAAGTATGACGCCATCGACATCAATGTTTACCAGAGCAATCTGTTCCACACAAAGATGATGATTAAAGAAGTTGATTTAAAGAACTACCTGTTTAACACGGATGTTTACGAGATTCCACCAAAGACAAGGCTTGAAATTACAAACAGCCTGCGCCAGGAAATGATTGAGATTTTCAGTGGCACAAATGTTTTTTAATATTTAAATTTGCCGGGGTAGCGGCGCGGAAAGGACTGGTACTGTCATGGACGGTTTATCACAGAACCGAGCTCCTATTGCGGAGGCGTTGGAAAATTTCAGAAGTATGCGTGTGGTTCCCTTTGACGTACCAGGCCATAAACGCGGAAGAGGAAACAGGGAGTTGACCGAATTCCTCGGTGAGCGCTGCATGTCGGTGGATGTCAATTCCATGAAACCCCTTGATAATTTATGCCACCCCACTTCGGTTATACGCCAGGCTGAGGAGCTGGCAGCCCAGGCTTTCGGTGCTGCCTATGCTTTTTTAATGGTCGGGGGGACAACCTCCTGCGTGCAGGCTATGATTCTGTCAGTCTGCAAGCGGGGAGATAAAATCATACTGCCTCGCAACGTTCATCGCAGCGCAATCAATGCCCTGATCCTTTGCGGGGCTATTCCTGTATATGTCAACCCTGCCCTCAACCATGAGCTTGGCATTTCCCTTGGAATGTCTATCTCGGATGTAAGGAAAGCGATTGAGGAAAACCCCGATGCAAAGGCTATATTTGTCAACAACCCGACGTATTACGGCATTTGCTCCAATTTGAAGGAAATCACTGAGCTTGCCCACAGGCACGGGATGAAGGTGCTGGTGGATGAAGCCCATGGCACCCATTTTTATTTTGGCAAGGATATGCCGATAAGCGCCATGGCTGCCGGCGCTGATATGGCGTCTGTGAGCATGCATAAATCCGGCGGCTCTTTGACCCAAAGCTCATTCCTTCTGGTAGGGAAGGAGATCAACAAGGACGCTGTCAGGGCTATTATTAACCTCACCCAGACCACCAGCGCGTCTTATTTGTTGTTGGCAAGTTTGGACCTTTCCCGCAAAAGGCTTGCAACAGAAGGCGAGAAGATTTTTGAAAAGGTTAAGGAAATGGCCCAGTATGCAAGGGATGAAATCAACAATATCGAAGGTTATTATGCCTACAGCCGTGAAATAATTAACGGTGACACCATATATGATTTTGACATCTCCAAGCTTTCGGTCAATACCCTTGATTTGGGGCTTGCCGGAATTGAGGTGTATGACATATTAAGGGATGAATATGACATCCAGATTGAGTTTGGGGACCTTGGAAATATTCTTGCCTATATTTCGGTCGGCGACAGCTACAAGGATATTGAAAGGCTGGTGGGCGCCCTTTCCGAAATCGCCAGGCGATACAGGCGGGACAAGGCGGGGATGATTAAGCATGAATATATCAACCCCAATGTGGTTATCCCGCCCCAGGAAGCTTTTTATGCCGAAAAGGAATCAATGCCTTTGAAAGATAGCTGTGGAAGGATAAGCGGCGAGTTTGTCATGAGTTATCCTCCCGGCATACCGATTCTCGCCCCCGGGGAAAAGATTACCAAAGAGATTATCGATTATATCGAATATGCAAGGGAAAAAGGCTGTTTCCTGACGGGGACCGAGGATTTGGGTGTTAAAGACATCAAGGTTATAAAATAAAACTTGCTGGAGGTTTTAAAAATTGGAACTCTGGTATTCAGAAGCGCATACCCCTTACGCAAAGTTTTCCATCAAGGTTGACCGCCAACTTTATAGCGGAAGAAGTGAATTTCAAAGGATAGATGTTCTGGAGTCAAAAGAGTTTGGCAGGTTCCTGGTTATTGATGGCTACATGATGCTGACTGAGAAGGACGAGTTTATATATCACGAGATGATTGTCCACCCTGCAATGGCTGTCCATCCCGAGGCAAAGCGCATATTGGTTATTGGCGCGGGGGACGGCGGAGTTGTAAGGGAGATTATCCGATATCCGTTTGTGGAGCATGTGGATGTTGTAGAGATTGATGAGCTGGTTATTGATGTATGCCGGGAATATCTTCCGCAAACTGCCTGCGGGTTTGACGATGAGAGGGTAAGCATCCACATTCAGGATGGCATGAAGTATATACGCAAGTGCAAGGATGAATATGATTTAATTATCGTCGATTCAACCGACCCCTTTGGCCCGGGGGAAGGTTTGTTTACAAAGGAGTTTTACGGCAACTGCTATAAAGCCCTTAAAGAAGACGGGATAATGGTGAATCAGCATGAAAGCCCGTTTTATCCCAACGATGCAGTCGCAATGCAGCGGATTCATAAAAGAATCGTCCAGTCATTCCCGATAAGCCGGGTATATCAGGCGCATATCCCAACGTACCCTTCCGGGCACTGGCTGTTCGGTTTTGCCTCCAAAAAATATAATCCTATCAAGGATTATGACCCAAAACGCTGGCGGGAGATGGGCATTAAAACCAGGTATTACAACACTCAGCTTCATATCGGGGCTTTTGCCCTGCCAAACTATGTAGAAGAATTGCTGGAGGATGTTGAGGACGTTGAATAAGAATATTGAAACTTTTATTGGCTGCGACTGCGAGTATTCCGATGCCGATATTGTGATTTTCGGCGCCCCGTATGACTGTACCACTTCTTTCAGGCCGGGAACCCGTTTCGCCAGCAAGGCTATCCGTTCCGATTCCTACGGGATTGAAACCTACAGCCCCTATCAGGACAGGGATTTGCTGGATTCAAAAGTGTTTGACGCAGGGGATTTGGAACTGGGGTTTGGCGACCCTGTCCCGGTTTTGGACATGATTGAGGATTTTACTTCGCGAATCCTGCAGGATAATAAAATTCCGCTAATGATTGGCGGTGAACACCTGGTAACCCTTGGAGCTGTCAGGGCTGCCGCAAAAAAATTTAATGATTTGCATATAATACATTTTGATGCTCATGCCGATATAAGAGATGAGTACCTCGGCGCAAAATTATCCCACGCCACTGTAATCAGGCGGGTATGGGATATTTTGGGGGATAACAGGATATTCCAGTTTGGCATAAGGTCCGGCGACAGGACTGAGTTTTTATGGGCTAAAGGCCACATAAATATGACCAAGTTCAATTTTGACGGGCTTGATAAGGTTGTAGAATCCCTTGCCGGAAAGCCAGTTTATTTTACCATTGATCTTGATATACTAGACCCGTCAGTATTTCCCGGTACCGGAACGCCTGAGGCAGGCGGGGTTACTTTCACCGAACTGCTTGGCGCAATAAATAAAGTCAGCCGCCTTAATATTGTCGGCTGTGACCTTAACGAGTTAAGCCCTATATACGACCATAGCGGGGTTTCAACCGCGGTGGCGTGCAAGGTGCTCCGGGAATTGCTGTTGGCTTTGAGAAATAAGCAATAAAGACAATAAGTTTTAGTTTATGTTAGATTATGGAGGTCAAATAAATGGGTAAAGCTCTGATAATTGGATGCGGCGGTGTGGCAAGCGTAGCCGCTCATAAATGTTGCCAGAACAGCGAAGTTTTTGATGAAATAATGATTGCGAGCCGTACAAAAAGCAAATGCGATGCCCTGAAAGAGAAGCTGGACGGCGGGAAAACCAAGGTTACAACCGCTCAGGTTGATGCTGACAAGGTGGAGGAATTGATACCCCTGATTGAAAGCTTCAAGCCTGATGTGGTGATGAACCTTGCCCTGCCTTATCAGGATCTCACAATCATGGAAGCGTGCCTCGCAACAAAGACAAATTATCTGGATACCGCAAACTATGAGCCGCCGGAGACGGCAAAGTTTGAATATAAATGGCAGTGGGCATACCACGACAAGTTTAAGGACGCAGGGCTGACTGCCTTACTCGGCAGCGGGTTCGACCCCGGTGTGACGGGAGTTTTCGCAGCATATGCCCAAAAGCACCTTTTTGATGAGATTCACGAGATTGATATTCTCGACTGCAACGCAGGCGACCACGGTTATCCTTTTGCTACCAACTTTAATCCTGAAATCAATATCCGCGAAGTTACCGCCAACGGTAGGTATTGGGAAAACGGCAAGTGGGTTGAAACCAAGCCGATGGAAATCAAGAGGGTTTACGATTTCCCGGAAATCGGCGAGAGGGATATGTACCTGCTGTACCATGAAGAGCTTGAGTCCCTGGCAAAGAATATTCGCGGGCTTAAGAGAATTCGTTTCTTCATGACCTTCAGCGAAAGCTATCTAACCCACTTAAGGTGCCTGCAGAATGTAGGCATGACTTCAATCGAGCCGATTATGTTCGAGGGACGTCCTATTATTCCGCTCCAGTTCCTGAAAGCCGTGCTGCCCGACCCCGCCAGCCTTGGACCCCGCACCAAAGGCAAGACCAATATCGGTTGTATTTTCAAAGGCGTTAAGGATGGCAAAGAGAAAACTTATTATATCTATAACGTCTGTGACCATCAGGAGTGCTATAAAGAGGTCGGAGCCCAGGCTGTTTCCTACACAACCGGAGTTCCCGCAATGATTGGCGCCATGATGCTGATGACCGGGAAATGGGATAAGCCAGGGGTTTACAACGTCGAGGAATTTGATCCAGACCCATTCATGGATGCACTTAATAAATGGGGGCTGCCTTGGAAGATTGTCGAAAATCCGGAGATTGTAGACTAAAATTGATTCCGAAAGGCTCTGATTGCTAATGAACCTGAATTTTGATATTTATTCTCTGAAAACACCATATTATATAGTTGATGAGGCCAAATTAATCCAAAACCTTGAAATACTGAAAATGGTTGCTTCCAGCACCGGGTGCAAAATCCTGCTGGCACAGAAGGCGTTTTCAATGTTTTCACTGTATCCCCTGTTAAGCCAGTATCTTCAGGGGACGACCGCCAGCGGGCTTTATGAGGCAAAGCTCGGGTTTGAAAAAATGGGCGGTGAGACCCATATATATTCGCCAGCCTATGATGAAGAGGAGTTCGAGGAAATAACCCAGATTTGCGACCATGTTGTTTTCAATTCCTTTAAACAATGGGAAAGATTCGGGAAAAGGGCGCTCGATGCCGGTTGCCATTGCGGAATACGGATTAACCCGGAGTGTTCTACCCAGCAGAACCCGATGTATGACCCGTGTTCCAGCGACTCAAGGCTCGGTGTTCCTAGAAAAGGCTTTACAGGGGATTTGCCAAATGGCATTACCGGGCTACATTTCCACGCGCTGTGCGAGCAGAATGTGGATGCCCTGGTCACCACCCTTGCCGCTGTGGAGGATAAATTTGGGGATTATCTTAAAGAAATCCGCTGGCTAAACTTTGGCGGCGGGCATCATATTACCCGTGATGATTATGATGTCGAAACGCTGATTTCCGAAGTAAACCGCATCCAGGAGGCTTACGGGCTAACCGTTTATCTGGAACCAGGTGAAGCGGTGGTTTTGAATGCAGGGTATTTGGTTGCCACGGTTAAGGAAATAATCGAATATGATAAGAAAATCGCAATCCTTGATACTTCAGCGGCTTGCCATATGCCGGATGTTCTGGAGGTGCCTTACCGGCCACCGTTACTTGGCAGCGGGATGCCCGGTGAAAAGGAATATACCTATCGCTTGGGCGGCCCAACCTGTTTGGCAGGGGACATAATTGGCGAATATTCCTTTGATGCTCCCTTGAAAGAAGGGGACAGGGTTGTTTTCGGAGATATGGCGCATTACACAATGGTTAAGAATAACACATTCAACGGCATGAGATTGCCTTCCATTGCAATTGCGCGAAAAAATGGCGATATTGAGCTGGTCAAGTCTTTCGGATATGAAGATTTTAAATACAGGTTGTCGTAAATCTTAAATATTAAAGCACAGGATTCTTTTACTGAATCCTGTGCTTTTTGTCTGTGTTGGGCGAAACAACTTTTGTGTCTAATTCAGCCCATGCTCGCCGACTTTTTCAAACAGCTTTGCCATTTCCTTAGAAAGCTCCTGATGTTGCGGCAATTTTAAATCGCAGTCGATAGCCAGGATTTCCCGGGCTGTCGATTGGGCCGAGCGCAGAATGGACATATCGGTTTTTAAATCGGCAATTTTTAAATCAGGCAAGCCGTGCTGGCGGTTTCCGAAAAAGTCGCCGGGCCCGCGGAGCTTTAAATCCTCGTCTGCTATTTTGAACCCGTCGTTTGTAGAACACATGATTTTTAGCCTTCTTACGGCTTCTTCGTTCTGAGCGTCAGAAATCAGGATGCAGGTTGACTTGTGGGAACCGCGCCCTACACGCCCACGCAGCTGGTGGAGCTGGGCAAGCCCAAACCTTTCGGCGTTTTCAATCACAATTAACGCAGCGTTGGGGACGTCAACCCCGACTTCAATAACTGTGGTGGATACCAATACAGAAATTTCGTTCTTTGCGAACATATCCATGACTTTTTCTTTTTCCGCCGGCTTCATTCGCCCGTGGAGCAGCCCAAGTTTGTACCCTTTGAAAGCCCCTTTAGCCAGCTTTTCCACATATTCGGTGGCTGATGCCAAATCGCTTTCCTCGCCGTTTTCCACAAGTGGGCAAACAATATAAGCCTGCCTGCCTTCGTCAATATGTTTTTTTACATAGTTAAAAGCCCGCTCCCGCTTTTCGCTGTTAATAGCATAAGTTTCCACCGGCTTCCTGCCGGGAGGCAGCTGGTCAAGGATTGATACATCCAAATCACCATATAAAATAAGGGCAAGGGAACGGGGGATTGGTGTGGCGGACATGACGAGGATATGGGGGTTTATACCCTTGGCGGCCAGTTTTGCCCTCTGGGCAACGCCAAACCGGTGCTGCTCGTCGGTAATGACCAGGCCAAGCTTTTTGAATTCAACTCCTTCAGATAAGAGGGCATGGGTTCCCACCGCCAAATCTATTTCCCCCGTTGACAGCTCTTCCAAAGTTTTGCGCTTTTGCGAAGCGGTTAGGGAACCGGTAAGAATCCCGACTTTAATTCCGCCTTTTGAAAGCAGGGAGGTCAGGGAGGTGGCATGCTGTTCCGCCAATATCTCCGTCGGCGCCATCAAAGCTGCCTGGTATCCATTTTTGATTACAGTGTATGCTGCGCCGGCGGCGACAGCAGTTTTTCCGCTGCCTACATCCCCTTGCACCAGCCTGCTCATTGGATACTCGCCCTGCATGTCGCCGATGCATTCCTTTAAGGTGCGGGCTTGCGCGTCGGTTAATTTGAAGGGAAGAAGGGAAGCAAACTCGTCAGTATAGTCTTTGCAGATAAAGACGGTGTTACTGCTGCGGGAACGGCTTTTAATTTTCAATAACCCTAACTGGAGGATTAATAATTCCTCAAAAACCAGCCGTTTCCTTGCTATGTTTATGTCCTCAGCATTTTTGGGGAAATGTATATTTTCAATTGCGAACCGCCTGGTGCAAAGGTTGTGTTTAAGCCTGATGTCGGCAGGTATAGGGTCGCTGTCCAGTTCTTTGTCCAGGATTTCCAAAGCACGGCTCACACAGGATTCAATATATCGGGAGTTCAACCCTTCGGTCTGGCGGTAGATTGGCCTTATGCGCGTCCCGCTGCCAGGAGTTTCGATTTGGGGAGCAGCCATTTCCCGGTGGTTGAAATTCCCGCCGACCTGCCCGTAAAAAAGGTATTCACAGCCTGGTTTGATTTTTTCGGCGGCATATTTGCTGTTAAATATGGTTATCATCATTGTGGAAGTGCCGTCGCTGACTTTGAATTTATAAAGTGTCAAACCTTTTCTGACGCGGTTTTCCGCAGGCTCAGTGATTGCGGTGGCTTTTATACAGCAAGTTTGGTTAAAAGGCGCCTCTGCAATAGATACTATATTGGACCAATCTTCATAGTTGCGGGGGTAAAAATTTATCAAATCGCCAAGTGTTGTGATGCCAAGACGGGCAAACTGCTGGGAACGGCGTTCGCCAACGCCTTTAAGGTAGCGCAATGGCATGTCCATTTTACCCGTCATATCATCACCCCAAAACAAAATGGAAATTTATTTGATTTTATCACACCTTTTTAAATCCTGCAATCAAGAGAGTTTTTCAATTTTTCAGAAAAATTAAAAAAATTTTAAAGAAATTTTATTTTAGGCTTTACATCCAGGCAATTTTATGTCATAATATCGTGAAAAATTTAGTAGATGGATTTTGTCTGGTAAATTTTGCCGAATTTTGAGGAGGTTATGTATGGTCAAAAATCAAACGATCGGTTATTTGCCCGATGAACGGCCCAAGCTTTATCAGTTGCTGCTTTATGCAATCCAGCAGGTAATCGTTATGTTCCCTGCCACGGTTGCAGTAGCACTAATCAGCGGGTTCCAGATTTCAGTTACCATTTTTGCCAGCGGATTTGCAACCATATGCTTTATCCTTGTAACAGGAAGGAAAATCCCGCTCTATTACGGTTCCAGCTTTTCATATTTGTCTGCAATTTCAGGGCTGTTCGCTAACGAGGCCTTTTTTAATGAGATCAGCCCCACGGCCCAGGAGGCGTTGAAAGCCTGGTCACCTGGCAAAGTGCTTCCCGGTGAAGTCCTTGCATACGCACAGTTTGGTATCATGATGTCCGGCCTTGTTTCAATCGCTGCCGGCCTTCTGGTAAAGGCTGTAGGCTCAAAGGCTGTTGAGAAAATACTGCCTGCCTCAATCACAGGCCCTATCGCCATGATTATTGGTTTGACCCTTGCAGGCACAGCGCTCAGCGACGCTGCACCTGAGCAGCTTGCGGAAGGCGCTGCCGCAACTGTAGTAAATACCAACTGGGTTTGGGTTGTATCCCTTGTCACCCTTTTGTCCACAATACTGTTCTCAAGGTATCTCAAAGGCTTCCTCGGACAGTTGCCGCTCCTTTTAGGCGCCCTGGCAGGATGCGCTGTGGCTGGTTTGATATATCTAATCGGCGGCCAGGATATGAACATGTTCAGGGAGATTGAAAACCAGTCGAATGCAATATTTGCTGTGCCAAAATTCACTTTCCCCAAGATTTCCTGGGTTGCGGTTGCATCCATCATGCCGATAGCCCTTGCAACCATCCCGGAATCCACAGCCCATATGTTCCAGCTTGATGTTTACGTTAACGACCTTGCCAAAAAGAAGAAGTCTGACAAAAGATATAACCTTGCCGGCATGCTCGACAGGAACCTTATCGGCGACGGTATCGGCGATATAATCACCGGCTTTATCGGCGGCCCTGCCGGTACAAACTATGGCGAGAACATCAGCACAATGGCCATAACCAATGTTTTCTCAGTACCGGTACTCATTGTAGCTGCCATAATCGCCATGGTAATATCCTTCTTCACACCCCTCATTAACGCAATATATGCCATACCCAAAGCAGTAATCGGCGGGCTTGAGATTTACCTCTTTGGCGCTATTGCAGCCCAGGGTATTGCGATTATGATTGATAAAAAAGTGGACATGTTCTCCTCAAAGAATATAGCCGTAATAGCAACAATTATGGTAATTGGCTTAGGCGGCAATTATGCCTTTGGCGGCAATATCCCGTTCTTCGGCATCACAGTCCCGTGTATTGCCGGCGCTGCCATCTTTGGTATTATCTTAAACGCTGTGCTTTCTATAGGTGAGAAAAAGAACAGCTCCGAAGATGATGCTGCTGAGACTGCTGTTAGCGAAGCAGAGAATTAATTATTAAACGCCATCGACCTGTCAAGGTTGATGGCGTTTTTTTGATATTGCAGAATGTTTAGGACTGGCGAAAAAACCTCTTTGGGTGTATCTGTTAGTATATGCATTGGAAAGGGAAAATATACAAAATTATTATTAATTGTTAACTTGTCGCACTATAACCCTACAAAAATATTTGCGGCTCTTGAAATTGGCGAGTTTTTGAAATACAATACAAGAGTGAACTACGGATGTTGAGGTGTAACATGTTAAGCATTGT
>DUMT01000100.1 GCA_012839705.1 Clostridiales bacterium | reverse complement strand
GGTCAGCGGCACCATCAAGATCCGAACCATTCAGGACGGCAACCGCTGTTTTGAAATGTTCGGATTTTTCATTATATTGTCAGTTTATTGGATTTATTAAGCCAAAGAGATGGTTTATGCGTGCGGAGGCAATTTGTTTTAATTTTCAATAAAATATATATTGAAATTTTTTGAAACTTGTGGTAATATATATCGGTGTTTTATGACCACGAGGAAATCATCCTCGCGGGGGTTAATATCATCTGCTGCAAAACAGGGTTAAACTGGTGTGCGGCGATGGTGTTAAAGCGGACAGTCCTCTGCTGAATGTAGCATGAATGTCTGAATATTAAGGAGGAAATTAAGATGGATGCACTTAAAATCATTGCAAATGACAGTTTGAAGCAGAATGTTCCGAAATTTTCTGTCGGTGACACTGTGCGTGTCGACGTTAAAATCCGCGAAGGAGAGCGTGAAAGGATTCAGGCATTTGAGGGTACTGTAATTGCCAGGAAAGGCAGCGGCATTTCCGAAACCTTTACAGTCCGCCGCGTATCCTATGGCGTTGGCGTTGAAAGGGTATTCCCTCTCCATTCTCCCAATGTTGCGGATATCAAGGTTGTTCGCCACGGTAAAGTTCGCCGCAGCAAGCTGTACTATCTCCGTGACCGCCTTGGCAAGGCCGCTAAGGTTAAAGAGCAGATTATCAACAAATAATTCAGGTTCGTGGATAATAGTGAATTTTTATGGTAAAAAAGGGGCTTTATGTCCCTTTTTTTCTTTATTTTGCGCATAATATGTGGTATAATTATAAGATGGCATCAGCTTTTTTATAATATTCTAAAAAGGGATGACTTCTATGCCGCAAATTCCTGAATTCAACAAATGGGATAAAAGCCAAAAGAAACTGGTTAAAGGCATTTATGAATGGGTGGAAGCTGCTGTTTTTTCACTGCTTTGCGTTTCCGTTATTTTTACTTTTCTTTTCAGGATTGTCGGTGTCAACGGAAATTCAATGTATGATACCCTTCAAAGCGGTGAACGTTTGGTAATCTCGCGCTTTCTGTATACCCCAAAGCGCGGGGATATTGTTATTATCAACAGATACAGGTATAATCAGGAACCTCTGGTCAAACGCATTATTGCAGTCGGCGGAGATACCCTTGAAATAGATGAAGATACCTTTGAGGTTAAGGTGAACGGGAAAACCCTTAAAGAGCCTTATATTGTTGGGGTTACAAAACCTATTGATTACCAAAACGAATATAAGGATAAACCTATTCCGGAAGGATATGTTTTTGTAATGGGTGATAACCGTGAAGAATCCCGGGACAGCCGCTTTATGTATGATATTGGCCTTGTAAGGGAAGAAGATATAATCGGCAAAGCATTGTTCAGATTTTATCCCATAAGCCGCGCTGGAGGGCTGTATTAAAATGTCGTCACAAAAGTTCAACGTGCTCCCGTCAAATATTAACAGCTTAAACAGTTTCAGAAAAAAGCTCCATCAAAGCAAGGTTGTATGGCGGATTATATCCGGCCTGTATGAATGGGTAGGCGCTGCATTATATTCTCTGGTTTGTGTGGTACTGGCATTCATATTTGTTTTCAGGATTGTTGGGGTTGAGGGGGACTCGATGAACCCTACCCTTCACGACGGCGAAAGGCTGATACTGTTAACATTCATGTACCGCCCTCAGCGGGGGGATATTGTTGTAATTGACCGATATACCCAGGAACCGCTGGTAAAACGGGTTATTGCGGTAGGCGGTGATGAAATCGCAATACTTCCGGATACCGGAGAAGTTGTGCTTAACGGCGTGGTTCAGGAGGAAGAATATACTAAAGGCAAAACCCTGGTACATGATTTTGGCACCAGTACAAAAAAAGTGCCTAAAGGCTATCTTGTTGTCATGGGTGACAACAGGGAAAACTCAAAAGACAGCCGTTCTGCTGAAGTTGGTTTTGTGAATGAGAAGGATATAGTTGGTAAAGCTATATTCCGGTTTTACCCTTTAAATAAGATGAAATGGTTAAACCTTTCAGAAAGGCATGATAAAGTTGAATAACATCCAGTGGTATCCTGGACACATGACCAAAACAAAGCGGAAAATTAAAGAAAGCCTTCCGCTGGTGGATTTGGTGGTTGAAATTATAGACGCCCGGATTCCGGTTAGCAGCCGGAACCCTGACCTTGACGCCCTTGTTTCAGGAAAGCCCAGGATAGTGCTGTTGAACAAATCAGATATTGCGGACAAGGCTGCAACCGATTTATGGGTTGAATATTTTCGTAAGCATGGGCTTTGTTCATTGGCGGTAGATTGCAAAAGCGGGTATGGGTTAAACAGGTTTAGCCCGCTGGTGCATGAAGTCCTCGCCGAACGTATCGAACACTGGAAGCAAAGGGGAATGGTAAACCGCGCCATTAAAATGATGATTGCAGGAATCCCAAATTCCGGCAAATCATCATTCATAAACCGTATGACACGCAGCAGCAAGGCCAAAGTTGAGGACCGCCCCGGTGTAACACGGGGAAACCAGTGGTATGTAACCGCTGACGGGTTTCAGCTTCTGGATACCCCCGGCGTGCTTTGGCCAAAATTTGATGACCAGAAAGTCGCCATTAATCTGGCTTTAACCGGCGCAATCAGGGATGAGGTCTTGAATGTAGAAGAACTTGCCTGCGAGCTGTTAACCCTGTTAAAACAGGAATACTGGGGTTTGCTTGTTCAGAGGTACAAGCTTCCACCGGATTTTGACGGTGACGGGTGGGAACTTTTGCAGCTTGTTGGCAGAAAGCGCGGTATGCTAATGCCGGGTAATGAGGTTAATACCGAAAGGGCGGCAATCATGCTGCTAGACGAATTCAGAGCCGGGAAAATCGGCAGGATAACTCTTGAAAGGCCATTAACACAACACGAAAGAGTTGATAACAATGACTAATTATGAGTTTGACAGCGAATACCGCAGTAAAGGCTATAAACTGGTATGCGGCGTGGATGAAGCCGGAAGGGGCCCGCTGGCAGGCCCTGTTTTTGCCGCTGCGGTAATTTTGGACCCGGAAAAACCAATTGAAGGGTTAAACGATTCAAAAAAACTGAGCGAGAAAAAGCGTGAAATGCTATTTGAACAGATTAGGGAAAACGCCCTTGCTTATTCAATCGCTTTTTCAACGGTTGAAGAGATAGAAGAATACAATATACTCCAAGCCACAATGCTGGCAATGAAGAGGGCGGTTGAGCAGCTTTCAGTTAAACCGGATGCTATTCTGGTGGATGGCAACTGCACCCCGCATGGGCTGCCGGTACCTGCTTATAATATTATTAAGGGAGACAGCCTGTCGGCATCCATCTCGGCGGCATCGATACTTGCAAAGGTCAGCAGGGACCGTTATATGTGCGAGCTGGATTCGGATTATCCCTGTTACCAGTTTTCAAAACATAAAGGCTACGGAACCGCGTTACATATACAGCTCATACAACAATATGGATGCTGCTCTATCCACCGCCGCAGCTTTCTCACAAATATATTAAAATGAGGTAAAAACTATGGCTGGAGTTTCCAAAGGCGCTGCCGGGGAGGTTTTGGCAGCCCGTTTTTTAAGGGAAAAGGGATATGAGATTCTGACAGCAAATTTTAGATGCAGATTTGGCGAAATTGACATAATAGCCACAAAAAAGCCGTATATTGCTTTTGTAGAGGTTAAAACGCGGAGCGAGGATGCGCTGTTTGCCCCAAGGGAAGCTGTGACTATTGATAAACAGCGCCGTATCATTAAGACTGCCATGCTTTATATTCAGAATACCAATATTGACCTTCAGCCGCGTTTTGACGTCATTGAAATTGTCACAAGGAAAAACCGCCCTATGGAGATAGTTGAAATTGACCATATCCAGGGGGCATTTGATTTGGGGGATTTGTATGCAGTTTTTTGATTTGCACTGTGACACTCTTTACGAAATTGCAAAAGACGGGCACTCATTATCCAAAAACAATCTGCATGTGGATTTGGAGCGGGGGCTTGAATTTGAGTGCTGGGCGCAGGCCTTTGCTGTTTGGATGCCGGATTCCATCCGTGGCGAGGAAGCAAAGCAGCAATGCCTCAGAATCATAAAAATGGCGCATATGGAAGCTGACAGGAATAGTAAATTCCATATAATAAAAAATAAAAATGATTTTGATATTGCATTTCAAAACAGGACATGTGCTGCCATTCTCGCAGTTGAAGGTGGTTCCGCCCTGGCTGGGAGCCTTGAAACTCTTGAAACGTTGAAAGAGCTTGATGTAAAGATTATCACCTTGACATGGAATGGCTCCAATGAACTGGGGCATGGCTGTTTATCGGATTGCGATGAAGGGTTAACTGATTTTGGCAAAAATGCTGTAAATAAGATGGAAGCTTTGGATATAATACCTGATGTTTCCCATCTCAATCAGGCAGGGTTCTGGGATGTGATGGATATCGCAAGCGGGCCTGTTATAGCCAGCCATTCGGTTTCAGCGGCAATATGGAATCACAAACGCAACCTTACAGACAGCCAGTTCGAGGCAATCAGGGACAGGTGCGGCCTGGTCGGGCTAAACCTGTGCGGCGAGCATCTTGGCAAACAGGATTTTGAAACCTTTGAAAGGCATCTTTACCACTTTCTGTCCCTTGGCGGCGAAAAGACGCTGGGGTTTGGCTGTGATTTTGACGGTACCGAATTGCCCGCAGAATGGGGCGGAATTCAGGTAATGCACAGACTGTATGAATATCTGCAGAGTAAAAATTACGATAATTACCTGCTTTATCGCATATTTTTCGGTAATTGCTACGATTTTTTCTTATCTTTTTTATAATCGCTTTTAATATTATATATCTTTATGGTATATTTTAATTGATACACTGGCGCAAAATTCCGGCGCCTGTCTAATAGGAGTGTAAATTTTTATGATGTATAACAGCACACGCGACAACAGTGTCCGCGTAACCTCATCTCAGGCGATAACACAGGGAATTTCAAAGGATGGGGGATTGTTCGTACCGGAAGAGATACCTGCACTAACTTTAGAAGAAATTTCAAATATGATTTCTTTAAAATACCCCGAGCGGGCGGAATATATAATGTCAAAATACCTCACCGATTTTACCGGGGACGAGGTGAAGGAATGTGCAAACCTGGCATATAACGAAGAGCGTTTCAGGCACCCGGATATCGCTCCTCTTCATCAGCTTGGCGACGGGGTAAACCTACTTGAGCTTTGGCATGGGCCTACTTGTGCTTTTAAAGACATGGCGCTACAAATACTGCCTCATTTAATGAGGGTATCCGCCTCCCGCACAGCCGATGGAAAAGAGATTGTCATTCTTGTTGCTACCTCGGGAGATACGGGCAAAGCAGCCCTTGAGGGTTTCAGGGATGCGGCAAAAACAAGAATCCTTGTCTTTTATCCCGAAGACGGGGTTAGCTATATGCAAAAACTCCAGATGATAACCCAGGAAGGCGGAAATGTCGCTGTTTGCGGAATTAAGGGGAATTTTGACGACGCCCAAAGCGGTGTTAAATCAATATTCACAAATTCCAGAATCGCTAAGCGGCTGGAAGCAAACAACATGATGTTTTCCAGTGCCAACTCCATAAACTGGGGAAGGCTGCTGCCGCAGATTGTTTATTATGTATCTGCCTACTGCGACCTGGTTGCCCGGGGAAGCATAAAGCTAGGAGACAATATTAACATTGTGGTGCCCACGGGCAATTTCGGAAATATTCTTGCAGCGTATTACGCTAAAAAAATGGGGCTGCCGGTTTCGCGCCTGATTTGCGCCTCAAATAAAAACAAAGTCCTTACCGACTTTATCCAAACCGGTGTTTATAACAAAAACCGGGAGTTTTACACCACCACATCTCCTTCGATGGACATCCTGATTTCATCCAACCTTGAAAGGCTGCTTTATGACCTTTCAGGTCGGGATGATAATGAAATAAAGCGCCTGATGAGCGATTTGGCCACCAAAGGCGAATACAGGGTATCAGCCGCAATTGCTGACAGTATCCAGTCACTGTTCCATGCCGGATGGTGTGACGACATCCAGACAGCCGATACCATTAAAGATGTTTTCAAAAAAAACGGATATCTGCTGGATACCCATACCGCCGTTGCGGTCAAGGTGTATATGAGTTACAGGGAACAGACAGGGGACAATACCCCTGTTGTAATAGCCTCGACGGCTAACCCGTATAAATTTTCCGCAAGCGTTTTACAGGCTTTGGGTGAGGATTTTGAATCCTCCGATGAGTTTGCAAAAATGGACAAGCTGTATGATATAACATCATTTGAGATTCCCGAACCGCTGCTTTCCATTAAAGGTAAAGCTGTGAGGTTTGCCAATGTATGTAACCCCTCCGACATGGAACAGGCGGTGTATAGCCTGCTCCACATCGAGGGCTAAAAGCTGTTACTTGGATTCAGGCTTGAAGGTACCGCAAAGGGTATCGTAGCTGCTGATTGCATGAGCCGGACCAACTTTGATTTTATCGGCGGTGCATAAATCTTCGCCTTTATGATAAACACAGTTTTTAACATCGCAGTAGACAGTAGGGGTTACCATTTCATTTTTGTCCTCTTTAAACATGCTCATAATAAACCTTCCTTTCTGGTGAAAACCATTGGTCCGAAAATAGTATCTGCTGGTACCTTTGATATATGTTATTAAATTAATAGCACTAATTGAAATTTTAAGGAGTTTGCTATGTCTTTATTTGCCATTGCGGACCTGCATTTGTCTTTAGGGACAGACAAACCCATGGATGAATTCCAGGGCTGGGAAAATTATGTCAGCCGTATAGAAAACAACTGGCGAAACCTGGTAACTGAAGAGGATACGGTAGTTATTGCCGGAGACATTTCATGGGCAATGAATCTTGAAGAGGCAAAAAAAGACTTTGAGTTTTTGCAAAACCTGCCAGGAAGGAAATTGTTGTTAAAAGGCAATCACGATTATTGGTGGTCAACCCGTAAAAAAATTGAAAATTTTTTTCAAACCAGCGATTTCGATAAACTTTCCATTATCCACAACAGCGCCGAGGTAGTTGGCGATTTCGCGGTATGCGGAACACGCGGATGGTTTTTTGACGCAGAAGAAAGCGATGACAAGAAAGTGCTGCTCAGGGAAGTGGGCAGGCTGGAAAGGTCACTGGCTGAAGGCGTTAAAACCGGCAAGGAACCCGTTGTTTTCCTGCACTACCCGCCGGCGCTGGGGGATTCAAGGTGCGAGGAGATTTTATCAGTAATAGAAAAATATCAGATACGACTTTGTTACTTCGGCCATGTTCATGGCCCATTGGCTCGCAGGACGCCAACACAAATAATAAATGGCACTGTAATGAAACTGATTTCCTGTGACGCTATTAATTTTACCCCTGTCTTGGTCAGATAAATTTGAAATTTTATTCAATTTTTTTTACAAAATATGTAGCGCAAATTTATATGTTATGTTATAATTTAGTCCATTGCGTTAATGTGTAACAGGAGGAAGTAAATATGAGTTTGAAAAGTGTATCGAAAGTTGATACTAACCGCGTTGAAATCGAAGTAGAAGTGGACGCCGCTTCTTTTGAGGCAGCTGTCGACAAAGCATATAAAAAGAATATCCGCAGGATATCTGTTCCCGGATTCCGCAAGGGCAAAGCCCCCAGGCAGCTTGTAGAAAAGATTTATGGCGAAGGCGTATTCTACGAAGATGCAATTAATGATTTGTATCCCTCAGCCCTCAGCGAGGCTATCGAAGAATCCGGCTATGAATATGTTGAAGACAAAATTGACCTTGATATTGTATCCGTCGGAAAAGACGGTTTGGTATTCAAAGCAGTAATCACTGTAAAGCCCGAGGTTGAAATCAATGACTATAAAGGCCTTAAAGCCGAAAAGAAGGTTGAGCCTGTAACTGACGAAGATATCGACGCTGAAATCAACAGGCTTCAGATGCGCAATTCCCGCCTTGTTTCCGTTGAGGACAGGCCTGCTGATAATGGCGATACCGTAACCTTTGATTTTGAAGGTTTTGTTGATGGGAAGCCTTTTGAAGGCGGCAAAGCGGAAAACTACACTCTCAAGCTTGGCTCAAACCACTTTATCCCGGGTTTTGAAGACCAAATGATTGGCAAAAAAATCGGTGAAGAATTTGATGTAAACGTCACTTTCCCCGAGGATTACCACGCTGAGCTTAAAGGCAAGCCAGCTGTATTCAAATGCAAAATCCATGAAATCAAAGCTACCGAGCTTCCTGAAGTAAACGATGATTTTGCTAAGGATGTAAGCGAGTTCGAAACACTGGATGAGCTTAAGGCTGATATTAAATCAAAGCTCGAGCATCAAAGGGAGCATGCTGCTGAGCACGCTTTTGAAGACAAGCTTCTCGACCAGCTTGCTGAAAACCTTAAAGGCGAAATCCCCCAGGCAATGTATGAAAACAGGATTGACGACCAGGTAAGGGATTTTGAGAACTGGCTGATGTCCCAGGGCCTTAACCTTAATTCTTATCTGAATTATACCGGCATGGATATGGAAAGCTTCAGGAACACCTTCCGCGAGCAGGCTGAAAAGCAGGTTAAAATCAGGCTCGCCCTTGAAAAAATAGCTCAGCTTGAAAATATCCAGGTTTCTGAAGAAGATATTGAAAATGAGTACTCAAAGCTTGCCGAGATGTATAAAATAGATGTTGATAAGGTTAAAAATTTCATTCCCAGGAAAGAGCTTGAAAAAGACCTTGCTGTTACAAAGGCTCTGGATTTGGTAAAAGAAAGTGCCGTAGTAGCTGAATAATCTTTTTAAAATCTTGCTTATTATTGCTATTTTAAGGCAATAATACATTGGCTTATATTTTCAATACAAAAGGAAAGGTTGAGTGATGATTATGAGCAATTTGGTACCTTATGTTATTGAACAGACAGGTAGAGGGGAACGCAGCTACGACATTTTTTCCAGGTTGCTGAATGACCGCATTATTATGTTATCCGGAGAAATTAATGATGCTGTTGCCTCTCTTGTGGTTGCTCAGCTTTTGTATTTGGAAGGCCAGGACCCGGACAAGGATATAGACCTTTATATCAACAGCCCTGGCGGTTCTATAACTGCTGGAATGGCTATTTACGATACCATGCAGTTTGTAAAATGCGATGTTTCCACAATCTGCGTTGGAATGGCCGCCAGCATGGGCGCTTTTCTCCTGGCTGCCGGTGCAAAGGGCAAACGCAAGGCGCTTCCAAACAGCGAGATTATGATTCACCAACCATCCGGCGGTTCCCATGGCCAGGCAAGCGATATTAAAATTCAGGCTGACCGCATCCTTTATATCCGTGGAAGGATGAACCAGCTCTTAGCCGAAATGACCGGGCAGCCGGTTGAAGTTATTGAGCGCGATACCGACCGTGACAACTTTATGACTGCACAACAGGCGAAAGATTACGGTATTATCGACACTATTATTACAAAACGCAAATAAGTTTTTATGCAGCAGTCTTTGACTCTTGTTAAACTTTAGTTTAAGCGGATTTTTTTAAGAGGAGAGCGGACAATGCCAAAAAATGACGATACCAGAATGATAAGCTGTTCGTTCTGCGGCAAGAATCAGAATGAAGTACAGCGCTTGATAGCCGGTCAGGGCGTATATATATGCAATGAATGCGTTGAGCTTTGCCAGTCTATCCTTGAGGATGGAGGGCTTATAAATAAGAAGCGCAGCTATTCCAGCAGTATGCCTTCTGTTTTGCCCACTCCCAAGGAGATAAAGGCGGGGCTGGATGAATATGTTATTGGCCAGGACGAGGCAAAGATTGCGTTATCAGTTGCTGTATATAACCATTATAAGCGCATTTATTTTGGCACCAATTCCGATGTCGAAATAGGGAAAAGCAACATATTGCTTTTAGGCCCTACCGGCGTGGGCAAAACCGCTTTGGCTCAGACCCTGGCCAAGATTCTGGATGTGCCTTTCGCCATATCCGATGCAACGACATTAACGGAAGCCGGTTATGTCGGCGAGGATGTTGAAAATATTCTCTTGAGGCTGATTCAAGCCGCAGATTATGATATTGAGAAAGCCGAGCGCGGTATTATTTATATCGATGAGATTGATAAAATCGCAAGGCGCAGTGAAAATCCGTCTATTACCCGTGATGTCAGCGGCGAAGGGGTACAGCAGGCCCTTCTCAAAATAATTGAAGGCACTATCTCCAACGTACCTCCGTCCGGCGGGCGGAAACATCCGCAACAGGAGTTTATCCAGATTGATACAACCAATATACTGTTCATTTGCGGCGGCGCTTTTGAAGGAATCGAGAAAATAATCGAGCGCAGGATTTCTACCGGTTCTCTGGGTTTTGGTAATGAGGTCCGCTCCAAAAAAGACATTCAGAAGGAGAAGCTTCTTAAAAAACTGGTGCCGCAGGATCTCATCAAATTCGGGATTATTCCCGAATTGGTTGGACGCCTGCCTGTAATCACTGCTCTTGATCCCCTTGACGAAGCAACACTTGTAAAAATACTTACCGAGCCCAAGAATGCTTTGGTAAAACAGTATACACAGCTTTTTGCCCTTGACAATGTTGCTTTGGAGTTTACCGAGGATGCTTTGGTCGCAATCGCCAAAAAGACCACAGAGCTGAATACAGGCGCACGTGGGTTGAGATCGGTTATGGAGGGTTTGCTAACCAACCTTATGTTTGAAGTTCCTTCTGACTACAAGGTTGAGAAAGTTATAATCACCAAGGATTTTGTTGAGAATAAAGGCAAACCAGAAATAATCACAAATCCGGAGCGCAAGCCTGCAAGGCAAAAACTGCCGACAAAAGGCCGCAATTCCAGGCGCCAGGTTACGGCATAGTTGCTAAAGTTTCATTATTTTATCCCAATTTAACTTAGTTTGATATTTTACGAGAAGGGTCAGATGATGAATGCTGCGTTAAATCCGGTAGCATTTTCGTTTGGCCCTTTCTGAATAAAAGGTAATCCTGAAAGGATGATCGCTGTGGAAAATAAAAGAAGGATTGCCCGCCTTGCAAACCTTCCGCTGCTGGCTCTCAGGGGATTGGTTGTATTCCCTGGCATGCTGCTGCACTTTGATATAGGCCGGAAGAAATCCCTGCTTGCTTTAAATGATGCCATGTCTGACGACCAGACGATTTTTCTTGTAACCCAAAAGGATATCAGGGATGATGACCCTGATATCGAAGAAATGTATTCTGTTGGCGTTGTAGCAAAAGTCCGTCAGGTTTTAAGGCTCCCCGGAGACAATGTCCGGGTGCTTGTTGAAGGGCTGTACCGTGCCAAGGTTAAGGAAGTCCTGAGTTCCGACCCGTACTACAGGGTATATGTCCGCGAATGTGTGCCAAGGATTGTTCCCAATGAAATGGATTCTCTTGCTTTGCTTAGGGAATGCAAAATAAGCTTTGAAAATTATGCCGCTTTATCAGCTAAAATCGCCCCGGATGTGATGCTTGGAGTATCAGCGGCTGACGATATAGGTTATCTGGCTGATTACATAGCCTCAAATATAATGCTTGAAACCGAAGAGAAACAGGAACTTCTTGAAACCATTAACCCTGAAAAGCGTATTGAAAAGCTTTTAGTTATATTGGCCAGGGAAGTTTCCATTCTCTCTATTGAACAAAAAATTCATCAAAAGGTTCACGAGCAGATTAATCAAAATCAGAAGGAATACTATTTAAGGGAGCAGCTCAGGGCGATAAATCAGGAACTTGGCAACACCGACAGCCCTCAGGATGAGGCTTCCGAATACCGCGAGCGCATTAAGAGTTTGCAGCTGAGCGAGGAAGTGGAAAAGAAGCTGCTTGAAGAATGCGACAAGCTTTCACGCATGCCTTATAGCTCCCATGAAGCAACCGTTGTTAGAAATTATATTGAAACATGCCTGGCGTTGCCGTGGAATAATTTCACAAAGGATAATATCAACCTTGAATCAGCCCAGAAGCTGTTGGACCGCGACCATTACGGATTAGTAAAGGTTAAAGAGAGAATCCTTGAGCTGCTGGCTGTACGCAAACTGACCCCGGATATTAAGGGACAGATTATCTGCCTTGCCGGCCCGCCGGGAGTAGGCAAAACTTCTATTGCAAAATCCATTGCCGCAGCAATGGGGAGAAAGTTTGTCCGTATCTCTCTTGGCGGGGTTAGGGACGAAGCTGAAATCCGCGGCCACAGGCGCACATATATCGGGGCTATGCCTGGCAGGATTATCAATGCCATAAAGCTTGCGGGTTCATCAAACCCAGTCATTTTGCTGGATGAAATAGATAAAATGAGCAACGATTTCCGCGGGGACCCCTCATCTGCAATGCTTGAGGTATTGGATTCCGAACAAAACCATGCATTCCGCGACCATTACATAGAAATCCCTTATGATTTGTCCCAGGTTCTTTTCATTACCACTGCAAACGACATAAGCAACATACCACGCCCACTGTATGACAGGATGGAAATAATTGAAATCCCAAGCTATACAGCCGACGAGAAATTCCATATAGCAAAAGAGCATCTTATAAAGAAGCAGGCGAAACGCCATGGGATTACACTTCGCCAGCTGCGCATATCTGACGACGCTATTCACGATATTATTGCCAGCTATACAAGGGAATCCGGGGTTCGTTCGCTTGAACGCAATATAGGAAAAATATGCAGCAAAACAGCCCGCCTGATTGTTGAGGGCAATGCAAAGTCGATAAAGATTACTCCGCAAAACATTGAGGAGTTTTTAGGGCCAAGGAAATACAAAGAAGACGCGAATAAACTAAATAACGAGATAGGAATAGTAAACGGGCTTGCATGGACATCGGTGGGCGGAGAATTAATGCCTGTTGAAGTTGCGGTTCTTGACGGGTCAGGGAAGATAGAGCTTACCGGTTCGCTGGGAGATGTAATGAAGGAATCCGCAAGGACAGCCATAAGCTATGTCCGAAGCAAAACTACCGAGCTTAAGATTGAGAATGATTTTTATAAAACCAAGGATATCCACATCCACGTTCCCGAAGGCGCCATTCCAAAAGACGGTCCTTCCGCCGGTATTACCATTGCCACTGCGATTATTTCTGCATTGACTAAAATCCCGGTAAATGGAAACATTGCCATGACAGGTGAGATTACCCTGCGGGGGCGTGTACTTCCTATCGGAGGGCTGCGGGAAAAGGCTATGGCGGCTTACCGCCACAACATAAAAACCGTTCTTATTCCCAGCGGCAACGAATCCGATTTGGCTGAAGTGGATGAGGTTGTCCGTAAAAACATTAGTTTTATTACAGTTGACCATATGGATACAGTTATAAAACACGCTCTGGTATCACTTCCACAGGACAACATTGAAAGCATGGAAAACAAATCCGATAAAATTTTTATCTCCGCACCTGTGTCTGATGATATGCAACCTACTGTCCCTCAATAATGTTCAGGTTTCGTGATATAATAACGTTATAGTTTTTTGAAACCAAGTGGAAAGGCTGTTTTGGCATGAAGCTTGAATCTGCTGTGTTTGAAATATCAGCGGCACTTCCAAGCCAGTTTCCCAATCCTTCAATGCCTGAGATTGCATTCTCGGGAAGGTCAAATGTAGGCAAATCCTCCCTTATCAACAAGCTTGTAAAAAAGAAATCCCTTGCGAAAACAAGTTCAACGCCTGGCAAAACCCGTACAATTAACTTTTTCAGGCTTGACGGTTTGCGGCTGGTTGATCTGCCCGGATATGGATACGCAAAAGTGCCACAATCCGAAAAGAAACGCTGGGCAGACCTTATATCGGCATATTTTCAGTCTGACAGGGACCTTCGTTTGGTAGTGCAGCTGATTGACATAAGGCACCCACCGACAAAGGACGACCTTCAGATGATTGATTATATGGTAGAGTACGGAATACCTTTTGTTATTGTCTTAACTAAAAAGGATAAGCTTAACACGTCTGAAATAGCTCAGCGGATTCAAGATTTTGATAATCAGTTTTCTGATTTTGAAGGCATCAAAATTCTCCCCGTTTCATCAGAAACAGGGGAGGGAATAGGGGAGTTGCGGGGTATTATTGATTCTGTAACTCAAGACTAAATTTAAGGGTGGTTAAATTGCTTATTTCGGAAAACTTAAACATCAACGAAAAAGGGCACTTAACAATTGGTGGCTGTGATGCGGTTGAATTGGCAAACCATTACGGAACCCCGCTATATGTTATGGATGAAAATTTTATAAGAAATGCCTTGCGTGAGTATAAGAAGTCGATTGATGAAAATTATGAAAATGGCGGTATGGTGGCATATGCCAGCAAGGCATGCTGCTTTAAAGAGATACACCGCATTGTTATGCAGGAAGGCTGCGGGATAGATGTTGTATCCGGCGGCGAGTTGTATACCGCCATGCAGGTTGGCTTTCCTGCTGAGCGCATTTATTTTCACGGCAACAATAAAACCGAATCAGAACTGCGCATGGCTCTGGAATATAATGTTGGCAGGATTGTTGTCGACAACCTTACCGAACTCTATTTATTATCTGAAATTTCGACTTCTTTAGGCAAAAAAGCCAGTATATACCTGAGAATCACCCCTGGTATTGAGGCTCATACCCACGATTTTGTCAAGACGGGGCAGATTGATTCCAAATTTGGCATTACCCTTGAAAATGGCGATGCCATTAAAGCTGCAAAAATCGCCGCAAATTTGGATGGCATTTCGCTTAAAGGCTTGCATTGCCATATCGGGTCACAAATTTTTGATGAGCAGCCGTTTATTCTTGCTGCCGAAGTTATGCTTGGGTTCATGGAACAGGTGAGAAGGGAAACCGGAATTACTTTGACCGAACTTAATCTTGGCGGCGGTTTTGGTATACGCTACACCAATGACGATTGCCCAAAAGAGTATTCTGAATATATGCGATTAGTTTCTGGCGCCCTGAAGAAAAAAGCCGCTGAATTAAACCTTCCGGTTCCTTTTATCGTTATCGAGCCGGGCAGGTCTATTGTGGCTCCAGCCGGCATAACGCTGTATACCGTTGGAAACGTAAAGGATATACCGGGTATACGTTCATATGTAAGCATTGATGGCGGTATGCCGGATAACCCGCGTTATGCCCTTTATAAATCCCGATACACCGCTTTGATTGCGAACAAGGCAAACCAGCCTGCAAATTGCAAGTACACTATCGCAGGGCGATGCTGCGAAAGCGGTGACCTTATCCAGGAGGATGCTATGCTTCAGCAATGCCAGCGCGGGGATATTATGGCGGTTCTTGCTACCGGTGCATATAATTATTCCATGTCATCCAATTATAACAGGTTGCCGCGCCCGGCTATTGTTATGGTAAATAATGGCAAGTCCCGCGTGGTTGTCAAAGCTGAAACATATGAAGATTTATTAAGAAACGATATTTAACGCGCTTATTATGATAGCTATATTTGGGAAGCAGAATAAAAATTATAATAAAAGCAGGCAGAAAACTGCCTGCTTT
>DUMT01000011.1 GCA_012839705.1 Clostridiales bacterium | reverse complement strand
TTGCCTGCTGCATAGCCGTATTTCTGGTTACTGTAACGCCCTTGTTTTCGGTGAAATGGATGACCTTGACCCTTTTATCCTTTTCGGCGTAACTGTCGCATATCTCGCCGCTGCGGTCAGGAGAACCGTCATCCACCAGAATAAGCTCCAAATCCGTAAAAGTCTGCCCGAGAATGCTTTCAATTGATTTAGGCAAGTATTTTTCCGCCTTGTAAACGGGCATGATGATAGACAAAAACGGCTTGTCCACTTGAAATATCCTTTCTATTTTCTATCGGCATTTCTTACCGAAGGCCTGCGTAACCGGCTATCTTTTTGCCTTGAGGGTTGCAAACAGCCGTGTATTGCTGGATTTGACCTTTGAAATAACCTTGCTCTCCGCCATTGTCAGGGTGACATTGTTTAACCGGACAGGGATAAGCATCAGCTTCATCATCAGGGAGCGGGGCTTTGCCAATCTAAGGCAGGGTTTTACGTGCTCTCCGTTTAACATTTCTTTAATTTTTTTCCTTTTTTCGGAATATGAAAGCTTACAGCTTGGGTTGGTGACATTTTCAATGCACCCTATCAGCCTTTCAATATACCTGCGGGCAATCATTTCCTGGCTTGCCTCGTCGCTGACACCCCAATGCCTGTATAAATCCAGCATCCAGCCGTGTTCTTCTTCCCTTTTCTCATACATATTGGGACGATAAACAGCAGTTTCTGATTCCGCCCTTGCCCTGATGAAGTGATAATACTGCTTAGAGGAAACCACAACCCGCTCCACATCCCGTATTACGCTTAACACAAAGGGGAAGTCGTCCCAGAAGGTCTGGGGGAAACGGATGCCCTTGCTGTCCACATACTCCCTGCTGTAAAGCTTGTTCCAGGGGGTGTAAAGAAGGTTGCAGTCAAACAGCTTATACGCGTTTTCCCTGAAGGATTTCTGGTCATATACAGCGTCGGGCTGAACCTGATTGAATGTGATATATTCGGTATCGCTGTAATAAGTGTCTATAAAATATCCCGTAACTACAAGCTGGGCGTTGTTTTTCTCCGCCAGCTCATACATGTCCTCAAGCATGGTAGGCTCCGCCCAGTCATCCCCATCCATAAAATAATAGTATTTGCCCTGGGCGTGGTCCATGGCCATATTTCTTGCCGACGGCGCGCCGCCGTTTTCACGGTGAAAAACCCTTATCCTGGAGTCCTTAGCGGCATATTCGTCACAAATCTTGCCGCTGTTGTCAGGAGACCCGTCATCGACAATCAGAAACTCAAATTCTTTAAGTGTCTGGGCTAAAATGCTCTCGATGGCTCTTCCAACGTATTTTTCAACCTTGTATACCGGCATTATAACGCTGATTTTTATATCCTGCATTTTTAACACTCCTACTAAACTTAAAGGGTAATCAACCGAGTTCCTGTTCTGATTTAGCCAATGCCGACTCAACTACCTTATCCATATCATAATATTTATACTCGGCAAGGCGCCCTCCGAAAATGGTTTTGGGCTCATTCGCCGCCAGCTCGGCATATTTTTGATAAAGCTGGTTATTCCTCCCATCATTCACAGGGTAATACGGCTCCATGCCCTCCTGCCAGTCAGCAGGATATTCCCGTGTAATAACGGTTGTCGGCTGAGTGCCAAACTCGAAGTGTTTGTGCTCGATTATGCGGGTATACGGGGTTTCCCTGTCGGTGTAATTGACCACGGCGACCCCCTGGTAATTGTCAATATCCAGCACCTCGGTTTCAAATCTCAGGCTCCTGTACTCAAGCTTGCCAAACCTGTACCCGTAATATGAATCTATGGTACCGGTATAAACTACCTTATCAGCCATATTCTCATATTTCTCGCGGTGCTGGTTGAAATCGACTCCAAGTTCTACGTCGCATCCCTCTAAAAGGGCTTCGACGAGGACATTATACCCTCCGATGGGAATCCCCTGATACAAATCGTTAAAATAGTTGTTGTCATAGGTATACCTGACCGGCAGGCGCTTGATGATAAATGGCGGAAGCTCCTTGCAGTCCCTTCCCCACTGTTTTTCGGTGTAGCCTTTTATCAGCTTGGCATATATATCATATCCCACAAGGCTGATGGCCTGCTCCTCAAGGTTTTGTGGCTCATGGGTAATAGCAGCCCTTTGCTCGGCGATTTTCTTCTTTGCTTCTTCAGGGGTAATAACGCCCCACATACGGCTAAAGGTATTCATGTTAAAAGGGAGATTGTATATCTCTCCCTTGTAGTTAGCGATAGGCGAATTCGTGAACCTGTTAAATTCAACATATTTATTGACATACTCCCATACCGTGCGGTTGCTTGTATGGAATATATGCGCGCCGTATACATGGACGTTGATGCCGTTTATATTACTGCAATACAGATTACCACCAATATGATTGCGTTTTTCTATCACCAGGCACCTTTTGCCCCGGTCAGTTGCCTGTCTGGCAAACACCGCGCCGAAAAGGCCGCTGCCAACTATCAGGTAATCATATTTCTTCAATATTAGCTCATTCCTTTTCAAAATCTAATCAATCCAGCATAAGTATCCTTTCCATAGTTTATTATTATATTTCCTACTGCAAAAAAAGTCAACCTTTGCCCGTCATAGTGCAATAAAGCACGAATAAAAATTTGTAAAATAATTGTAAACATAGTATAGTTTTGGTTTGTTGGGTTGTAAATTGTCGAAAATTATTTTAACACATCTGCCTTCATCCGGCAGATGTGTTTTTAATACTTTGAGTGAGCGGATAACATATTTCACCTTATCCGAATAATATATGGTATAAGGAGGTGAGCAAATGTTACCAGAAGATTTTAATTGCCCTTTTTATGACCAAAATGCACAATATTCAAATTACTATAATGGCTATGACGATTATGGCAGAATAAATTCATATCCCACTTCAGCAATGCCGTTTCAAAACGCGGCGCCCCAGGAGCCATATCTGGAAGTCCAAAACCAGCCTGCCAGGATAGCCGGTGACCCGCCCCCAATCCTAAGCAACAATCCGGCGGTTGTGACAGTGGTACTGTTCAAAGAGCTTTCCGGATATCCCAATTATGGAAACCCAAGCAGAAATGCTGATATTTTATACACCGGGAACAGGGGTACCTGGACCTTCAACACACCTGCATTCTTATTGGTAGCAGGCAATTTCAGGCCACAGCTGGTAATCCGTGCTGTACTTGATGACCATTCCCAGGTTCCGGTAAACCGCTATGCCCTGAGAATCACAATTAACGGCGTTGTGGTACATAACGGCAGGGTAAACCTGCCCCACGGCACACCGGCAGGCGGCATCTTTACAAACTGGAGAGAGCTTACCTTTAACGTGCCAAATATCCGGAGCACTACCAACATCACAATTGAAAACACCTCAACTACCGGGCCCAATGACTGGATAGCTTTTGACTGGATGGAGTTAAGGCTTCTGCCTAGGTCCGGCGGCAGGTAGGCTTCAAACCGCTAATAAGGCAAAAGCCCGTACAGAAAAGGCTGTACGGGCGATTTTTAGATGCCATTATTTTGGCTTTTGCAAATACTTGTTCCTTGTCGCAATCCCGCCGCGGATATGCCTTTGCGCCTTGTTTTGTTCCAGTACACGGCGGACCTTTAAGTACAACTGCGGATTGACGGTGCGCAGCCTTTGAGACACATCCTTATGTACTGTGGACTTTGATATATGGAACTTCCCCGCAGCAGCTCGTACTGTTGCGTTGTTTTCGATTATGTATTCACCCAATTCAATGGCTCGCTCCTCAACTGCTCCCTTCACGCTATCACCTCTTGAAGTTCTTCGCTAATAACCTATGCTTGTTAAGAAGAAAATATGCGATTTTTCTCAAGAGGGACAGGTTAGTTGATTAATTTTTTAAACAATTACCAACAAATGATAAATCCTGTGCCAAATAATGATATTGACTAATTCAAAATCAAGCCATATTATTACGGCATGGGACTTTTATTTTTGAAAGGATGTGTCGAAATGCCAAAATTCAATTCAAAAACCTGGGCGCA
>DUMT01000099.1 GCA_012839705.1 Clostridiales bacterium | reverse complement strand
GTTTTTTTATCATTATAAGCCAGGAGAACCGAGAATTTTCACGAATTAGTGATAATGGTGCTCAGGCTGCCAATCAGTATACTTATGATAAAAAAGCCGCCGGAAATCAGGTTCCGGCGGCTTTGCTGCGGGTACAGCCTTGACCTTATAAGGGATTTATATTAAACTAAGCTTAATTTTCTGATGAGGCTTGGTATCGTACATTCAAAATTTACCCCAAACCTTTCGTCGGTTCCCTCGGATTTTGTCCTTCTAATGCACTCGACGGTAAAATCAACTGCAATCTGGGTGGATTCATCCAGGCTAAACCCGTTCAGCAGTGCTGCCAGCAATGCGCTGGCAAATACATCGCCGGTGCCGTGATAGTACCCTTCAATCTTTTCGGAAAAAGAATAGCTGATTTTGCCGGTTTTTGTGTCAAAAGAGGCGGCGCCAAGGTTTTTGGTGTCAAAACAAACCCCCGTCAGGACGATTTTTCCAGTCCCTGTTTCAGCTAAATCGAAAAGCAGGCTGTCAATGTACTCCTTTGTGTAAGGGCCCTGGCGGTAAGGTTTGTCCAGCAAAAACGCGGCTTCAGTCAGGTTTGGAACTATTATGTCCGCCTTTTGGCAAAGTTTGAGCATTCCTTTTGGGAAATCAGGCGAAAAGTTTGCGTAAAGCCTGCCGTTATCCGCCATTACGGGGTCCACCATAATTAAATTGTTGCCCGTGCCGAATTCGTCGAAAAATTCTGATATAATATCAAGCTGTTCAAAGGAACCGAGATAGCCTGTGTAAATCGAATCAAATTCCAGCCCTAAGGATTTCCAGTGATTTGCGATAGGGCGGATGTCCCCGGTCAAATCCCTGAAGGTGTAGCCCGTAAACCCGCCTGTATGGGTGGATAATATTGCGGTTGGGACTACACTTGTTTCAATTCCTGCCGATGATAATATGGGGAGGGCGACGGTCAGTGAGCATCTGCCGAAACACGAAATGTCGTGAATTGCAGCTACACGTTTTTGCTTGGCCATTTTAAGCAATTCCCTTCAAAATTAAAAATCTAGCAATCCAGTTATATCACTATATCTTTTTTCAGTCAACAAGACGGAGAAAAAATAATATAAAGCAGGTAGGCTATGAGGATTTTTAAGGTTTTTGCAGTTGTTTTATGCTCTTTGATCCTGGTGTCATGTTCGATAGGGGCAAAACCGGATATGCATGGCCCTGAGGTTTCCCGGGAATATGCGGGGAAAAGCACGGGATATACCTGGAAAAAGAATGAGCAGGCGCCGGGCAAAAGCTCGGCAACAATTGTGAATAATGAGGCAAAAAGGCTCTCCATGTCCTTTGTCGGGGACTGTGTTCTGGCCACTGCCAACGGCACCACCCACCGTCCAGGCTCCCTGAACTGGGTGGCGGATAGGGAGTTCCCGTCCTATTTTTTTGAAAAGGTGGCTAATATTTTATTCAACGATGATATCACGGTGGCGAGTTGTGAAAACGTCTTCACCGATTCGGGGATTGAGCCTGTGAAAAAGGAGGGGGAAGCCTTCTGGTTTAAAACCGCGGTGAAAAACGCGCAGATACTCGCCATGGGCGGGGTGGACGTGGTTACTTTGGAAAATAACCATACCCGGGATTATGGGAAACAGGGGTTTGATGATACAATCAGAGCTGTGGAAGTTACCGGAGTTAAAGCTGGATATAATAACAAGCCGGTAATCATTGAAAGAAATGGTATCCGGGTTGGCATTGTCTGTTGCGGGCTGTGGTCATACAGCCAGCACAGCAACGCCGTAAGGCAGGTTGAAAGCATTAAGCCGAAGACGGATATCCAGATAGTTTATTTTCACGGAGGAACGGAAAAAATCCATAAGCCGGACGATTGGAAGGTGGACGCCGCCAGGAAAATCGCCGAAGCGGGGGCGGATTTGGTGGTGGGCAGCCATCCCCATGTGCTGCAGCCCATGGAAATTTACCGCGGCGTGCCGATAGTGTATTCCCTCGGCAACTTTGTTTATGGCGGCAACAGGAGCCCCGAAAACAGGACGATTATTTTTCAGGCGTTTTTTGAGGTTAATGACGGGGATATAAAAGTTTCCTATAATATAATCCCCTGCTATGTCTATACCGGCAGCACAAACAACTGGCAGCCGGATATCATAACCAACCCGGCAGAGAAGGAAAAGGTTCTGGAATTCATGCACGGGCGCAGGGAAGAGCCGTTTTGATGAAATTTGCAGAGGGCATCCGTTTTCATGATGCCCTCTGTTTTTTTGCAATCTTCTTTAAACTACGCGGTTTTCCCTAAACTGCAAAGGTGTCATTCCGGTTATCCTTTTAAAATTGGTTATAAAGTTTTTTGCGTCGCAAAATCCGGTTTGTTCCCCGATTTCCTTTACAGACAGCCGGGTGTGAGTCAAAAGCTTTTTTGCTTCGTCAATTCGGGTTAAAGTGATATACCGGTATGGCGTCATGCCTGTTGCCTCTTTAAATGTGCGTATAAGATAATACTTGCTGATATGGGATACCTCAACCAGGCAGTCGATGGTGATTTTTTGGCTGTAATTTTGCCTGATATATGTTATAACCGCGTCCAGGTTTGATTTAATCCTGCTGAAGCTGTTTATCCTGCTGGCGGATTTTTTGGAAACCAGATTTGCGATTAATTTATGCAGTGTTAGGGAAATCTGGGTTTCTGCATCGCTGTACGGGCTTTCCATAAGGCTTTTCAGGTATTGGAAATCCGCAATAAAACTCGCCCGGCCGTATTCAGGGGTAAAAATCCCCGGCTGGTTTATGAAATCCACCAGCCCTTTTGCGTATTCGGAAGAAAAATGTATCCACAAAAAATGCCATCCTGTTTCGCAGTCGGTTTTGTAATGCTGGTAGTTTTCGCAGTTTATTACAGCAATTGTCCCCGGATGCAGGCTGGCTTCACTGCCCATGTATTTTATCCAGCCCATTCCTTTCAGGGTGTAAATTACTAGGAATTCCTTCAGCCCCTCCCTTTCGGTGAAGTAACGGCTGTCGCAAAGGAAGTCCCCTATGGTTTTAAGCACAAAGGCCTGCTTTATATGGGGGTTGCGTTGTGTATAAGATAAACTTATCTGGTGTTTCGTATCCCCCATGTTGTACCTAATCATCCTGTACCCCCCCCTTGCCGTAAAAAGCCCACTGCAAAATAGCAATTTTAAAGAATTTTACGGCAATTATTCAGGTTGTTTTTTAGAAGGCAAATAACTATAATTCCATAATAAGGCATAATTACAAATAATTCAAGGGTGGTGGGTTTATATGACGTTAAGGGAGAATGTATTGGCAATTTTAAACTATCAGCCATACGAAAAGCTGCCGGTTGTAAGTTTTGGATACTGGAATGAAACGGTGGAAATCTGGGCAGAACAGGGCTATATCAGCAAAGAGGATGCCGAAGGTTATAAGTTTTACGGAGATAATTCCGAGGGCGACAGGAATATCATGAAGGCGCTGGGGTTTGATTTTAACTGGAATTCATGTGTTGGCTCAAATGTATTGCTTGACCCCTGCTTTGAGGTTGAGGTTTTGGAAACCTTTGATGACGGCAGCCGCATAATCCGGGACAGTTTGGGGCTGATTGTAAAGGAAAGGCCGGGGGTTACCTCCATACCGGCTGAAATCGGCACCACCTTGAAAGGCAGGTATGAATGGGAAAATTTATATCTGCCAAAGCTTCAGATGTCGCAAAACAGGGTTGACTTTGATTTAATAAAAAATCTTCCCAGCCCTGAAGAACGACAAATCCCCATTGGGCTTCATTTAGGTTCGCTGATAGGGCATATGAGGAATCTGCTTGGGGTGGAGCAGTTGAGCTATCTCTATGCCGATGACGAGGAACTGTTTGCTGAGATTGTGGATACACTGTGCGGGCTTTGCTACGATTGCGCAAAGCTGATGCTCGAAACCGGAGTGCAGTTTGATTATGCGCATTTCTGGGAGGATATCTGCTTTAAAAACGGGCCGCTGGTATCTCCGCGGGTTTTTGAAGAATATGTGGGCCCGTGGTATAAAAAAATCACCAGCCTTTTAAATGCTTACGGGATAAATATCGTCTCGGTTGACTGCGATGGGTTGATTGACAGCCTTATACCAACATGGGTCAATAACGGCGTAAATACCATGTTCCCCATAGAAGTGGGCACGTGGAACGCTTCCATAGCCCCTTGGCGTGAGAAATACGGCAGGGAGCTGCGCGGAGTAGGAGGAATGAATAAGCTGGCATTTTCAAAGGATAAAGAGGCGATTGATGCTGAAATAAAGCGCCTGAAACCCCTGATTGAGCTCGGCGGCTACATACCCTGCCCTGACCACCGTATACCCCCGGATGCCAAATTTGAGCTGGTCCAATACTATTGCGACAGGATGCAGAATCTCAGACTCGGCGGTTAAAAACATTTGACGTAAAAAAATGCTCCCCGGAAACGTGGAGCATTTTTTATGAATAAGAATATGTCCTTATTATTTCCTCTGCTATTACCCTTTTTGTGACGCAGCGGTCCATAGCCGATTTTTCGATATACCGGTGTGCCTGGGCTTCGTCCATGTGCAGTTCGCTGATTAACAACAGCTTTGCGCGGTTTACAATGCGGATTTCAGCCATCTTATCCTCGAGGGTCTGGGTTCTGGTTTCGTGGGCGCGGATCCGCTCCCTGGCACTTGCCATCCATTCCAGCGCCTGTGCGACAATCGGTTTTGCCGCCGGCTTTGACAGCACGAAAACGCCGTATTCAACCACTTTATCTAAAACGTCGCCGTAAATCTCTGACTTTACAAACAGCAATACGACTGCATTTTTCATG
>DUMT01000098.1 GCA_012839705.1 Clostridiales bacterium | reverse complement strand
AAGCTACCGTAACAACGGTAGCCTTTTTGTTATCCTTCATATTTAACAATTTCAATCGAATTGATTTTAACATCTTCCAGAGGCTTGTTAGTTTTAGAATCAGTCTTTACAGCGGCGATAGCGTCCACCACGTCCAAACCCTCGAAAACCTGTCCGAACACGGTATGGCCGTTGGCTTCCCTCCAGGCTCCGTCTAGATAAATGTTGCCGCCGTATTTTTCATAAAGCTCCCAAACCTCGTCAGGGACGAGTTTCGGGTCAGGGGCGAGATAGTAGCTTGACTTAAAGTACGCGTCAAAGGAACCGTAAATGCTGTCTATCTGATCTTTGTAGTAATTGTATTCCTGCAAAAGCTCGGCTTTTTTGGAGTTGTATTGGCTGTGGTATTGGCTGGCTAAATTCTGAAAGTACTCCTTGCCGGGGAATTTCTCCGGCGGAGTCTGGTTTATAAAGAACTGGCTGCCGTTAGATGGTTTCCCGTAAATCCCGGAATTTGCCATGGACAATGCTCCGCGCAGGTTTAACAGCTTACGGTCGAACTCGTCCTCAAAGGGCTTGCCATAAATGCTTTCCCCGCCAGTGCCGTCGCCTTTCGGGTCGCCGCCCTGAATCATAAAGTTGTCAATAACCCGGTGGAAGGTGACCCCATTGTAATACCCGTTTTTTGCATGGGTAACGAAGTTTTCAACCGCTTTTGGCGCAGCTTCGGGAAACAAACGGATTTTAATATCCCCCATGCTGGTGTGCATTATGGCAATTTCCTCGCCTTTTTCCGGCTTTTCAAGCTGGAATCCCACCTTTTTATCCGGGTAGGCGTCCGTCACCTTGTGTTTTGGCGAGGACTTACACGAAACCAGCGGCAAAGCCAGAACAATAGCCGACAATACAATACTAAGAATGCTCCTTTTCTTCATAACCCGCCTCCTGTATTTTTATTTTAAAGGCATTAATATGCCTTGCCCCAGACAACCATCTTTTTGGCAGGCTTGCCGCAGCATACGCAGGTATCGGACAGGTGCTCCTGCTCGAAGGGCATGCACCGGCTGGTAACACCAGCCTGCTCTTTCAGGGCGTTTTCGCACTCAAGCTCGCCGCACCACATAGATTTTATAAATCCGGGTTTGTTACTCGCAATATCAATAAGCTCATCCATTGTAAGAGCAGTATAGGTCATGGACTCCCGGCGCTCGAGGGCCTTCTTATAAAGCCCGTCGTGAACCGCTTTCAAGAGCTCAGGGATTTTCTGCTCAAGCTGGTCAAGGGAAACAACAGTCTTTTCGCGGTTGTCCCTGCGGACAATCACGCACTGGTTGTTTTCAATATCCCTGGGCCCAATTTCAAGGCGCAGCGGCACGCCCTTCATCTCATATTCGGCAAACTTCCATCCGGCGGAATTGTCCGAATCGTCCATCTTAACCCTTACAACCGATTTCAGCCTGTCCCTCAAAGCTGAAGCAGCCTCAATGACACCGGGTTTGTGCTGGGCAATCGGGATAATGACAAGCTGAACAGGCGCCACGGCAGGCGGCAGTACCAACCCGTTGTCATCACCGTGGGTCATGATAATCGCGCCGATAATGCGGGTGGACATACCCCAGGATGTCTGGAAGGGATACTGGAGTGTATTATCCCGCCCGGTAAACTGGATATCAAACGCCCGGGCAAAACCGTCGCCAAAATAATGGCTGGTGCCGCTTTGCAGAGCCTTGCCGTCATGCATCATTGCCTCAATGGTGTAGGTAATTTCCGCACCGGCGAACTTCTCCTTGTCGGTTTTCCTTCCCTTAATCACAGGGATAGCAAGGGACTGCTCGCAGAAATCCGCATAGACATTCAACATGCGGACAGTTTCCTCCATGGCTTCCTCAGCGGTTTCGTGCATGGTATGGCCTTCCTGCCAGAAGAATTCGGTGGTGCGCAGGAATGGCCTGGTGGTTTTCTCCCACCTTACAACCGAACACCACTGGTTATAAAGTTTCGGCAAATCCCTGTAGGAGTGGATTATATCCCTGTAGTGGTCGCAGAACAGGGTTTCAGAAGTCGGGCGCACACAAAGCCGCTCTGCCAGCTCTTCGCTGCCGCCATGGGTAACCCATGCAACTTCGGGGGCAAAGCCCTCAACGTGGTCCTTCTCCTTTTGCAGAAGGCTTTCTGGGATAAAAAGCGGCATCATTACATTCTCATGCCCAAGCTCCTTGAACCTGGCGTCGAGGTCGTTCCTGATATTCTCCCACAACGCCGTACCGTAGGGGCGGATAATCATGCACCCGCGGACCCCTGAATAGGACGCAAGCTCTGCCTTAATTACGACGTCCGTATACCATTTGGCAAAATCCTCCTCCATGGAGGTTATGGATTCAACCATCTTCTTGTTGCTGTTGTCAGCCATATTATTTCCATCCTTCCTTAAAAAGCCGTAAAACACCACGGATAAAAATTTCCCGGTTTCAATCCTCGAAAATGCTCAAAAAGCGGGAGAATTTCGCCCCCGCTTGAATCAGCTATACATTTTTTGCGTTGTCGTTTAATTTAGCTTGGGCTTTTTTAGCTTTTCTAGTTTCGGCATATTTTGTAACCCTGTTCAATATAACAACCATGCAAAGGATAACAAGCATTACAATGAAAATTCCAACCATGCCGAGCAGCATGAGGGACAGTGCTTTTGGAACATTGTCAAAATTAATCATAGCGGCACATCCTTTCTTTCATCAAGCTCATTTGACAAGCATCGGCACAACGGTCAGAATAATACCGCCGGCTACAACCGAACCAATCTGCCCGGCAACATTCGCGCCGATGGCATGCATAAGCAGGTGGTTCTGGTTATCCTCTTTAAGCCCCATTTTCTGAATAACACGGGCAGACATGGGGAATGCGGAAATCCCCGCGCCGCCGACCATGGGGTTTATTTTTTTGCCTTCCGGCAGGAAAATGTTGAGCAGCTTGGCAAACAATACGCCGCCGATTGTGTCAAACACGAACGCGACAAGACCTAGCAAAATGATTATCAAAGTACTGATATCAATAAACTTGTCAGCCTTCATGCTGGAGGCTATGGTAATCCCTAAAAGGATTGTAATGAGGTTTGCCAGGGCGTTCTGCGCAGTATTGGACAGGCTGTCGAGCTTCAGGCATTCCCTGAGGAGGTTTCCAAACATCAGCATACCGACAAGGGATACTGATGCAGGTGCCACAAGCCCGGCAATAATTGTTACAATTATCGGGAACAATATCCTTGTAAGCCTGGTTACCGACTGGGGGTTATAGGGCATGCGGATCATGCGCTCTTTTTTGGTTGTGACAAGCCTTATTGCAAAGGGCTGGATGATTGGCACCAGCGACATATATGAATAGGCGGCAACCGCAATGGCGCCCATATAATTCGATTTGAATTCCTGCGAAACAAGTATTGCTGTGGGGCCGTCGGCAGCGCCGATAACACCGATTGCAGCAGCGTCCTTAAAATCAGGAAAGAAAATTGACGCAACCAGGGCAGTAAAGAAAATTCCGAACTGGGCAGCCGCGCCAAAAAGCAACATTTTCGGATTTGAAAGCAGGGGGCCAAAGTCAATCATCGCCCCGATACCGATAAACAAAAGAAGGGGCATTGCCTCGGAGGCTTCAATTCCCACTTTAAAAAGCCAATCTATAATGCCACCCGAGCCAGTAGCGCCCGACCACGGGATATTGACAAGGATTGCGCCAAACCCCATCGGCATCAAAAGGGCGGGCTCGAAATCTTTTGCCAGAGCGAGGTAAATCAGTATCCCTCCGATGGCGAACATAACGAGATTTTTCCAGCCTTCTCCCGAAAACAGGTAAGCCAACCCGTTATACAGAAAACTAAATTGTTCTAATAAATCCAACGTAGACTCTCCTTTTTCCGTCCGCAATACACAGCAATTCACTTTCTGTGCAGCATTTAATTAATTATGTGAAAACTCTATAACCTTAACAATTATATAGAAATTTACAAAACAATGCAACTACTAAATTAGCTGTTTGCTTTATTTTTTCCACCTTTAAGGGTTTTAAAAGCAGCATTCTGCAACCATTTGAAAACAAAAAAGCAGGTGCGCAAAACACCCGCTTAAAATCCTGTAACCGCCAGTTATTATTCTGATATAAACTCCCCGAAACAAACGCCATCCCTGTTGCCGGTAATCCTAACCTTTGCTATCTCGCCCGGTTTAAACCCGTCCCGGCCCCCGGCATTTATTTTTACCGGAACATATTCGGGGGTATATCCTTCGTAAAATCCAGTATCCCCACCGGTCTCAATCAGGACTTCCACCGCCCTGCCGGTCCAGATGTTAAGATATCTGTCCCGGGATTTACGGCATTCCTCAATCATTATCCGGCTCCTGCGGGACTTTTCAGCGTTGCTGACCTGCCCCGGCGCTTTGGCTGCCGGGGTTCCCGGCCTTGGGGAATAGGCGAAAACGTGGACCCTGGAAAAACCGATTGATTTTGCAAACTCCAGGGATTCCTTAAACTCCCTCTCATCCTCTCCGGGAAAGCCCACCATGATATCAGTGGTAATCGCACAGTCGGGGAAAAACTTCCTCAAATCCCCGCAGACCCTTGAATAATCCTCGGGGGTGTAATGACGGTTCATCCTGCGAAGAGTGCCGGCGCATCCGCTTTGAAGGGACAAATGGAACTGCGGGCATAGTTTATCAATCGTAGACAGCCTTTTAATCACCTCGGGTGTCATAAGGTCGGGCTCCAGCGAGCCAAGCCTTACCCTGCGTATCCCGGGGATTTCTGAAGCAAGCTCGGCGGCGTCGCACACCGAGCCGCCCCACTCCTGCCCATAGGCGGTAAGGTTTATACCCACCAGCACAATCTCGGAAAAGTCTCTTTCCGCAAGGGACTGGAGCTCCGCTTTCAGCTCGGCTAAGGGTTTCGACCTCACCCTGCCCCTGGCGTAAGGGATAATGCAGTAGGAGCAAAACCTGTCGCAGCCGTCCTCTATTTTGACAAAGGCGCGGGTGCGCCCCTGAAACTCGTCTATCGCAAGGGGCTCAAACTCCCTGCCGTGCTCCGAAATCTCCACAATCCGCTGCCCCAGGGTGAGGTAACGGTTTATCTGCCTGGGCAGGGAGCTGCGGGATGAGTTGCCAAGGACTATATCAGCCTCGGTAAAACTGTCGGCGACTTCCGGGAAAGCCTGGGGCATGCATCCGGTCAGCACCAGAACGGCTTTCGGGTATTCCCGCCTCATCCTGTGCAGGAGCTGCCTTAGCTTTCTGTCGCTTTCCCCGGTAACGGTGCAGGAATTTATCACAATAACAAGCCGGTCGTCTGCAACATTTAAACCGGCTGTATATTCTCCGGTCTTCCATCCCTCATTTTCAAGCAGTTTTCGCATTGCCTGGGTTTCGTACTGGTTGACCTTGCAGCCGAATGTATGGAATAGTGCGTACATATCTCGTCCTTTCAACGGGTAAAGGTTTATAATATATGGTAATTTTGCTCCCAAAACCCCATTTTTATTACCAGACCGGTGCCACAAGGCGGTGATTAGATGAAGTTGTAATGCGGTAATAATGGCACAAAATCCGTTTGAAATCCCATCTCGCATAACGGGCATAGTTGGCGGCGCCCCACTGGCTCATCCCCAACCCGTGACCATATCCGGTAACGCTTAAGGTCAGCTCGGATTCGGTTGACGAAACCACCCTGAAAGCGTGGGAGCGAAGGGATGCGGAGCCCACCGCCATCCTCATCTGGTGGCCTGTTATGTAGACTTTGGAGCTTCCATCTTCATAATAAGCGTTTATCCGAGTCACATATTGTCCATTATTGTCGTAACTGCGAACATAAAAAGGGGCTTGTCCGGAATCAAATTTGATTGTTTTTTTCAGATATGATTCAAGCTTCGATTTCAAATCCACCATGCTGATTTTGAAGGTGGTTTTCCACTGGGCTACATCATGCATTGTGGAATCATTCTCATATTCGCTAACAACGCTTTTCAGGTATTCAAGGTTTTGGCCCTTTTCATACACTTCGTTGTTGCTGGATGTTACGCCCGGGGTTGAGGCGCAATAAGCCGCATAAATCGGAAGGTTACCGGATAAAATCTTTATCCCCGCCACCTCTCCAACAGCGTCATATATCTTTTTATCCAGTCTGTCATTTAAATTAATTGGCTTTAAAGATTGTGAATATACCCTCTTATTAACCATGTTTTCATACAAAATGTATGTATACGACGCAACCGCCTGGGCTTTTTGGGCAGCCAGGTTGTTTTCCATCGTCCGCTCCGAGCCAAGCTCGGTTTTAACGACCCTGGCAAGCAGGAGCTGCAGCTCTGATTTGTTCTTAGGCTGGATTAATTCACTGCCGCTTTGTACCTTGCAGTTTTTCAAAAATTCGCTTTCCAGTACCGTCCCGGCATAAATCACCGGTTCCTGGTTTAACGGCGGAGCAGTAGTCGTGGTTGTGGTGGTTGTTGAGGATGTTGTATCGCCGGACCCAGAAGTATTTCGGGTTGTGCTGTCGGTTTTTGTGGCAGCGCTCGTGGTTGCAGTGGCTCTTGTGCCATTGTTGTGGGTTGAGCTGCCCATATCCTCGTCAGTAATTGCCGGCTGAGTCACGTCAGATTCCTCCGAATATGAACTGTTCGGGGATGTACCGGCGGTATCTTTCGCTGTCGTAGCTTTCTCAGATTTTGTCCCCCGGAGCTTGGCAGAGCCGGTGGTCCCAGTCCATTCCGAAGGCATGACGGGAGTGGAGTTGTAAACCGTGCCAGACAAATCGGATATCGGCAGTTCCCCTTCCCTAATCTTCCTCGCGGCTACAACCAGCCTTGCGCCCTGATACCCGGCGGTATTTTCAAAATTGGTGGAAAGCAGCAGAATCGAATCCCCTTCCCGGACATCCACCTGCCCTGGCGGGATTGAATACAGGGAACGGGCAGTAAGCTGCCCTGCAAAACTGAGGAAATCCGACTCGTCCACAAATACCGAGCGGGTATAGTCAAAAGCATCTGGGTTTGTCTCAGGGTCAGTGAGCACCATCACCGAGAAAACCTTCCATTTCCCGGTGCTGTAAATTGTGTTCATATCAATAATCGGATGCCCCAAAAGGAAAGAAACATTGTTATAGTAATTTGTAAGGTCGGAAAACATCTGGCCATCCCGGGTGTTATTGCCGTAAATTACCAGTGTGCGGTTTACCGAACTTGGGGAATACAGCGCAGTGCCTTTATCAAAATACGGGACACCGTAACTCGACGGCTCGCCGTCGAAATTATGGTTTTTATAAAATCCGGTGCCGTCATCCATCATTACAGGGTAATTGATGTTCGTACCGTCGATTCTAACCCAGCCCCGTACATCCGGGTTCCTCGAATACAAAGCGTAAAACTGCGGAATCATCCCCTGAGGATAGCTGCTTATATTTTCCATAGCAACGCTGTTGGCGCTGTAGCCATATAATTCCGCCAGGTTTTTGAACATCTTCCGGTTTTGCAGCGGCTGCATTACCCTCGAATACACAACAAAGGAAAGGGCGAACATCAAAAATACAAATGACGCTAAAACAGAAGATTTTTTGACAAAATCCTTCCTGGCGTCGCCCTTCCAGGGCAGCAGGCGGCGCCACAGTTTGGGCTTTTCGGGGCTGACGCTGCTTTGGGGGATGGACGGAGAACCTGAACCGGCAGGCTCGATAACCTCGCCCCCCGCCATTACCGTAGGCAGCGCTTCCAGATACCTGCGCACCAAATCCAGAGCGTGGGAGGTGGCAAGTTTCCGTATTGTTTCCCTGTTCGAATCGCCTTCAATGGATTCTGCCTCGATTTTTTTCACCCATACCCTTTTTTCGTCAGCGAGGGCGATATATACCGTGCCCACAGGCTTGCCCTCGGATGTATCGGGCCCCGCTACTCCGGTAATGCCCACCCCTAATGAGGCATTACCGACACGCCGGGCGCCAGTAGCCATGGCTCCCGCCACCTCGGGGCTTACGGTACCGAATTTTTCAATCATTTCCATCGGCACGCCCAACACCTTGTGCTTTATCTCGGGCGAATATGCGGAAATGCCGCACTCAAAAACCGCTGAAACCCCTGTAACCTCCGTCAGCCTGCTTGAAAGCATGCCGGCGGTGCAGGATTCAGCAGTGGCTATCTTCATGTTTTTATCCAGAAGCAATGCTACAACAGCCTTCTGAAGGCTGCCTACATCAACGCCATACACATTGACGCCAAGGCGCTTGCGGATTTCCTCAACCACAGGGTCGGTCAGGGCATAAGCGGCGTTTCTATCCGCCGCCCGGGCAATTACCCTCAAAATAGCCTCCCCGTCCTTGGCATACAGGCTAACAGCAGGATTGGCCTCCGACATCAGGTCCGCCAGGCGCTGTGTCAGGACAGCTTCGGACAGCCCAAACACTCCCACGGTACGGGTTACTATGGTGCCGTCCGTGAGGATTGTGAGAAATGGTGCCACATAGTCGCTGAACATGGGCATAATTTCGCTCAGATTATCAGGAAGAACAAGTATATGCTGCCCATAGCGCGAAACCGCGCAGCCCGGTGCATATCCGTGGTCGTTTGGGAAAACCGTGCAGCCCCGGGGCAGCATTGCGATTTTTTCGCTTTCTTCAAGGAGCTCCTCGTTGTTGTTCTTGAAGAATTCCCTAACACGCTCAAGGCAGTCGCTGTTAAGCTCCAGCGGTGCGCCCAAAACATCCGCCACCGCCTGAAATACAGGGCTGTTCTGAATATCTCCTGGCTCGTAGATAATCGCCACCAAGTCGTTCCTGCTAAGGGCAAGCCTTATTGATTCCCGCAGGCGGGAAAGCTCCCCTTCTGCCAGGGTCTGGTGGGAAAGAGCAATACCAAAGGAGGCCAGTTCATGTTTGATGAACTGACTGCTTAAGCTGTTCGCGTTTACTGAAATTATCTCAGCGTTCATAACAGAACCGCCCCTTTCTACAGGTTTTGCCCGCATAAACCGCATCAAATCGATTTCTTCCGGACGCCTTCCACAGCCTCACGGATAAGCTCTTCGGCGTTCAGCTTTGCTTCCGCTTCCAGGACCTTTTCAAGCTTGGGCCTTGTGCGCGGATGCTTTGGAGTGAAAACTGTGCAGCAATCCTGATACGGCTGGATTGAAATCTCAAAGGTTTCTATTTTTCTTGAAATAGCAATAATTTCATCTTTATCCATTCCTATAAGCGGGCGGAGCACCGGCATCCCGGCAGCCTCGTCCGTGCAGGCGATAGCCGGCAAAGTCTGGCTTGCCACCTGCCCCAGGCTTTCCCCTGTAATCAGCGCGCCGCAGCCTGCCTTTTCGGCAAGGATTGTGGAAATCCTCATCATAAACCGGCGCATTATAATCGTGAACAAATCCTCAGGGCACAGGCGGCTTATCTCCATCTGAATCTTTGTAAAGGGGACAAGGTACAAATCCATATTCCCTGAATACCGGGAAAGCTGCTCCATAAGGGAGATTACTTTAAGCTCGGCCCGTTCGCTGGTATACGGCGGGGAAACAAAGTGTATGCCAGTCAGGGATATTCCCCGTTTTGCCATCATATATCCCGCAACGGGGGAATCAATGCCCCCTGAAATGAGCAGCGCCGCATGGCCTCCTGATCCTACGGGCATACCGCCCGCCCCGTCAAGCTGGCGGGAATGTATATAAGCTCCGAAATCCCTGATTTCGATTACAATCAAAACGTCGGGATTGTGGACGTCAACCTTCAGGTGGGGGAACTGCCTTAATATATGCCTGCCAGCGGCGGCGCAGATTTCCGGGGATTTAAGCTCAAAGGATTTGTCGCTCCGTTTGGCTTCCACTTTAAAGGTTTTGGCGTTTAACAGCTTATCCCTCATAAAATCTACGGTATTGCGCAGTATATCATCCATGTTCTTTTCCGCCGTCCGGGCGACAGAATAGGCGGCGATGCCGAATACCCTGGAAACACGCTTTAAAGCCTCGTCCATATCAAAGCCGCTGTCTACAGGCTTTACATAAATTGTGGACTGGGCCTTGCTGAACCGGTATTCTCCAACCCCGGCAAGGCTTCGGCGCAAATTTTTCAGCAGTATATCCTCAAAAGTACCCTTGTTAAGCCCTTTTAAGACCAGTTCTCCCGCCTTGATAAGTATTATGTCCTGCGGAGATGTGGTAGTATCAGAGTACACTCAAATTCATGCCTTTCCGTTAGAATTAAACTTTATGTTTATTCTCCGCCAGATTCCGGTTCTGTCTGCCCGGTTTCATTCTGTTCGGCAGTGGTGTTATCATCAGTTGGCGGAGTTGTGGTTTCATCATCCTGATTGGGTGAAGTTGTTTCGGTACCATTTTGGGTAGTAGTTTCGGTTGAATCGGTTCCCGATGTATCAGGCTCTCCTGTTGTGGTACCCGGCACGCCTGTACCTGTACCTGTGCCTGTACCTGTAGCCGTACCGGTATCGGTACCGCTTCCGGTTGGCAAGGTGGAGCTGCCTTCGGGCGTAGTGAATGTTGAGCCGGTAGGCCTTGTGACTACCGGGCTTGTAGGATACCCGGTATATGTTGTGGGTGTTGTGGGGTTATAAATGGTTCTTGTTGTACTGTAGACAGCGCCGGGGATGGTATAGTTGCTGTCGGTGTAATATCTGTGCGGTTCAAGCTTCTGGTTAACATACCAGGCATAAGGCATAATAACGTCATCATTCTTGACAATGTCGGACGGGCGTATAGCAACACTTTCTCCATCCCGAACCTTGCGGGCAACAACAACGCACCGGCCTTCGGGGAATTTTGCCCCGCTGGTGGTTGTGCAGGTGGAAAGAATCAATAGCTGGTCATCGGGCCTTATATCCACACTGTTGAAATCGTAAATCGACCTTGCCCTGATATTGGCGACAAAGTCCATAAAATCCTCGTCATCTGCAAAGGATGTGCGAAGATAATTGAAATAGGGCCCGTCTTCTTTCCTGGTGCTCAGCAGCATAACAGCAAACACCTTGTATTCCCTGCGGTCAAAAAGGGTGTCAAGGTTAATCACCGGCGCGGAACGCACATAGTTCAGGTTGTTTAGCATCTTGTTAAGGGGTGATAGCATCTGCCCGCTTGCCATGTTGTGGCCGTAAATTATCAGCACCCGGTTGGTATCGTTGGGGGTTTCCAGGTTGTTTCTCTCGTCAAAGAACAGCGCACCATTCTTGTTGCGGGCTTTCTGGAAATCGTGGGTCAGGTAATACTCGTTATCCCCAGAATACATTACCGGATAATTGATGTTGAGCCACTTGCCGTTTGAATCTTTGTACTTGAGCCATCCGCGGATTTGGTCGTTCATGGCATACAGCGCCTTAAATGAGTCCATAATACCTTCAGGGTATTTGTATTCCGGAAAATCCGCAGGCGGATCCGCCGGGTTGTCCGGGTCATACAAAGACGCCAGGCTGTCATAAGTCTGGTGGTTTTTAAAAGGTATGATAATCATATCATTAATGATATAAGCAAGCGACACTATAAGGGTAATCAGGGCGATGTTGAAAATACACTTGCGCAGTATTTCAAGGGGCGGGTCGCCTTTTTGGGGAATCACGCCGCCAAGTACAGCTGCCATCCTGTTTAAGAACTTTTTAAATCCCCTGGGAGAGTTTTCAGGGTTTTCGGCGGCATCCTGCTGCGGCTGTTCCCGAACCTGCGGGCTTTCCTGCTTTAAAACCACAGGTATTTCCAACACCTTGGTGTCAAAATCATCAGTATTTGTATTATTTTCTATACTTTTTTTCCCGCTGTCAACCGAAATCTCGTCGGACACCTCCGGGTGGCTGTACCTTCCAAGAGCTGCCCGCGCCTGCGCCACTACCCGCAGAGTTTCGGGAGTGTCGCCATCCAGGTTAGTTAGCCTGACATTCAATAAATCTTTTTTCTCATTATTGGCTGACATTTTTAATCCCTGCCTTTCAGGAGACCTTAACGCCGTACCAGAACTTTCAGCCCTTCTTCGAGAACCTCAAGGAACCGGTCGACATCCTCAATTGTATTTGTATGGGTGAAACTTATCCGCAATGCCGAATCAACCAGCCTGTCCGGCAACCCCAAAGCGGTAAGTACATGGCTTTTTTTGCCTTTGGAGCAGGCGGAACCGCTTGAAACATAAACCTCATTCTGGGCAAGGAAGTGAAGCATGGTTTCGCTCCTTATCCCCGGCACCGAGATATTGACGATATACGGCACCGCACTTTCAGGGGAGAGCCATACCACATCTTTAAGGCTTTTTATGCCGTCCGCCAGCCGCTGGCGTAAACATTGGTACAGTTTATTTTGCTCATCAATCCGCGGCAAAACCTCCACTGCCGCACCAAATGCGGCGATAAGGGGCACTGCTTCGGTGCCTGCCCGCAATCCCCTTTCATGCCCGCCGCCGAACGCCCTCGGCAAAATCCGGCAGCCTTTTTTGATATATAGAACCCCGCAGCCCTTCGGGCCATGGAGCTTATGTGCGCTTGCCGACAGCAGGTCTATGTCCATTTTTTCAGCAGGCAAGGGCATTTTGCCCGCAGCCTGGACCGCGTCGCTGTGGATTAACGCCTGGGGGGCAACACGCCTGACGCTTGCCGCTATCCTGTCTATAGGAAAATGCATCCCGTTTTCATTATTAACACACATTATGCTGACAAGCACCGTGTCCCTGCGGCAGGCTTCTGCCACCTGCTCGGGAGTAATAACCCCGTTTTTGTCGGGGACAATCCGGGTCACCTCAAAGCCCTGCCGTTCCAGCTCGTTAAAGGATTCCAGAACGGAGGAATGTTCCACCGCCGTGCTTACCACATGCCTGCCAACCCGGCGCTTTGCCTCGGCTGCGCCGAAAATCGCAAGGTTGTTGGCTTCGGTGCCTCCCGAAGTGAAAAAGAGCGTTTCGGGTCGGCACCCAAACAATTTGGACACCTGCTTCCTTGCCGCTTCAACCATCTGCTCCGCCTGGGTACCCAGGGAATGAAGGGATGAAGGGTTGCCGAAATGGACAGTCATCATCTCCAGGGCCTTTTCGGCCGCCTCGGGGCAAACCCTGGTTGTGGCGGCATTGTCCAGATATACAAGCCTCAATGGCTAATACCTCCAAACTATATTCCAGACTTTAATTATATAACATTATTTCCACAGTTACAACCTTCTATTTATGTCAATACTGTAAACAATAACAAATATGCACCCGATTGTTAATATTCATAATCAATTTTATCAATAACATTTTATTCAGTAAAGTGACAAATTAAGTTAAATGAGGTATAATATAGGTGCATCCAACTTAAAATAAAAAGGAAAGGACGTGTTATAATTGTTCAAATTCCTTATTAAGGCTGTCAGCTTTATCCTTAAAGCGGTTTCTGCGGTGGCCTTCTGCGCTGCCCTGGTTTACTGGGCATGCCGCCTGTTTAAAATCCCTATCCGCAAGCCAAAATACATGTTAAAAATTAAAAAGCGCCCACTGGTGGAGGATTTTACCCTTTCATAGCCTCCCCGCGCCTTTTTCGCCACCCTTAATACAATTATAACATAGCCCGTTTGTTTGAAAACTTTTGTTTACAATCTTCCGGATGCAAATCTAAGCTATATTGTGATATGAGCCCTTTAAGAATTCGGGTTTCATATCACCAGGTTGTTTTGTGCGCCTTTTAACCCTGAATACTGATTTTCCACCCGTCAAGGGTGGATTTTTTATATAAAAAACGAGGCGGCTGCCGCCACCTCGGATGAAATTTATTTCCAGGGCTGTTCGGTTTCGTGGCGGCGGGGCCTTTCCATCAGGGCTTTGATGGCATTGCGCGCCGGCTGCCCGTTGTAGCATACCTGCCAGCATTGTTCGGTTATGGGCATTTCAACCCCCACCGACCTGGAAAGCTCATAACCTGCCAGGGCTGCATGGTATCCTTCCACGGTACCCACTACACGCACAGCCTCCTCAGGGGAATGCCCCTGCCCAATCAGTATCCCTGCCCTGCGGTTTCTTGAATGAAGGCTTCCGCAGGTAACAATCAAGTCCCCCATACCGGAAAGCCCTGCAAAGGTCTCGCTCCTGGCACCAAGCTTAATCCCAAGCCTTGCGATTTCCGCCAGGCCCCGGGTCATAAGGGCTGCTTTGGTGTTGTCACCCACTTCCAGCCCGTCGCAAATACCCGCCGCAAGGGCGATAACATTTTTCAGCGCGCCGCCAAGCTCCACGCCAATAACGTCGGTATTCACATATATCCTGAAATTCGGGTTCATCAGAATATCCTGAACCATTTCGGCGGCTTCCACATCCTCCGATGCGCTGATTATCGAGGTCGGGACTCCCCGCGCAACCTCCTCGGCATGGGACGGGCCTGAAAGCGCCACAACCCTGGCTTCAGGCAACGCCTCGGATATGACCTGCGAAAAGCGGCGGTGGGTGCCCTGCTCCAATCCCTTGCCGGCATTTGCAACAAGGGTGCCTTTTTTCAGCACAGGCGCCAGTTTTTCGGCTGTGCTTTTAATCGCAAAGGACGGTACCGCCATAATAACAAGGTCTGAATCCGCAGTATCGGAAATTTCGGTGGTTAGTTCAATTCCGGGGGGTACCGGAACTCCGGGCAGCAGCTTTTTGTTTTCGCCGAACCTTCTGATATTTGCAATCTCCTCTTCAAAGGGCGACCAAAGCAAAACGCTGTTACCGTAGTTTTGCGCCATAATTGCCAGGGCTGTGCCCCATCCACCCGCCCCCAGGACGGATATTTTACGTTTGGAACTCATATTCCCGCTCCTTTCCGTATGTAAATGGGTTAAGTCCGGTTCTTTTTAAAGCTGATTTTATTCTCAGTACCATTTATTATTCTCTTGATATTCGGTATATGCTTGATTATTACAGTGGCAGAAATCAGCGCCGTGATTATCACGCTCAAAAGGGTATTGAATGAGGGATTATTATCCACAAAGGCGCTGAAAATCCCTGTGAGTGCCGGCAGGGCTATACCTGCGCATACGGAGCCGAGGGATACCATCCGGCTGATAGCCACAACTATAATGAAAATCCCAAGGCAGATTAGCGCCACGTGGTGATCGAGAATCAGCATCATGCCAAAAGTGGTCAACACCCCTTTGCCGCCGCGGAACCCGAAATAAACAGGGTACAGGTGCCCGAATATGCAGCAAAGACCCGCCGCATATTTCCCGATAATCCCAAGTTCCAAATCACCGCCGGAATAGCCGGAATTCAGCACTTCAACCAGCCACCCGCCAAGGTACACCGAAGCTATGCTTTTGCCCAGATCCCCTATGGTGGTAATCAGCGCCGCAACCTTTCCCTGAGAGCGAAGCACATTTGTTGCCCCCGCATTCCCGCTGCCGTAATTCCGTATATCGGTGTTTGATTTTATTTTGGTCACGATTATGGCGGAATTTATACTGCCCAAAAGGTATGCGCAAAGGCATGCGAGAATCAGGGATGGCCAGCAGTTAATCAAAAAATCTATCAGCTGCTCTAGCATAGGATTTCTTCCTTTCAAAACCTGGAAGTACTTTATATATTATATGCTTTGTTTACGCTATTCCCCTCGCTCCCGGACAATTATCCGTATAGGAGTACCTTCAAGACCGAAGGTTTGGCGGATCTGGTTTTCCAGATAGCGCTGGTATGAAAAGTGGAACAGCTCCGCGCGGTTTACAAAAAACACGAAGGTCGGCGGTTTGGTGGAAGGCTGGGTGACATAATAAATTCTCAGCCGCTTGCCCTTGTCTGAAGGGGGCTGCACCCTGGCGGTGGCCTCTGCAAGCAGGTCGTTGAGCATTCCGGTGGAAATACGCATGGAATGCTGTTGGGAGACGTATTTTATCAGTTCAAACAGCCTGTCGACCCGCTGCCCGGTTTTGGCGGAAATAAATATAATCGGCGCGTAGGACATGAAAGAGAAATCCTCCATCAGGGATTTTCTCATCCTGTCCATGGTTTTGTCGTCCTTGTCAACGGCATCCCATTTATTTACAGCGATAATGCAGGCCTTGCCACTTTCATGGGCCATACCGGCGATTTTGCTGTCCTGTTCGGTGAAACCTTCGGTAGCGTCGATCATAATAACGCATACATCCGCCCGCTCCACCGCCATTTCCGCCCGCAGGACGCTGTATTTCTCTACCCGGTCATCAATTCTGCTCTTTCTCCGGATTCCTGCGGTATCTATGAAAATAAAATCCCCGTACTGGTTGCTGATTTCGGTGTCAATCGCATCCCTTGTGGTGCCGGCAATGTCAGATACAATTGCCCTCTCCTCTCCTGCTATATAGTTTATTAGGGATGACTTGCCCGCGTTCGGCTTACCTATGATTGCCACCCTGATTTTTTCGCTGTCCTCGTCTTCCTCCTTAAATTCGGGCAGCAGACTGCAGATAGCATCCAAAAGGTCCCCGGTGCCGTGCCCGTGAACTGCGGATACCGCAATCGGGTCCCCCAGCCCCAGGTTGTAAAACTCGTAAAACTCCGGCGGAACCTGGCCTATGCTGTCAACCTTATTAACGCAAAGTACAATGGGCTTGCCGCTTTTTAAAAGCATGGAAGCAACATCCATATCGTTTGCGGTGACACCCGACTTTAAATCGGTCACCAATACTATGACATCCGCCTGCTCCACCGCCAATTGCGCCTGCCGCCGCATCTGGGACAGGATCAGGTCGTCGGAATGCGGTTCAATTCCCCCGGTGTCGGCCAGCATAAAGCGGTAATCGCCCCAATGGCATTCCGCAAAAATTCTGTCCCTTGTGACTCCCGGGGTATCCTCAACTATCGAAATCCGTTTTCCGACCAGTTTATTGAAAAGGGCTGATTTGCCTACATTCGGCCGCCCTACCAATGCCACTATAGGAAGTCCCAAATCATATCACCATCCTAAAAACAGTATAACCAGATTTCCAATACCTTACAATATTTTATATCAATAAACGCTCCAAAAATTCGCCGCCGTCCACCGGGACGGTTAAAACTTTTACGCCCAGCTCCTTTTGGACGTCCTCAACAGACACGTCATCCAAAAACAAATCCCCTTCATGCCTAAGCATCACCGAAGGGATGAGCAGGATTCCTTCGGGCACCACACTTCTCAGCTGCTCAATCAAATCCCGGCCGGTCACAAGCCCCGCCACATCTATTGTCTCCCCGAAAAAGCGGTTTGCAATCGGGACAACCTGGATATTCAGCCCATCCCACCTGCTGCGGGCCAAATCTACCAGGCTGTTTATAAGCGGATAGGCGGCAACTCCTGTTGCAACGGTTATCCTGCTGCCCTTTGGCTGAGATTTGCAGCCGTCCAGGGCCTCCTCAAACTGGGATTTAAACAGGGCAATCATGCCAACCCCGTTTTCCAGCTGGGCAAAATCGTCATAAAACTCCTCGCCCGGCAGGGGGAGTTCTGCTTTAAGATAGAATTCGTCGGCAGGATAAAACACCCTGAAGCCGTGTTTTTCCATCATCCGCTCTCCCATTTCCTCCATCTGCCGGATAACCTCGGCAGCCTCCTCTCTGGAAAATGGGCGCAAGGGCTCCAGCCCTTCCCGGTACTTTGTAAGCCCCACCGGCACCCCGGCAACGCTTTCAACAGAGGGCACCAGTTCCGACAGGTCCTTCAGCGTCCGCTCAAGCTCCGCCCCGTCGTTAATCCCCGGGCAAAGGACTATCTGGCAATTCATTTTGATACCCGCGTTGGCAAACCTTTGGAGCAGTTTAAGGCATTCCCCGGCAAAGCGGTTGTTCATCATCCTGCACCTGAGTTCCGGGTTTGTGGTATGCACCGATATATTTATCGGGCTTATATGCATGGAAATTATACGCTCGACTTCATGCTCGGTTATATTTGTCAACGTTATATAATTCCCGAACAGGAAGGAAAGCCTGCTGTCGTCATCTTTAAAATACAAAGTTTCCCGCATTCCCTTTGGGAGCTGGTCGATAAAGCAGAAAACGCACTTATTCCTGCAGGAACGCTGCTTATCCATAAGGTAGCTGTCAAATTCAAGCCCAATATCATCATTCATTTTTTTGCGGAAAGTTTTTTCAAAGGCCTTGCCATCCCTGATGATTTCAAGGCTTACGCGGGTATCGGCCATGTAAAACTGGTAATCCAGCACGTCCATAATCTCATGATTATTGATTTTTTCAAGGATGTCCCCAGTCTTAATGCCGTGCCTTGCCGCGATACTTCCCGCCCTGACGCCGGATATTGCAACGCTCATCCGCCCATCCCCCTTAATTTCAGGCAGTGTTTTAAAAGCCTTCTTGCGGTGAAGAAGGCTTTTCTTTATATAGAAGGTTCTTTCTTTCAGTATTTGCCATAAATACAGAAATAAAAATAGAGAAGGATTGCTCCCTCTCTAGATAGTGCGAAACTTCGAAAGCTTTAAGCCTCTTTTTTAATAACCTGCTTACCTTTGTAATAGCCGCAGTTTCCGCAAACGCGATGAGTGCGCTTGTATTCGCCGCACTGTGGGCATTTTACAAGGGAAGGAAGTTCCAGCTTCCATACGCTGTAACGTCTTTTGTCGCGCCTGGCTTTTGACGTTTTTCTCTTGGGTACCGCCATGGTCAGCACCTCCTTAATGCTAATCGGTTTGTTCTGTCAACTGTTTGAGGATTGCAAATCTCGGATCAATCTTGTCGCTGCGGCATCCGCAGTAACCAGACTTTAAATCCTTGCCGCATATGGGGCAGATACCTGGGCAATCTTCACGACAGAGATTTTTAGAGGGAAGATTGAGAATCAGGTCCTCTAATACCAAATCGTCCAGAGGGAGTTCGTAATTCTCAACCAGAACCAGCTTATCGTTGTCATCCTCAGTACTCGATGTCACCAGATCGTGGCTGATAGGCACCTGCATCGGCTTATCAATTTCTGCAAGGCAGCGGTCACAGGCACAGTGAAAGACAAATTCAGCCACAGCGTTCAAAACTACTATTCCCGCGCTGGCGGAAATCTTTCCACTCACCCTGACAGGCTCTTTAAAAGGGCGGTTGTTCTGATATTCAAAACCCGAAAAATCGAGGGTACAATCGATGTCAAGGACATCCGCCTTGCCTGTAAATAGCTGCTTAATATTAATAATCATAGTCCACCTCAAGTGTCACGATGAATATTATATAGAGTGGTTCCGGGTTTGTCAAGCAAAATTTAGTTTGCAGACAAAATCTTACAGTATTTTCACCATTTTTTTTAAAATTAATTGTCACCCGGCGTTTTCCCCGCTGTTTTCTCCCCCGCCATCCTTAGCTGCATTATCCGAAGATTCAGCGGTTTCACTCTCTGCAGCGACCTGGGCTTCATGGGCTTTGATGGCTTCTTCCTTTGATACATACTGCACCGGCTTATAGGGTTCCGCCGGTGCATCCCCAATGTCACGGATGAGTATAAAGGGGGTCAGCTCGTCGTCCTGCCCGGCGGGGTTATCCTTAATAAGCTCGCTTAAGAATTCATCGGATTTATCTTTCAGTGACGGGGAGCGCCCGAGAAGCTCGATATTGATATCGTTGGCGTCGGCAATCATGCAGGCTATGCCAAGCTCCTTCTCGATTTTTTCACAAACCCCGTCGGGGTCCCTGGGGTTAAGCACCGCCAGGGTGTGGTAGGCTTTAAAAACGGAGTTTTTATAAAAACCGTCAATGCCCGCCACATCCTTGCCGACAATCCTGTAAAAAACCCCTCTTATGCCGAAAATCCGGCAGACAGCCCCGCAGAAAACCCCAAGCAAAATTCTGGGCAGCCCTTTCATGTTTATGGCAAGCTGGAGTTTATACGGTTCGTCCATGCCTATGCCGCTCTTGGTACGGGTGGCAAACCTGGACAGGAACTTTGCCCAAAACCCGAGCTTTACATCCTTCATTTCCACCGTATTGTTCTGGCACATGGAAATGACCTTTTCCCCCAGGGCGGCTATATCCCCCGGCTTGTAAATTGGCAGGATATAGCGGCGGGCAAGCTCCACATAATCCTCTCCCCGCTCGATAAAGTGGGTCTTGATAGCGTATCGCTCAAAACGGATTCCCTCTACCTCCCTGACGCCCCGGACATAGTAGGTAACCCCGTTTTTCTCCCTTCTGTTTTCCTGCAGGTTTAGATTGCCGATATACCATTTTGACATGGGTTTACACTCCTTGAAAATCTGCGATTTTGGCTGTCCTTTTTATTTAAAACGACGGCGAAGGCAAAGCCTTCGCCGGACTTTACAGTGTCGAAGAATTAATCAATTACCTGGTTAATCTATCGAATACTTTGCCACACTCTCAGGCAGCGCGGATTTATCCGCCGAAACCGTCAACACAATGTTTGTATTGGACTTTTCGGACAGGGTATCCAGCTTCCCGATGAAATCTGCCAGCTTGTCAAAGTCCTGGCCAGCTATTTTCAAGGTTGAGTCGATAAAAATATCTGTAATGTCGTAATTGCTGGCGCACATACCGGAGATGAAACCATAAAAAGCATCAAATCCCTGGATGTCGTAATCATCGGCCGCAACCAGACGGGTTTTGTAAGTAATGTTGTAGGAGAGCTGATTGTTCTTTTCAATCAGTACAACGTTGCCTTTGGATTTTTCGGTGGCTTCATTGCACATTTCAATCAGCCGCTTTGTTTTGCCGGAACCTTTGTTGCCGAGGATTAACTTAACCATTTTCAATTCCTCCTAAATTTAGTATAACCGCAAGCTGCGGTATTAGACGGGAAAATAATCTTGAGGCAAATTTGGAAAGGGTTATGCCAGCCCCAACCTTTTCTCAAGCTCCGCCTTCTGGCTTTCATAGCCGGGTTTTCCCAGCAACGCGAACATATTGCGCTTGTAGCTTTCCACACCGGGCTGGTCGAAGGGGTTGACCCCGAGCAGATACCCGGAAATGGCGCAGGCTTTTTCAAAGAAATAAATCAAATAGCCAAGTTCAAATTCGCTGGCAGAAGGGATATGCAACACGATATTCGGTGTGCCGCCATCGGTATGGGCAAGAACCGTGCCTTCAAAAGCCTTGCTGTTGACAAAGCTCATGGTGCGCCCCGCCAGGAAGTTAAGCCCGTCGATATCCTCGGGCTCCTGTTTTAAGGTGATGTCCTTCTTCACCTTATCCACCAGCACAACGGTTTCAAACAGGATTTTAGACCCGTCCTGGACAAACTGGCCGAGGGAATGCAGGTCGGTTGAGAAAATCACCGAGGCGGGGAAAAGCCCTTTGCCGTCCTTGCCTTCGCTTTCGCCGTAAAGCTGTTTCCACCATTCCGCCATCATGGCGAAGGCGGGTTCATAGCTGACCAGCAGCTCTACCGCGCGGCCTTTTCTATACAATATATTTCTAAGTGCAGCATACATATAACAGTCGTTTTTGGTGATATCGGGGTTGGATAGCTGTTCCTGCGCTGCTGCTGCGCCGCTCATCAGGGCGTCGATATCGCATCCGGCAACCGCAATGGGCAGCAATCCCACCGCAGTGAGTACCGAGAACCTGCCTCCAACATCATCGGGAACCACAAAAGTTTCATACCCTTCACGGTCAGAAAGGCTTTTGAGGGTACCCTTTGACTTGTCGGTGGTGACATAAATACGCTTTCTCGCTTCCTCAACGCCAACGGTGCGCTCAAGAAAATCCCTGAACACCCTGAAAGCTATCGCCGGCTCGGTGGTTGTGCCTGATTTGGAAATTACGTTTATTGAAACCCTGCGGCCTTCGCAAAGCTCCAGGATTTCGGAAAGCATGGTGGAACTGATGCTGTTGCCCACAAAGTATATATCCGGGGTATTTTTGCGTTTTGCATTATAAAGGGGGGATTTTAAAAACTCGATAACCGCCCGGGCCCCCAGATAAGAACCGCCGATGCCTATGACAACAAAAACATCCGTATCCTTCTGAATCTTTGCCGCCGCGGCTTTGATTCGGGCAAATTCCTCCTTATCATAATCTGAAGGCAGCGTTAACCATCCAAGAAAATCGCTGCCCAACCCTGTACCAGCATGGAGCTGCTCATGGGCCGCGTTGATTTGCGGCTGCATAGCCTGAATCTCATGCTGCTGTATGAAGTTTTTCAGATACCTTGTTTCCAAACTTACCGACATTAGTATTCCTCCTTGCGGATTTCAAGCCGACCTATGGCAGCCCAATATCCTTAGATTTATTGTACCGTATATTATCTCCCTTTTCAACTACCCAATATTAATTTTCGGAAAATTAAAAATAAAATAAATATTGATAAATAAAACAGGCCCCAAAAGCAGTATGCCCAAACTTTTGAGCCTCCTTCCGGGACCTATTGATTTATTTAATTCTTATATTATGATATAAGCGCGAGGAATATTCGTATAAACGCCTGGAAAAACCCGAGCCTTGGCACATCCTTAGCGGCGTATACATCGTATTTTGCCGCCACATTGCCCTCAATCATCAATACAAGCTCCCCTATCACCTGGCCCTTGTAAACAGGCGCCTCCAGGTCCCCGGCAAGGGTGAGGGACTGGGTTATGCCCTTTTCCTGCCCTTTCTTTATAAGCAGCGGCTGAAGCTCATCCATCACGGAATCCACCGCCGGCTCAACTCCCCGCAGGACTTTCACGGGTTTTAGCGAGCCTTCCTCAACCTTCGGGGTATAAACCGAATAATTTGCAAATCCGTAGTCCAGCAGTTTTCTCGCTCCGCCGAACCTTTCGTCCGATGTTTTGCAGCCTAAGATTACCGCGGCAAGCCCCATTCCGTTGCGCTCGGCGGTGGCGGAAAGGTTATGCCCCGCCTTGCTCGTAGTACCGGTTTTCAGCCCCGTCGCCCCCTGATAGAACCTTATCAGCTTGTTTGTATTCACAAGCTGGGATTCGCCGTTGCGCAGGGTATCCATCCAGATGGTGGTGTATTTTGTAACCTGCTTGTGTTTCATAAGCTCCCGGGACATTAAGGCAACGTCATATGCCGAGGAATATGCGGTATCATCCAGCCCGGTGCAGTCCTTAAACAGGGTATTGTGCATCCCGAGTTCGGCAGCCCTTTCATTCATTTTCTGGACAAAACCTTCCATCGAGCCGCAGATGTATTCCGCCATCATTACGCAGGCGTCGTTGGCGGAAACAACAGCAATGGCTTTTAGCAGGTCGTCAACCGTCATAATTTCCCCGGGTTCCAGCCAGATCTGTGACCCGCCCATGGAAGCTGCGAATGAGGAGCACGTAACATTGTCGTTAAGGGTAATCAGCCCGCTGTCAACCGCTTCCATAATAAGCAGCATGGTCATAATTTTTGTAACCGAGGCTATCGGCAGCCTTTCGTGGGGGTTCTTCTCATAAAGCACCTGGCCGCTTGAAAGCTCAATCAATACCGCTGACTTGCCGCCTATTTCAATGGCATCCGCATTTGCGGGCACAGACGGCTCCCCCGCCGCCCACGCGGGAATACTGTCGCTCAAAAGCTCCTTTTCGGTTTCCCCTGATTCGGTGTCTATAATGATTTTTTTGGACTGTGTTGTCACAGCCTCCTCCGCCAGCGCATATGGCGCCGCCGCCATTATAAATGCGGCACATACAACAGCCGCCAGAATCTTTCCAAACAGCTTCATACCAGCACCTCCCTAATCTTCAGTACTGAATATATGCGCCAAAGGACAAATTTAGTCTAGGAGAATTAGGAGGCCTGATATTTTTTAGTGTAATTTTATACATTTCATTTAAACTAAAAAAGCCAAATTTTGTTGAAAAAATGACGATTATTTTTACATTTAACTTATATGAAATTTAAATATATATGATATAATAGGTTTGAAATACGCAAATAATACGATTATATTATTGTTCTTCCCTTCGGGCCGGCGAGGTGAAGAATCCGAGAAGCCTATAATTATACATTGCGTGTATCGGACGTACAATTCCTAATGGCAGAAAGGATGGAACTAAATGGACCTGTCAAACAAGTTCCATAAAACTGATATCTGCGATTTTGAAGGCAATCTACTGGCAAGCGGATATCTTTGGAGTGACAACGGCGATTACATAGAGATAAGAGGCAAAAACTTTCCCATTTTCATGGAGGGTGAAAAACTCAAGGTAATCGCCCATCACCGGAATGCACGATCTGAGATATTTTCTACTTTTGTATATATCAGCAGGGAAAACTATCTTAGCTTGTATGTCATCAGCAAAACGATTGACTCAAACCAGAGGAAGTTTTACAGGATTAAAACCAATATCCGCACCGAGCTGATGTATGAAATCCGGCAGGATGAAGAAAAGCGTGAAGAAATATTGCTTGATGAGCCTATCCGGGTCTGTATCCTGGATTTAAGCCTTGGTGGCATCAGGATGGGCTCCAAAACACTGCTTGAAATCAACAGCCGTTACAAGGTGAAAATAAACCTTGGCAATCAGCCGGTAGATTTCTCCGTCAAGGTTATCAGGAGGATGGACTCCGAGCTTTGGGGCAACGAATATGGCTGCGTAATCAAAGATATAACCCCTGACAACGAGCAAAAGATATGCCAGTATATCTTCGACAGGGAAAGGCAGCAGAAAGCCAAGATAAACAATATTTTAAAGAAATCCATATTTATTCAGTAATAAGTATAAAAACTCCCTTTGAATTAATCAAAGAGAGTTTTTTGTTATTTCAGGAGCAGTTTTACCAGCCACGACTTGCCGCCATAGGGAGGGTATCTTAACGCTATATCCGGGAAATACCCCCTGTTCACCACGCTTTTTTCATGGGTAAAGGCATCAAACCCGTATTTTCCGTGATACCTGCCCATCCCGCTGGCGCCCACCCCGCCGAAAGGCAGCTTTGAGTTGGCGAGATGCACCAGTGTGTCATTCACGCAGCCTCCGCCAAAGGAAACTTCGCTTAAAACCCGGCGCTCCACAGATTTATCCCTTGTGAACAGATACAGCGCCAGGGGTTTTGGGCGGGACACGATAAAGGAAATCGCATCGTCAAGGTTATCATATACAAGGACAGGCAGCACTGGACCGAATATTTCCTCCTGCATAACCGGGGAGCCGGGATTCACCCCTGTTAGAATGGTGGGCTCAATTTTCAGGCTTTTTTCGTCGTACCCGCCGCCTAAAAAGATATCCTCATCTTTCATAAGCCCCAGAATACGCTCGAAATGTTTCTGGTTAATGATTTTTGGATATTCTTTGTTTTTAAGGGGTTTTGCCCCCCAAAGGCGCTTTAGCTCAACCTTCATGCTATTCAGCAGCCCGTCTTTTACCCGCCTGTCCACCAGCAGGTAATCAGGCGCAACACAGGTCTGCCCGCTGTTGACGGTTTTTCCCCATAAAATCCGGCGGGCGGCAACCGTCAGGTTTGCGCTCCTGTCCACAATTACCGGGCTTTTGCCTCCAAGCTCAAGGGTCACAGGGATAAGACGGCGGGACGCCGCTTCCATAACCACCCTGCCCACCGCTGGGCTGCCGGTAAAAAATATTTTGTCAAATTCCTGGTCCAGCAGGGCGGAATTCTCCTGCCGCCCCCCCTGAACCACCGCAATGTATTTTCGGGGGAAAATGCCTTCAATCAAATCCGCCAGAGCCTGGGAAACACCCGGTGAATATGCCGAGGGTTTGATGACTGCGCAGTTTCCCGCCGCAATTGCCGAAACAAGAGGGTTTAAGGAAAGCTGCACAGGATAATTCCAGGGAGAGATAATAAGGGCTACACCGAAGGGTTCGGGTATAATCCTGCCCCTTGAGGGGTAGTGCATAAGTGGCATCCTCACCCGCCGGGGGGCTGCCCACTTTTCTATATTTTTAATTGCGGTGCTGATTTCATGGTAGACCATGCCGATTTCTGTGGCATAACCTTCAAAGTCCGATTTGCCAAGGTCCGCCCTCAACGCATCCAGCAGCACCCGCTCATTCTCCTTAATGGCATTTTTTAGCTTTACAAGCTGGCTTTTCCTGAAAGCTACAGGCAAAGTGGCCCCCGACCTGAAATATTCCCTCTGGTTTTCCACAAGCTGCTTAAAATCCATTCAAACTCACCCTTTTACAGCAAGGCAGGAACCCGAAAGGGCTCCTGCCATTAATTTTGGTTTAATAGTTGTATGGGGTATTATAAGGCGGATATTGCTAATACTGCGGCGCCATGCCGAATTCTTCCGGGCGCATAACTCCCCTCTGCAGGGCGCTGAATTTAAGCGCCTCATAAACGCCGGCATGGGAAGTGCAGACATACGGGTTTACATAGACTATGCCTAAAATGCCGCAGGTGAAAAGGGATAATAAATACCAGCCCAAAAAGCTTAATTCGAACAGAAACAATTCTCCCTTAAACCCGTTGGTAATCCGCTTGCTCAAATCCAGTGCCTGGGAAGCGGAGAGGTGCGGATATTCACAGAGGATGTAATCCGCCATACTGTAGGCATATGACATTACTATACCCGGTATTATAAACAGCAAAGACCACAAAAATACATAAATACCTCTGAGCAATCCCAAAGATACAAAAGCAGTATATGACTTAAAACCGGAAAAAATATCACCGATTGGCGGTTCCTGGCCTCGCCAGTACCTTAAAAACCATCCCTTGCAGCCGATGGTTATTACATTCCCGACCAGGATGCCATAGACAATGCCAAACACCGTTATAGCAAGGAGGACGGGAATCATAAATGAATAATCTATTTCCGGAAAGAAGTTCAAATTTAAGTCGGTTTCTTTAAACCGTATTGAAAAATTATAGAAACCCGTAAATGTGTTGCCGCCCATAAGTGACAGCAAAATGCATACCACAATAGCTGTTCCAAGCCCTCCGGACATACGCTGCCTGGCTAACGATTTTATGTACTCGCGGCTAAACAATATCCACCCTCCTCAAAAACAGTATAAAAGCTATCAGCTTTTTTGCTATCTGCTTTTTTAGCTTTCAGCGGCAGTTGCCCCTTCGGCTGATTTAGCCCCGCTTTCAACGGGCTGCCCTAAAAACTCCGGAACCTGAAGGCCTGCCATTTTGAAGGTGTCGCTCAAAGGCGGGATTGCCTTCATCATGTTGGAGAGGAAGTTTGCGGTGGACGAGGTTCCGTTTGCACCGCTGTCCCATACTGTTACCTTGTCAATGTTAATATTCTTAATAGCTTCAACCTGAATCCTTACCAGTTCCTCAATCTTGTCAACAATCATGAGCTGGACAGCAGAATCTGCGCTTCCTCCAGCCGCCCGGACCAGTTCGGCAAAACCTTCCGCCTGCTTGGACAGAACCTCTTTTATACCCCTTGCCTGGGCTTCCATCTTGGCAAAAATCGCGTCGGCTTCACCACGGGCGCGGCGGCGCAGCTGTTCGGCCTCCGCCTCGGCCTCAAGCTCTTTTTTCTCCTTCTCAACCCGGGCTTTGACTATAACGTCCGCATACATTGTCGCCTGCTCACGCTCGGCACGGGCAAGCTCCGCCTGTTTCTGGGCGGCGTATGCCTCTTCCTTCGCCTTCGCTTCCGCCAGCTTTTCGGCGGTTACCGCACGGCGCATAGCTTCGGCTTCAAGCTCGCGGCGTGTGGCGTCTGACTGGGCGATATCCGCTTTGGATTTGTTTTCGCCGTCCACCGCCGCGGCATTGGCCGCAGCAACCGAGATTCTCTGGTCTCTTATGGCATTGGCTTCACCTATTGCACCTTCGCGGTTGCGCTCGGCAACGCTGATACGGGCTTCATTTATTGCCTTGGCAGCGGCTTCTTTACCAAGGGCCTCTATGTATCCCGACTCGTCCCTGATATCGGTGACGTTTACGTTGATTAGCCGCAAACCTATCTTCTTAAGCTCGCTTTCAACGCAGGCGGAAACAGCTTCAAGGAATTTGTCGCGGTCGGTATTGATTTCCTCAATGGTCATGGTGGCGATAATAAGCCTCATCTGGCCGAAAATAATATCTTTCGCCAGTTCCTGAATCTCGGCGAGTTTCAGCCCAAGAAGCCTTTCAGCCGCATTCTGCATAACGCCGGGCTCGGTGGAGATTCCGACTGTAAAGCGGGAAGGCACGTCGATTCGGATGTTCTGGCGGGAAAGGGCGTTAGTCAGATCAACGCTCAGGGAAATAGGAGTGAGGTCCAGATAAGCATAAGACTGAATGACGGGGAAAACAAACGCCGCGCCGCCGTGGATACATTTTGCCGAACGGGCGGTGCCGTCCTTGTTATGCCCTACCTTACCGTAAATCACCATAATTTTGTCAGAGGGGCAGCGGCGGTAGCGGGAGAGAATTACCAGCATAAGCCCGAAGAGAAACAGCACCACCACTACAACCCACATCAGTATGGATGGTGATATGTTAGCCATAACCGGAAACTGCACTTGTAAACACTCCTTTTCAATTGATTTTTATTATTTATTTGTTTTGTTTAATGGAGCAACGATCAGGGTATTGTTGTTTGTAATCCCGGTTACCATGACCTGTTCCCCATTTTTAACCGTTCCGCTCGGGCAAATCGCGTCAAGGTCGATATACCGCTCCTGAAGTATCAGGCTCACTTTCCCCCTGCCGCCCTTTGGGATGGTGAGATAAACCTCACCAGTCTGGCCGATGGCATTTTGCAAGTCCAGATTGCCGCTTTGCTGCAGCTTCATGGACGCCCGCATCACAAGGGCGACTACCAGCAGCGCCAGTATACCGGCTACAAACGACAGGGTAAAGGCAACCGGCACCGAACCGCCCATATCCAGCACCACCACTCCGGTCCAGCCGAACAGCGAGCAGAAGGCGATTATCCCCCTGACGGTGAACAGCCTTAACCCCACTTCATGGTCTGCACCGTCAATATCAGCGTTTCCATCGCCATCCAAATCCGTATCCATATCTGCATCCGCGTCTGCGTCGCCGCCGGAGCCTATACCGAACAGCAAAAGCAGGGTCTGTAATACCAATATTATCGTGGATGGTATCGCAATAAGGTAAAAAATCTGCTCCATCAGGCCAAGCCCGTTCCACCATTCTGTCATAGCCACGCCCCCTATCTCTCGTAGTTAAGAGTTTAAGGGTGTCCTCCTTAGTTTAATATTCGGATAAAATCCGAAGTATGCCATAAACGGCACTTCATTTATTTCATTATACATTATTATTCGGAATATTTCATTATAAATTTCACAATCAATCGCATTTTCACTTGCCTATAAACAGTAGGATTATTGTAGTATAAACCATTTAACGGTTTCATGAAAAAAGCGTATGGTTTAAACGCCATACGCTTTTAAGGATTTCTGTCCGGGAATACCACATTATAATAATTCTTTTCCAGAATCAGGGCGGAGTACTGGAATTTCTGGTTTACCACATTATTTATTTCGGAAACGTAGCCTTCGGGCAGTTCCCCTGCCAGTGGTTCAACCTTTCCGGCGGGTGCGTTGTACCGCGCCTTATCTGTAATCCAGCTTCGGTTGCTGAAAATCACCAGAGGTTCAGAATCTGATAAAATATCCCGTCCCATAAGCAGCCGGGAATCATATTCCAGCCCGAACAGGTTTGACAGGGTGGGGATAATATCAAGGCTTGAGCAGGGCTTATCCACGGTAACAGGCTCCATCCCTTTTTTCCATAGTATAAAAGCGCTTTTGTAAAGCTCGAAATTCCCTTCGACTTCATGCCCCGCCAGCTCGTTTATATTTTCCCTGGATAACCCGTAGGGGTAATGGTCGGGGCTGATGGCAATTACCGTATTGTCCAGCTTTCCTGCTTCCTCCAAACGTTTCAGCAGCAGTTCAAGCGCCCTGTCCAATTCGATGTTGCAGGCAAGATATGCCTTCACCGGTGTGCTGTAGGGCAGGTGTTCCACAAGCTGCCGGTTTTTATAGGCTATGTAATTGCCCGTAAAGCTGTAGTTGAGATGCCCGCTCACAGTCATGTAATATACGTGAAACTTATCATCATTAATAAATTCCGGGGTTGTTACGTCAATCATTTCAAGGTCGGATTCGGGCCAGGTTCTTTTCACATTCAGCCCATTGCCCACTCCCTTATAAATATATCCCATGTTGGGATGGGAAACATCCCGCTTGTAATATGTGTATGTATGATTGTGGTACGCCCTGGCGGTATATCCCAGTTTTAAAAACTGGTTGCCCATGACAAAGGGCATGTAGTTTTCGCCGGAACGGTAAAAACTCCAAACCCCGGATTTTGGAATCAGCCCTGTGCATGCCACATATTCCCCGTCGCTGGTGCTGACTCCCCAGACGGGATTGTAAAAGTTGGTGAATTTAAACCCTTCAATTGCCAGCTTGTAAAGTGTGGGGGTAAGTTCCCTGTCTATCACATAATGGGAAAAGGATTCGGCTGTTATAAATATGAAATTGCAGCCTTTGAAAAGGGCTGTATATTTATTTTGCCTTGTAGGCTCAATAGATGAAAAATATTTATGCATCTTAATGAGAGTGCTATCCTTTTCATTGGAAATAAGTTTGTCAAAATCTATTTCCATCGTGTTGAATTTATAATCCGGCTTCTGCGGAGCCACAACCGGTAATGCCTGCTCTTTGTCTGCGGAATCCGAATTTTCTTTGGATACATCGGATACGCCGCCTTTGCTTTCCCCGAAGGTTGCAGGCTTAAACCCGAAAACCATGCGCTTTAAATCCAGCCTCATGGTGGTAAAAAGCCCAAGCTTTTGAACTGATAATTCAGGCGCCGCGGTGCGGAAATATAAATCATAAGGCGAGTAAATATCGCGGGATGATACGCACATTATGAAAACTGTTAACAGTTGTGACAAAACTAAAAGGCAAGCGGATAAAGGCAAAAAGCGCCATACCAGCGGGTAAAACTTAAAATATTTAAACCCGAATACGACAAGCATAATAAAAGGCAGAAACAAGGCAAGTATAACCGGCAGGCATTTTAAAACCGCCAGCAAAACCTGACTCCAGAATTCCAGCACCTGGCTTGTCCCGGATACCGAATATATGGACATAAAGGTTTTGAAAACTGAAAAATACACCGCCTGCACCGCATACACAACAGTAATCAGAAAAAGAAGGGCCCCGCTAATTATGCGGTTTGCCTTATTGTAAAAAAATGATGACAAAAGAAAGGCAAAGGCTCCCAAAGGTACTGAAAACAGGATTGAATACAACGTGCCAAAATCGAAAACCGTTTTAAAAACCCAGATTCTGAACAGCATTTCTAAATAAACAAAGCAAAAAATATAATAAAGCAGCCTGGCATACGGAGTTTCTAAAAACAGCAGTACACGTCTCCGTAATTTCATAAATTTCAGAGTTTTCACAATTTTCAAAACTTTCATAGATTGCATACAAACTGCTTCTTTCGACATAATATTGCAATTAGAATATTAAAACATACTTCCACAATTGTAAATATTATGCAAGAGGTAATTTTACCAATATTATATGTAAATATTTAACATTTATCACCTCCCAGTCAATTCTTATTCATTCAATATTTCTCTCGAGTATTTAAATTCATACCGGAAAAAATATTTTGGGAGGTGAATTATTTTGAAAAAGCTTATAACCGCATTTATCGCGATTTTTGCAGCTTTGTCAGCCGGATTATTATCGGCGACCGCCCAGGGAACAACCTATAAGGTAGTAAAAGGGGATTCACTTTGGAAAATTGCTGTAAAATACGAAGTCGGCGTTTCGGAGTTAATCAAAGCGAACCCCCAGATAAAGAACCCAAACCTAATTTATCCCGGACAGGTCGTTAGTATACCTGAAGCAGCACCTTTAAAAACCTTTGAAGAAGAAGTAATCCGGTTGATTAACAAGGAACGCACAAGCCGCGGGCTGCCCGCTCTGACAACCGACTGGCAGCTTTCACGTGTAGCCCGTTATAAGTCCCAGGATATGATTGATAAAAACTACTTTGCCCACCAGTCTCCGACCTATGGTTCCCCCTTCGATATGATGGAGGCTTTCGGGCTCAGGTTCTCCGCCGCTGCCGAGAATATTGCATACGGCCAGAGGACGGCAGCCGAAGTTGTTAACGCCTGGATGAACTCCCCCGGACACAGGGCCAATATCCTCTCCAAATCCTATACCCACACCGGTGTAGGTGCCGCGAAAAAGGCTAACGGTACACTTTACTGGACCCAGATGTTCATGAAACCTGTGAAATAGCCTGAATACAAGGGAACGGTAATCTTGCCGTTCCCTTGCCGCTATACATAATATGGCAATATGTGGTTTACATGCCTTTTGTTTTCATGTATAATTAACACAGAAACAGGTGAAGGAGGAAAATCGTATGGACAGCAAATTCAACAAAACTATGGCGTTAATATTTATCTTTGCTTTTGCCGCAATAGCCATATCAGGCTGCAACGGGCAGACCCTGCCCGCCGGTTCCGAGCCAACCTCAAGCAGCCAAATCTCCGATACTGATAAGACAGAACCCGTATCTTTTAATTACACCATCGTAGTTTATAAAAGTAGCGGTGTCTCCGATATTAAATCAGATTTTGAAGCCCGTATAATCTGCAGTTATGCTGAACTCGTTGAATTCCAGAACAATGATAAGGAATTCGGCTCCGATTACATCAGCAATAACTATAACGATGCATTTTTTGAAGAAAACGCCGTAATTCTTATTTGCACAAAACATGGAAGCGGATCCATAAGGGATGTCATCAACAAAATATATAAAGAAAATGGCAAGCTGGTAATCGACTATACCACCCTGAAACCCGACGTGTTAACTGATGATATAAGGTACTGGCGGATAATGGTTCAAGTCAAAAAAGCAGATGTGGATGGCATAACCGAAGTAGTTCCCAGGCAAACAAGTCAAACCACTCCCTCCGGCAAGCAGTTTAAACCCGATTCGACGGAATACGTTAATTAGCCCCGCTGATGCAGGATAGAAAAACAAATTAATGGGGGTTATTTTGTGAAAAATATATGCATGATTTTGCTCTATCTGTCGATAATCGCTTTATTGTTTTTATCCTGCAAAAGCAAAACATCCCATAATTCTTCTGCTGATTTTATTGATTTTATGGATGGTTCTTCCCACACCACTGAAACCGGCGAATATAAACTGACATTTGCCAAATTGCCATCCCCTCCGCAATGCAAAATTACAGCGGAGATATACGAAATTGAGCAAATCATGCAGATTATCAACAACGCAAAAAAGGAATCCATTCCAGACCCCCAGGAAAATGGTTGGGAAATCCTGATAAATATATCAACGCCTGAGAAGGAACAACAGATTTCCTTACTATCCGAAAAATTAAAAATTGATGGCGAATATTTTAAGGTTGACAGCAGCTTAAAAGATGAATTATTAAAATCATACGAGGAATTGCAGGCAACTGAGGAACCATATAATTAACAATCGGTGGAGCTGTCAAATATCTTATGTTTGATTAGAATCAACCTCAGGGAAGCTAGGAATATTTAGACTGTGTAATCTCAAAAGGGTTGGCAATAGCGTTATTAACAGATTCATGTATCATTGGAAGGTGCCGTGGGGTTACATTATCTGGCGCAAATTGAACACTCTCAACAGGCAACCCGGTTATAGCTTTAAACCATGTCAATCCTGCAATATAACGGCCAAAGTCATAAGTTAGGTGAAAACCATCCCTGGTTAAGTTGTCGCCCATAAAGCTTGTACGCGCATTTTGTATTGCCGTTCCAGAAGGAATAATAAAATCAAAGCTTGAATTTGTGACGATCTTCTCCTTTACGGCGTTAACGATAGCGTTATACATTGTAAGCTGGTTTTTATTATACCTCGTAAATTCCTCATGAGTACTGTCAGATTGATATGCCCATGTCATATGCCAAACCAATACTGCAGACTTGTTTGTCTTTTTGCTGTT
>DUMT01000097.1 GCA_012839705.1 Clostridiales bacterium | reverse complement strand
ATTTCAATCCACGCCCCTGCGCGAGGGGCGACCGCAAGATATGTCAAAAAGGCTTTTACTAAAAGCATATCTTGTGTTTGACAGATTATCAGAACATCCGATAACGTCGATTTAATATTAAAACTGATGTTTTTTCGGTGCGAACCAACCGGACAATCTTTGTTAGCTTAAGGTTCGCACTTAAGGTTTCTAAATTATTAATTCTCCTTCCAAATCTAAGCTTGGCTTAATACCGATATGTATTACTTTTTCTGTATAATTATTTCCGAGGTTATAAAAACGCAAACTATCTTCGTCTGTATTAATAATTTTCATCAGTTCACTTTGCAATACAAGAAATTGCTTCCAGTCAATGTTGCATTCGAAAACTGAGTTTTGAACTCGCTGACCATATGCCAAACATTTTTTGGCAACTCGCTGTAATCTCTTCTTGCCTGCTAATGTTTCTGTGGAAACATCATATGTTATCAGAACTAGCATTATCATCCCTCCTTATTTCCACAAAAATGGAGGATAACAATCCAAATCACCCCGTATTGTTCGCGCCAGTAATAACGCCTGACAATACGGAACTAATCCCCACTCCACTTTTTCTTTAAGGAATGGATGTATAATTATTTCTCGTTTCCGCTTTTGCCATGATGATAAGAATTTTTTGCGTGACTGTTCACATAGATAAACCGCTCCCGAACTCTGAAATTCAAAATCGCCCGGAGTAATTTCATTTCGATTAATCAATGAGAGAACAAACCTGTCCGCAAAATGAGGGCGAAGCTCTTCCATTAAATCCAGCGCCAGAGACGCTCTTCCAGGCCTGTCTGCATGAAAGAAACCTACATAACTGTCCAAGCCAACCACCTCAAGTGCATGCCGGCAATCATTTGCCAAAAGGGTATAGGCAAATGATAACATAGCATTTACAGGGTCAGTCGGAGGCCGGCGGTTTCGGTTATTAAAAGTAAAAAATTCTTTATTCTGCAGGATTAACTCCGAAAAAACAGAAAAATACTGATTAGCCGCATTACCCTCTGCAGCCCTAAGTTTTTCTTCGTTTTCAATCTTTAATATCTGCGCCAGTTGTTCACTGATATACATGCTTTTCTTTTTCAAAAGCTCAGTATCAATCCTTAGTGAGTAATCCCGAATCCCACGTTCTATTACCCATTTCTGATTATGAAGCTTTCCAAATATAAAAGACTTTGCATAATTTAAAGAACGGTTATCATCGGCTATCCGGTACTGTTCTCGTCTTAGAATCACATTTCCGTTTGACTCTCCATGGAATGTACCAAGATATTTGCCGTATTCATTTAAAAAACTAACAGAAATCTCCCGTTTTGCGCATTCTCCTAACAATTGTGAGGTCGCACCGGAATAATTGAACAATACAATTTGTTCCAAATTAAGCAATGGAACGCGCAGTAATGTTTCTCCATCTTTTTTCACACAAACATTTTCTGTATCAAGATAAACCTGTGCATCCGCCTGCGTTACAAACAAGACATTCAAAAGCTTCTTCATTTTAGATGCATCTCCAAATATTCCAAGACAGAAGTTTCGTTTGCTGCTCCGAGTTTGGGCAAGCATAAATCTTTCAGGCTACAACTTCTACAACCCTCTCTTTTCACAGCTTTTGGTGTGTACTTTTGTTCATACAGTTTATGCATATCTTCAACTATAGCTTTCAATTTATCCCGAAGCTCAGCGGTAAACTTTACAACTTCCCTTCTGCGCGGTTCACCATAAAACAATGCGCCGGTTTCAATTCTTACACAAAGCATTTCCTCAAGGCACACCGCCTGAGCACATAACTGCAACCTGTCACAGTCTTCCAGCTTTGCTTTACCTCGTTTATATTCAACAGGATAGGGGCGCCATAAACCATTATACCCGTTTAAAGGTATTCCATCATTAGAACTATAAAACTCCACCACATCGCATTCTCCTGATATACCAAGCTCTGAAGAATACACTTTCAATCCGCGGAAAATGATTAAATCGCCACGTTTTTCCACTGCCTGGCTGCTGTGAGCCTTTTGGTGGAGGATTCTCCCCCCGGCAGTAAGATAACTCTCATCCCATTGTTCTTCAATATGAATGAGAGCCCACTGCCGGGGGCAGAAAGCATAATGTTGAATTCCTGATAGTTGTAAATAATTATCTTCAGTATACATCGTCAATCAAGAATCTCCGGTTCCAAACCTTCAAGCGTTTCAACCGTCACAGTACCGTCTTTGCCCACCTTCACACTGCTGTGTACCTTTGCTGAAGAATACCTTCCATATTTTGAATCATGGGTAAACCACACAAGCTTTAGAACCTGCATGGACCCACTGGGGCGGGCAGAGGATTCATCCCCTTCAAAAATTGTGCGGAGTGCTTCCTTAAGAATAGCTGCATCACTATCTGAAAAGCCTGTTTTTTCTGCCAGCTGCGGGCTGATGCTGCCGTATGTAACATAAACCGCTTTGCTGACACGATGTTTCATTCCCATTGTATCAGACGATTTCTTGCCGTCATCCGTTGATTCACTGTTGACAGATTTGGTAATTTGAATTGATTCGATAATTACTGGTTCGACGCTGAAAGCAGACTGAATTGTAACAGGGCCGCGTACTCCAATCGAAACCTCCGGATTTTCTTTATTTCTTTTGAACGCGAATACTTGCCCGAAGGAGCGGACATCAAGCCATTTTTCACACGCTTTCGCAGCGACAATATCTTTTGACTTCTGGTCTTCCTTGCTTAATTTAGCTAAGAAATCGTAAAAACGTTCCGACAATGATTTCATCCCATCAACATTATTCTCATCTGATTGAACAAATATCTCATGCCCCATTGCCTGAAACCGGTTGCGAATCTTTCTCTTTAAGCAAACATCCGAAACTTCCCCCAAACCGTCGCTGGTTGTGCGCGGCCGGTTTCCTCCGAGCGGGTCGCCGTTAGGATTTGCGTTTTTTACTTCAAACACCAGTGCAAAATCAATTTTATTCTGTAACATTTTCATTCACTTCTCCTTCCAAATTTTCATTTTTATTTGTTTTTAAAAATGCCCTGTTTTGTGCCGAAAAACCGAGAAGATACAGTGGAGAAAGGGGTGAATTATCTTCATATTCCCCGTCTTTGAATAAAACCATTATGCTGTCAATCAAATTCTGATAATACTTTGCCCCGTTTAACTGATTGATATATGGTATCAGTTGGGTATAGATTTGAAGCCATGTTGCATAAGGCTTAACCTGAAACGCGCTCATCAATCTGATTGCATTAGTCGTACGCGTATCCTGCTTGTCCGATTTGTAGAGTGCAGTGCGCTCAAGCCTGTCAGCAACTGAAAGAAGCCTTCCATACAGATAATCCCTGTTTCTTCTGTTTTCGTTCAGTTCCAATTCTATATCCTCCCCTTTATGTTGTTTAAAAAATTTCCTTGCCAATGCGCACGTAATATTTATTGCTCGCCTCCATTCATTTTCGTTGAATTTGCCGTTTGAGTCCGTAAAGCCCATGGGATGTGAAGCCCGGTTCGCTGCCATCTCAAGTATGTTTTTAGGGAATGCGAAACCACCGAACATACATTCCAAAAGCTGTTTACGTGTTTTCTTTTTGAGGATGTCATATGATTTATCGCCATGGGATTTTCCGTAAACAGCAAATATAATGTCGTCGTAGGACGGAGCGCCAATATAAGAAATTGGAATATTCCTCTCCCTGCCGTTGTCATCCTTTTCCCTTTTCCATCCTGTCATAAAATACGAAGTATCAAGATGCCATTTATAAATCTGTTCCAAATAGTCATCTTCCAGCAATTCCTGATAAAACACCAGGCCCATTCTGCCTTCTGTTGCTGCATCAAAAACAGCAATACAAATCTTTCTGGAATGCTGTTTAATTGCGTGTGCACTTCCATAACCTTGAAGGAGTTTTTTTAGATTTTTGGCAAACTCTGAATAAACCAGCGCGCTAATTTCCGCTAAAATCTCGGTATCGGTTTTTATTTTTTTCAAGCTTTTAAACAAGTCTATTGTTGCATCCTGGGCTTTTACCTTCACTTCAGTATCACGGTCTACTCCCCAGGCAACAACCACCTGCGAATCAATCGCATACCCATAATTTGCAATGAGCCAGCGCAACATTTGATGCATTTTTTGAGACTGTATGTAATCTACGATAACAGCATCATCCTGTTCCACAAAGCGCCCACGAAACGTGAACCCGCTAAAGTCATTGCATGAGAGCAATTTAGCATTTGCCGTAAGCGAGTTGATGTTTTTTGGGTGCTGTTTTGCAATTTGAGCAACCTCTCTGCCGCTGATATAATCAAAAAGCCTATCCTCACAAACCATCGTGTTTTTAACATGGTTTATCCAGGCATCACGCAGGCTTTTGCTCTCCCATACATTTATCGTATCCCCATCCATCACAACAGAAAAGCGGACACCAATTTTCCGGATTTTTTCATCATCCAGCTTATCTTTTTGCGGAGAAAACTCCTTTCCCTTAAAGATACCGCTGTTCAACAAATCCTGTATGATTGTCTGCCCCGAAATATATGTATATATTGCATTCAGTTCCTCAATATCGCCTTTCCAGGCGCCAAGTTCTGACAGATAATCATCCAACTTATCTTTGTTAATCCCACCTACATAATCCAACTGGTCACAAAGCGGATGGGCTGCTATACCTGAAGCACGTCCTAACGATTTTTCAGTACAGGGAATGATAATTGTCATTTCTTTGCTGTCGCGGGTTGCGCGGATAAATTTTCCCGATTTGTCAATTGTCACGCAGATTTCGGATTTAAATGTCATATGAAACACCGGCAATAATGTTTTTTTCTCATTTACATTGCCATCTGCATCAATCGGTGTAATACCTATCGCGTCGGAGCATTTTTCATATGTTTCGAGCAAGTTTTGAAACATCCCCATAGCTGTCACCACCTTTCGTTATCTACAGGCAAAACATTCCGTCCAAGAGCAAACTCTTTAATAGGAAGGTTTTTATAAACGGTTCTCCGTTTCAATGAATCATCCCTGGGGTCGGGAAAAAGTATGATTCCGTCTTTCATAACGCATTCAAAAAAGCGGATATCAAAATTCTTCGATAAATTCCCATCTTCATTCCTTGAATAGTTTTCATCGGGATAGTCAATGCCATGAAACATAAAGCCGAAATTCAGCTCGCCATAATCATCATAAAACCCCTCGCCGGAGCCAAATTCACATGGTTCCACATAACCCTGGCATTCCCTTGTTCCGAGGAATATATCCCGCCTTCCGCCTTTGGCAATACTGCGCTTTGCAATATTGTGATGCTTGTTTTCATCGCGGTCGTTTTGCAACTCGGGCCGGTTTTCATTCCACTCAAAATGGGCAAGAACCTGATATCGGACTTCCTTCAGGTATGTATAATAAGCCAGGTCGTTTCCGCCGTACATTTTTATCGGGCGAACACCCTTTCCCTCTGTTTGAATCTTATTCATAACACGGACAGCGTCAATATACCAAATAAAAGTGGGTTTCCAATAAACTGATTCCAGAATACCCTTTAACGCCTGATATGTCGGTACCTGGTACGAAAACTTCTCTCCCCCTACACGGGTAATCGGGTCCGAAAACAGCGCGTATCTGGCATAGACTTCAAATTCTACGGAGTTTCTTTTCTTGACAATTGTTTTTAAAACATCATTTTTCATTATTCCTTCCCCCTTCTAAACAATCAATTCATCCTCATCAGCATCAAAAACAATCCCAACCTCCTGCGAGTAATAATTCCTGGCTAAGATAATAACTCCTGTGTCCTCATCAAGCGTATATAAGGCGTTTTCTTCCATATACCTTTTGAGTTGCCATTCATACAATGAAACACTGTATTTCTGTAATTGTTTCAAAATCCTTGCTTTTTCCTTAGTAAAAATACCTTCCGGCTCTTTCCTGTAAGCGTCAATCAGCCTTTCTGAATCCCCGAATATTACCACAACAGATTTTGTGTTATCATCTATTACGCTGAAGTTTTTGTCTGCAGAATGAAATGCATAGGGTATACAATATGGGAATGGGTTTCCGGTCCTGTTTTGATAGTTTTTCTTTCCATACTTATTTCCCGAAAGCATGGAATAAATTGTTTGTACCTCTTTCGTTGGATAATCCATCTGGTCTCCTTTTTTTGAAAAGTATTTTTTATAAAATTCAGTCATTACCTCTTCATCCAGCAAATCTTGTTCGTCATGATAGTTTTGAATTATTTGCATAGTTGCTTCTTTGCCGGATTTTATATCCAACAGCTTGTCCAGATTTTCATCTTTAAGCGCGAAAGCATAAACTTTTTTTGGAATGGTACTTTCGCCGTTCCTATTACATCTGCCCGCTGCCTGGGCTATCGAATCAAGCCCCGCCATAGTTCTCACAACACAGGCAAAGGATACATCAACGCCAGCTTCAATTAATTGGGTGGAAACGCATATAATCTTCTGGTTATTCTTCAAACATTTTTCCATCTTACTGATTTGCTGCAGCCGATGCGCCGGGCACATTGACGTACTCAGATGCAGTATTTGAAAATCGTCGGTTTTATGTTTTAAACATTCAAATATTTTCAAAGCAGATACCTTTGTATTCACTATAACAAGGCAGTTTCCGTTCTCCTCAGCTTTTTCCAAAATAAAGTCTGAAGCAGATTCAAAATCTTTTTCGCCAACAGGGCATACAGTTACCCTTTTCATGTTTTTAAAATCATCTCTGCATTCAATCAACTTTGCAGGTTCCGAAAGCATCAGGTTTTTGCGCTTAGTATATTCGAAAGCAGGTTGGGTTGCCGAACAAAGTATAACCGTCGCATTCAGTATTTTTGAAAGGAAAGTTACAATTTCATTAAAGCAATGTATTGCTTTAACAGGAATCGATTGAATCTCATCAAAAATAATGACTGAGTCTGCCATAGAATGAAGCTTACGCAGCTTTCCGCTTTTTGACGACATGACTGTTTCTAAAAACTGCACCATAGTAGTAATAATAATCGGGCTATCCCACCTGGCGGTGGTAAGCTTTCTTATCTCCGCAGCCTCTTCATCCTCAGGCTCCATAATATTTGAGTGATGTTCAAATATTACCAAATTATCCTCCTGGAGTCCTAATATTTCGCGAAGGTTTCTCGCGGTCTGGTCTATGATTGAAAGGTATGGGATAACATAAATAATCCTCTTCTTACCTTTTCTTTGGGCATGATGAAGGGCAAAACGGAAGGATGAAAAGGTTTTTCCGCCCCCGGTGGGTACTGACAATTGATAAATTCCCGTTTCCCTTTCTGCCGCATCCCTGCATTTTTCCGATACGGATTTGCGAATCATATCCATTTCATTTCTAATTTCAAAACGAGATATGCGGCCTTCAAATACCTGAATAAGATGTTCCCAGCTAACATTTGGCTCCTCATACTGCTCGTTGACATCGAACAAGTATGCATCAAGCCTGTCTGCATCCACAAAGCAGGAGAATAAATACTTAACAAACAGCCCAAGTGCAAAATTAGCACTGTCATAGTCTTTATAAATCTCATGTATCTGAGATATAACAGAGTTAATTTCCTGTTTTGCATGTTCAAAAAGCGCCTGCAGCTCTGCTTTTTCTGTTTTAGTAATCTTTTCACGTATGGTATGTAATGAGTATTTTTCGGCTGATGCATTAAAAAACTTATCGAAATGGTCTGTTGTTCCGTCGGAGGAAACCCCATCCTCCAAATGGTTATGATGGGCTGCAACACAAAAACCAATGATTTCTTTAAGCAATTTTGCAGTTTCGCTGTCGTCCTTAAACAATTCTCCAGCCAAAAATGCACCCTGCCAGGCGTGAATTACGCTGCCGCGTTCGCCACCGTTAAGGATGTAATCTTGAAAATCGGTTGATAATTTCCCTAAATCATGAAGATAAGCAAGAAGCTTGGATACATTAGGATAATGTGATATAGCAGCTGAAATCATTGCCACATTTTTTGAATGTTCCTGTAAACTCTGGATTGCACCATCGTTACGTTTTCGGGCAACAGCATTTTGAAACAAAGCAATGGCCCCCTTAACAATATACAATTACATATTATTGACAATTTAGGTTATATTCGGATATATTATAACATAATTGTAAATATTTGTCTATATTTATAACAAGTATAGTTAGTGTCAAGTTTTTGTAGGGCTTTTTAAAAAAGATTTTAAGGTTGGAAAAAAGCGATTTAACAAAACAGCTTTAGGATTTTTTGGGTGCCGGTAATTTTGCCTGATATCGGTAGCGCTCCAAT
>DUMT01000096.1 GCA_012839705.1 Clostridiales bacterium | reverse complement strand
GCTTTTATGAACGGGTTTTTTGTGGAGCTGATAACCAGATTCGAACTGGTGACCTCTTCCTTACCAAGGAAGTGCTCTGCCTACTGAGCTATATCAGCACAGGATTAAAAAAGTGGCGACCCGGAACGGGCTCGAACCGTCGACCTCTAGCGTGACAGGCTAGCGTTCTAACCAGCTGAACTACCGGGCCGTGCCTTATTGCTTCGTGTTCAGCAACATGACGTATTATACTGGATTATTAACAACTTGTCAAGGACTTTTAAGTACCTTTTGTTGTAAATGGAAGAAGATTATTTCTACCCAAGTTTAAAATATTTTATACAGATTTTCACAAAGTTTTTTTCATATTTTTTTTTGAAAAAACCTTTTATTTTGCATACTTGATGGACAGGTCGAATATATTTGGTTGTAGAGAAAGCGCAAAGGAGAGGATCCTTCATGGATTATAAGGTAATAAACAAGGCAATCGCGGTTACTGAAACCCTGTATGACGGGTATGACGAGCGGCCGGTTGACTGCGATTTTGTGCTGCCGGATTATTATCCTGACATTGCGGCGGTGCTGAAATGCACATTAAAGCCGGTTATACAGTCCAAGCAGCTTAGCGGTGACCGCCTGATAGTGGACGGCACGGTTATTATTCATGTGCTATATCTTGATGAATCCCGCAAATGCATACGGAGTTGCGAAATAACCAGGCCGTTTACAAGCACTTTTTCTGTCAAAACGGGTGTATCAAACCCGGTTATCCGTGCTACCACCAAAACCGAATATGTAAACTGCAGGGCGGTAAGCCCGCGACGGCTGGATATCCACGGTTCCTTCAGCGTAAGGCTCAGGATGCTTGCAGAAGGTGGCGCTGAGGTTGTTTCCGCAATAAACGGGGATACCATGCATACCCGAAAGAACGTTGTTACATATTCCGTCCCCGCCATGAGCGCAGAGAAAAGCTTTACGATTAACGAGGTGTTGGAACTAGGTTCTGCCCAGCCGCCCGCCGAAACGATTATCAGAGGGGATGCGGCGGCGGAGCTTAGCGACTGCAAGCTCATGGTAAACAAGGCGATTATCAAAGGGGAAGTTAAGCTTTGCAACCTTTATACCAGCGACGTTACAACAGGAAATGTCCATAAGGCAGAACATGAAATCCCCTTCAGCCAGATTATTGATATCGAGGGCCTGGATGAGGAATGGCAGTGCGACACACGGGTTGACATTGTTTCAAGCGATATTAAAATCAGCCAGAACCAGAATGGGGAAGGCAAATTGCTTGAAGTAAATCTGAAACTGGCAGCCACCGTTGATTGTTATCGTACCGGCATGGCTGAGGTTGTAACCGACGCTTATTCCACCGCCTGCCCTGTAAACCTTGAAAAGAAGAGGTTGGACACAAGCCACCTGCTGGCAATTAAAACTGACAAATCCACTATCAGGGAGACCTTCGATTTGCCGCCGGAGGGTGCCGACGAGATTATTGATATCTGGTGTGACGCGTCACCGCTGGAAGAATCCTGCGAAAACGGAGTGTCCCGCATTAATGGCAGGATGTTAATCTACCTGCTGGCCAAAGACGGTTCGGGCAATGTTTCGTTCTTTGAAAGGCCTGCTGATTTTAGCCTTGAATATGAAGACGACGGTTGCACAAACGTCAGCTCCGACCTGGCAGTGTCAAAGGTGGATTACAGCATGGCAGGTTCCGGGCAGGTTGAAATCCGAGTCCAGCTTAATGTCACCCGCCGCTGCTTTGCTTCAGACAGCCTGGTTGCGGTATCGTCGGTTCAGGTGGATGAAAATGCAGCATATCCGGCCGAAAAGGCTGCGCTGAAAATTTATTTCGCAAACAGCGGGGAGTCGGTTTGGGAAGTTGCCAAGGCGTGCCGCACTTCGGTGGATGCCATTATCCAGGAGAACAACTTAAGCGGTGATGTGCTTGCAAAAGACACAATGCTGCTTATTCCGTTATGCTGAGAGGGGGAAACTGAGATGGAAGGAACAAATATATATGATACCATAGCCCAGCGTACACAGGGGGATATCTATATAGGCGTTGTAGGGCCGGTGCGTACGGGCAAATCAACATTTATAAAGCGTTTTATGGATACACTGGTTATTCCCAATATCGACAGCGATTACCGCAGGGAGCGGGCGACTGACGAGCTTCCCCAGGCAGCCGCAGGCCGCACGATTATGACCACCGAGCCAAAATTCATCCCTGAGCAGGCGGTAAAAATCACTGTCGACGGTACAGCGACCCTGAATGTCCGGCTTATTGACTGTGTTGGCTATATTGTGCCGTCCTCCATTGGGTATATTGAGAACAACGCGCCAAGAATGGTGAAAACCCCCTGGTTTGACCAGGAGATACCTTTTAACATGGCTGCGGAAATCGGGACTCAAAAGGTTATAACCGAGCATTCCACCATCGGCCTTGTGGTTACAACCGACGGCAGCATTACCGATATCCCACGCGATGAGTACGAAGAGGCTGAGGAAAGGGTAATTTCAGAGCTAAAGGAAATCAACAAACCCTTTATCGTGCTGCTCAACACCGTAGACCCCACTTCATACGAAGCGGTGAACCTGGCAGCCAATCTTGAGTCCAAATACGGTGTGCCTGTTTACCCGGTAAACTGCCTGGATATAACCGAAAACGAAATCCGCCGGATTCTTGAAAAGGTATTGTTTGAATTCCCTGTCCGGGAAATCTCGGTAGAACTGCCGAAGTGGCTGGCGGGCCTTGATAAAAACCATCCAATACGGCGCGCTGTATTTGATACCATCCGCGCTTCTGCGGAAAAGGCTACCAAAATCAGCAAGGTATCCCTGATGACAAACGATGTATCGGGATGCGAGTATGTGGATAATGCCCGCATGACTTCCATCGAGCTTGGCACGGGCAAAGCGGGGCTACACGTAACCCTTAAGCCCGATTTATTCTACAAGGTATTGGGCGAGACAACAGGCCTTGAAATCAACGATGAATCAACGTTGATGGCTAACATGATTGAGCTTTCCGCTATTAAGAAAAAATACGACAAGATCAAGGATGCCCTTGAGGAAGTTGAGGCAACAGGTTACGGTATTGTAATGCCCTCCCTTGAAGAAATGACCCTTGAGGAACCCGAGATAATCCGCCAGAGCGGGCGGTATGGAATCAGGCTTCGCGCCCAGGCGCCGTCTATACACATGATGAAGGCGGAGATTACCACAGAGGTTTCGCCGATTGTCGGCTCCGAAAGGCAGTCTGAGGACCTTGTCAATTACCTGCTCAGGGAGTTTGAGGAGGACCCGGGCAAGATCTGGGAATCCAACATATTCGGCACCTCCTTATACGGCCTTGTCAACGAAGGGCTGCACAATAAGCTTTACCGTATGCCGACCGACGCCCGTATCAAGCTTAAGGAGACGGTCGAGCGGATTATCAACGAGGGATGCAGCGGCTTAATTTGCATTATTGTTTAAAACTAGCCCTGGATTCGAGTGCGTAGGTTCCTGGCAATGCCCCTGTGTTTGCGCAGTGCAGGGCAGGGGCTAAATTTTCGGCTTTAAGAGGGATGAAGCCGTACAGGCGGGTTTGCAAAGGTTGCTTCCCGGCATTAAAAAATATGGGAGCGACAAAAGGAGTTGATAAAATGCCGGAAGACAGGCCGCGTAGAACACACAACACGGAAAACAGGAAAAATAATAATTCAGGATGGCAACTGGTTTTAGTCCAAAGCATATCCTGCATTGTGGTTATACTGATTGTGTTTTTGTTTAAACTGGTGGGGGGTACTGCCTTTAAGGAGCTGCGGGACAGCTTTAATAAGGCAATTATGAGCAATTCCCTTATGGCGACCATTGCAGCCTTGTTTGAGCCAGCACCTGACAGCTCAGATGTGGATTCTTCAGGAACCGAATCGACAACTGAGTCTTCAGCCGAAACCAGCACAACCGATACCGGAACTGGAACCCAAAGCAATGAATCTACAACAGCGACCGAAAGCACAACAGGTGGCAGCACAGAGGGTACCGGTTCAACTGCAACTGGTACCAGCACCGCCAGTACGGCAAACACCACATCCGCAACCACCAGGCCTGCTGGTTCATCAGCGGCGGGAGGAAACGATATAAGGGTTACAGAGCGCAAGGTCATGTACGCCCCGGAAGGTGCCACCTTTGCGCCCCTCAGGATAAACAGGCTGCCCCATAAACCGCTGCAAAACGGCAAAATTTCATCGTTTTTTGGATACCGCACCAGCCCGCTGGATGGGGAAGAAAGCTTTCATCAGGGGCTGGATATTGCGGCGGAAATGAATTCGCCGATTGCCGCCATGTATTTCGGGGTGGTCACTGAGGTAGGCGCCAACCAAAGCTATGGAAATTATGTAAAGATATATCACGGGAACGGGATTGAAGTGCTGTATGCCCACTGCTCCAAAATCCTTGCAAATAAAGATGCCATAATACGTGCCGGTGAAATAGTAGCCCAGGTAGGCTCCACAGGCCAGTCCACAGGGCCCCATTTGCATATTGAAATAAGGGTGAACGGGATTGCGTATGATCCCTTAGGGGTTATACAAAGAAGCGATTATGCTTAAAGCCGAGATTTGCGGTATCAAATTCAGGATGGGGCTACTTTTTCCAGCGGTATTGGTGATACTGTTTGCGTTTGATGATACAGGGATACCGGCCTGGTGTCTGGCAGCTTCCGCCATGCACGAGGCCGGTCATTTTATGGCGATGTACCTTTTAGGCTGCAAGCCGTCTTTAATCAGTATCGGGATGTTCGGAATAAGGGTGGAGCAGCCGGCGGGTAATAACGCCAGCTTTGCAAAAAGCATGGCAATCTCCCTGGCAGGCCCGGCGGTAAATTTAATCTGCTTTGCGGTTTTGGCGGCCGCAACCGGGATAAACTATGTGGCTTTGATACACTTGGCCATTGGGGTGTTTAACCTGTTGCCGATGGAGTATCTGGACGGTGGGCAGTTTTTATATTTCCAACTGGCGGGCAGATTGGGCGAGGAGCGGGCTGACAGGATTTGTTTTTATATTTCGCTGGTTGTTCTGGCTTTGATTGCCACAGCGGGTTTTTTCCTGCTGATAAGGAGCGGGCATAATTTTACCCTGCTTGGTTTAAGCGTTTATTTAGGGCTTATGACACTGCTAAAACGCAAATAATCCTCTCTTAACCGGGTTAACGGGTAAGAGAGGAGTTTTTTATTTTGCCGTTTCTTTTAACAGCTTTAATACCCTGCTGATATTGTAAACCGTTTTTTCGTCAATAAAATGCTCTATCTTTTCCACCTGCTCAAGCTCATCCTCAGAGTTGTTTATGTAACACAGGAACTCCATCAGCACGTCGTGCCTGTATAAGAGATAATTGCCATATGCCGCCCCTTTTTCGGTGGGTTTTATATATCCGTACCTTTCAAAGCTTATCAGCCCCAAATCATTTAGCTGGGCGGCCATCTTTGATGCGGAAGAGGGGCGGACGTTGAGTTTCCGTGCCAAATCATTTACTCTCACCAGAGGCTGGGTTTTTAGCATCCGGTATATCATTTCCAGATAGTCCTCCATAGAGGCGGAAATTTTAGACTTGTCTATCATCTGGTATCCCTTCATGGTGCGGAAAGAAGATTTGTTATCCATTCAATCATACCCTTTCATGAAGCCAAAATTATGGCGCAGTTGTAACCAGCGGCAAGGGTTGGCCATATAATGGCAACAAGGAAATAAAGTTTCCTTTACCTAATACTTATTTTGAGGTGTCCAATTTTATGAATGAAAAATCCTTGAATGAACTGAATGCTGGGCAGACAGCAAGGGTAAAAAAACTGCTGCTGACTGGGAGCATGAGAAGGAGGCTGCAGGACATTGGGTTGATTGAAGGTACCGAGGTGGAATGCCTGCAGAAAAGCCCCGGCGGCGACCCGGTGGCATACCTTATCAGGGGAGCGGTTATTGCCCTGCGCTCGGAAGATTCTTCAAAGGTGCTTGTAATTTAATACAAACGGGGATGGGCAAATTATCCTCATCCCTAATACATATCTTAAGTGGGTGATTTGTATTGGGACTGACAAAAAATTCAACAGGGCTAAACGCCGTTGATACCGGCTTAGATTTAAAAAAATTTTTGCCAGAGGATAAAGTTATTGCTCTGGCGGGAAACCCGAATGTGGGCAAAAGTACGGTTTTTAACAACCTTACCGGGCTGAACCAGCATACCGGCAACTGGCCGGGCAAGACAGTGGCAAGCGCTCAGGGGGTTTGCAGGCACAATGGCAAAAACTTTATACTGGTAGACCTGCCGGGGACATATTCCCTGATGCCCCATTCCGCAGAGGAAGAGGTTGCAAGGGATTTTATGTGTTTTGGCAGCCCGGATGCTGCCATTGTGGTTTGCGATGCAACCTGCCTTGAAAGGAATTTAAACCTGGTTTTGCAGGCGTTAGAGATTACGCCCAATGTGGTAGTCTGTGTAAACCTGCTGGATGAGGCGAAGAGGAAAAACATCCATATAGATCTGGATATGCTGTCCCTGAGGCTTGGTGTCCCGGTAATAGGCACAATTGCAAGGAAAAAGGGCAGTTTAAACAGGCTGATGCAGGCGGTGGATACGCTTATAGAAAAAGGCGGAAACGGTAAGCCTTATCAGGTTAAATATGATGAGCATATAGAAGAGGCTGTAGGTCTTTTAGCACCGCTGATTGAGGGCAAATTTGGCTCGAAAATCAATCCACGCTGGCTGGCGTTAAGGCTATTGGAGGATGACAGGGCTTTGTCCGAGCCTTTGTCAAAATTCCTTGAGGTGGATGTTTTTGAGGACAGGGAAATTATGCAGCAGTTAAACCTTGCCTGGCAGCGGCTGGAACAGGGCGGGATAACAAAGGAAAATTTGCGGGACAGGATTGTGTGCGCTCTGGTTTTAACAGCCGAGAAAATCTGTAAAGGTGTTATTACATACGACAAAAATACCTATAACAGCAGGGACAGGAAGATTGACAAGCTGCTGACCAGCAAGAGCACCGGATTTCCGATTATGATTCTGATGCTGATGGTTGTTTTCTGGATTACCATATCAGGGGCGAATTACCCTTCCCAGGCGCTGGCAATCCTGTTGTTCTGGGGACAGGACAGATTGACGGATTTATTTAAGTATCTCGGCGCTCCCGAATGGCTCCACGGGGCTGTTGTCCTGGGGGTTTACCGCGTGATGGCGTGGGTGGTGTCGGTTATGCTGCCGCCCATGGCGATTTTCTTCCCGATGTTCACATTGCTTGAGGATTTGGGTTACCTGCCGAGGGTTGCTTTCAACCTCGACAAATATTTCAAAAAATGCAGCGCCTGCGGCAAACAGGCTTTAACCATGGCGATGGGGTTCGGCTGCAATGCCGCTGGAATAGTGGGCTGCAGGATAATAGATTCACCCCGCGAACGGCTTATTGCGATTCTTACCAACAATTTTGTGCCCTGCAATGGAAGATTTCCAACCCTGATAGCCATTCTAACGATGTTCTTCGTTGGGACTGCGGCGGGGTTATTCCAGTCTGCATTATCCGCTGTTTTGTTAACACTGGTTATCATTCTTGGGGTTGTGATGACCTTCGCGGTTTCAAAAATCCTGTCATTAACCATATTAAAGGGCGTTCCCTCATCCTTTGCGCTGGAGCTGCCCCCATACCGCAAGCCGCAAATAGGGAAGGTAATTGTCCGCTCGATTTTCGACAGGACCCTGTTTGTCCTTGGCAGGGCAGTGGTTGTCGCCGCACCGGCAGGGCTTGTGATATGGCTGATGGCAAACATTACGGTAGGTGATTATACCCTGCTGGCCCACTGCTCCAACGTCCTTGACCCCTTCGGAAGGCTGCTCGGAATGGATGGGGTTATCCTGCTTGCCTTTATACTCGGGTTTCCTGCGAATGAAATAGTAATTCCCATAATAATAATGTCATACATGGCAACCGGGACACTGGTTGAGCTTGAGGATTTGTCTTCTTTAAGGCAGTTGCTGGCGGATAACGGCTGGACGTGGATTACCGCCGTCAGCACGATGTTGTTCTCCCTATTCCACTGGCCCTGCTCCACCACATGCCTGACCATACGAAAAGAAACAGGGAGCCTTAAATGGACAGCGATATCCATGGCTGTGCCAACCCTTGTCGGATTGGTTGTATGTTTCATCTTTGCAAATATTGCAAGGCTGTTTTTATAAATCCGGCATCCGCAAAATAAACAGCGGTTGGAGCGCTAAAGCCCCAACCGCTGTTACCTTATTGATTTTGGAACCTGTGCTAAGCTTGGCTGCCTGAAATTCAAATTAAATATAATTAAACCTTTCTATAAACAGCCGGCATGATGTACTGGAATTTGGTTTCGTTCCGGGGGATGGTTTCGGTTTGCCCTATGAAAAGGTAGCCGCCGTATTCCATATTATCGTAAAACTTCTTTATAAGCTCAATCTTGGTTTTGTGGTCGAAATATATCATTACATTTCGGCAGAAGATGGTGTGGAATTTCTTTTTAAAGGGGAAATTGTCCATCAGGTTTAATTTCCTGTAAATAACTTCCCTTCTTAATTTGTCAGCCACCCGGTAGCGGTTGTCATCCAGCTTGTCGAAATAGTTCAACTTCCATATACTCGGCAGCGATTCGATTTCTTCACTGCTGTAAATTCCCTGCATGGCTTTTAAGAGCACTTTTTCAGATATATCCGTCGCAAGTATTCTGGTATCCCAGAATAACTTGTTATTATGGAAATAGTCGCTGATAATCATCGCAAGGGTGTACGGCTCCTGGCCTGACGAACAACCGGCGCTCCAAACCCTTAAATCCTTGTCCTTCACCGTTGAAGCCAGATAGGGAAGAACCTTGTCCCTGAAATAATCAAAGTGCTCCGCTTCCCTCATGAAAAAGGTGTGGTTTGTGGTGATTTTATTTATCAGTGACGCTGCTGCCTTGCCGGACTTGTCCGAGCGGATATATTCATAATACTCCGTGAAGTTTTTGCAGTTGCTGTTAATCAGCTCAAGGTACAGCCGGCTGGTCAATATTGATTTTTTTTCTTCTTTCAGATGAATGCCATAGTTTTGCTCTATGTATTCTGAAAGCTTATTAAATTCCTGCTCAGTAATCGAAATCACAGTATTCCACCTGATAAATTCCATTGTTATCAGTATTTAAAGTCGCTATCGCTTAAAATAATGGACGGCTCAAAACTGTCATCCATGATGTTGCTGGTGTTTTTTGACGGGGCATGCCCGACTGCTTCAAAATAATCAGCTTCAAACTTTGCGCCTTCCCTGTTTTGCTTGCTGATTTTCTTAAGCTTGAACCTGCTGACAAAGCTTTGCAGCATTTCAGCCTGGCTTGCCAGTTCCTCGCTGGCGGAGGCGCTTTCCTCGGCTGTTGCCGAGTTGGTCTGTACTACCTCGGATACCTGCACAATGCCCTGGTTTACCTGTGCTATTCCGGCGGCCTGTTCGTTGGAAGCCGCGGCTATCTCTGTAATCAGTT
>DUMT01000010.1 GCA_012839705.1 Clostridiales bacterium | reverse complement strand
CCCCAGGGGGAACAGCCACCACTTTTTAAACTGCACCGGTATTTCCCAACTTAAAACCCCTTTTATCCCGATTATACTCCCGTTGTAATAAGGCACCCACCAGGTAAAAAGCATTAACACAGCGCAGGCGACAATTCCGGCAATGGGGGGGACTCTGTCAAGGGCGGGGCGCAGCAGCGCAAACAAAAGTATTGCCACCGCAAGGAAATGCAGTATACCGAAGGTTACTATCTCGTCCCGCATGAAAATCCATAAACCCAGCGTGAGCAACAGGGCAATAGCCAGGAGTATCCCGCCCCGCTTTAAGTTGTTTCTGGAAAGGCGGCAGGATATCCCGCATATAAATATGAATATGCCGGCGAAAAAGGGCTCCACAGGCTGGAAAAACCAGAACAGGATTTTGCCCCATTCAAGCCCAAAAATATAACCAGCGGTATAAAACATATGAAAGAAAACCATCAGTATTATATCAAAACCCCGTACCTCGTCGATAAAGTGAATCCGGCGGATGTCTTTTCTCAAGCTTTCACACCCTTGTTAAACATGTTAAAAAAACTATATATAAAGGATTGACACAAAATGGATTTTCAAAAACTTATAGGGAAAAAATTTGAACAGTATTGGACGGTAACCCCGGACCTTCTTGCCAGCACAGTCAGGAGCGGCACGCTGGACGTGTTCGCGACCCCTTCCATGATTGCACTGATGGAGAACACCGCCATGCTGCTGGTGCAGCAGTACCTGGAGGAGGGGTTTACTACCGTGGGCACCGCTGTCAATATAAAGCATGTTAACCCGAGCCCCCAGGGGGCAGTTGTCAGGGCTGAGGCTGAAGTCCTTGAAACCGACGGCAGGAGGTTTTTATTCAAGGTTACCGCCTGGGACCAGGCGGGGCTTATCGGTGAAGGCACCCATGAAAGGTTTGCCGTAAACAAAAACAGCCTTCTTAATAAAGCCTATTCCCGGCTGGTATAGCCTATTAACTAATATAACCCTAATTTTGAATTACTTCAACCAGTTATTATTGCAAACAGACAAATAGGATTCCAATTGTGAAACTTGTATTGCTATCATGGTATTAATATGGTAATATTATTTACTGCCGGATTTAAGCCGGCAAACTGGCAATAATTCAGTAAACAGCTTGCAGGGGAGGTAATGACGGTGGATGACAGGCCAATTGGAGTATTTGATTCCGGCCTTGGGGGATTGACCGTAGTAAGGCAACTGATGCGTCAGCTTCCCTGCGAGGATATAATATATTTCGGGGATACAGGCAGGGTGCCTTATGGCACGAGAAGCCCCGAAACCATTGAAAAATACGCGGCACAGGACTGCCGGTTCCTGATAGGCAAGGGAGTAAAATTCATTATCGCCGCCTGCGGAACGGTAAGCTCGGTGGCGGCCCATGTGTTAAGCTGCCTGCCCGTACCTGCGGTGGGGGTTGTGGAGCCTGCCGCACTGGCTGCGGTAAAGGCTTCCGGTTCCAAAAGGATTGGCGTTGCGGGAACCTCTGCCACTATAAATTCCGGCTCCTTTAAAGCTGCTATTGAAAAGCTGGAGCCTGGGGCGAAGGTGTTTCAGCAGGCTTGCCCCCTTTTTGTGCCCCTTGTGGAAAACGGCTGGATAGATACCGATGATGAAATCACAAGGCTTACAGCGGAAAGGTATCTGCAGCCGATGAAAGAGGAGGGCATAGACACCCTGCTTCTTGGCTGCACACATTATCCTTTGCTGGCGCCTGTAATTGGCGGGATTCTTGGCCCAAATGTGGCTTTGATAGATTCGGGGCAGGCTACCGCATCATACTGCGCCGAGTATTTAAAGTCACGGGATATGCTGGCCCCGGGCGGGAAAAAGGGAGAGCTGAAGTTTTATGTCAGCGACCGCCCCGGCGATTTTTCAAAAGTCGCCAGCATGTTTTTGGGGCAGGAGATTGACGATTCGGTCTGCAAAGTGGATATAGAGCAGATAACCGGCTCTATTTGCTGAATATAAAACTACTTTAACTGGCACAGAGGGTTTGTAAATGAACGTGTGGATTTCTATAAAAGGCATACAATATGTTGACGGAGACAGCCAGGCGGTGGAATTCAGTACCGAGGGGACTATGGAGGATACGGCGGAGGGTTACCGCCTGACCTATGCCGAAAGCGAGGCAACAGGCATGGAGGGGGTTACGACCTCCATGGTGGTGAACCCCAATTCGATTACCCTTGAACGGGTAGGCTCCATGAATTCCCTGATGATTTTGGAGAAAGGGCGTCGCACCGTCTGCAATTACGACACAGGATACGGAAATATTATGATGGGGGTTTACACCAGCGAGATAGACAGCCAGCTTTCTGAAAAGGGCGGCGAGATTTATTTCCATTACACCCTTGACATAAATTCGGATATGGCGTCGGCTCATGATATTTTTATCTCCGTCAGGGCACTGGAAAACGAGAATTCTGAAGTCAATAAAAACCACTTGGAGGTAAAGGGTCCAACCGGGCTTCATTAATTAAAACCAATCAGGAGAAAGGACGTTTTTTGGATATGTCAAAGCTTGTGGCGCTGGCAGAAAACCAGCTTAGGGAAGTGATTTTATCCGCGATAGGTTTGGCAGTTTCAGCGGGAGAGCTGCCCGCCGAGCCGATTCCAGCTTTCAGCATTGAAATCCCGGCGGACAGGTCCCACGGGGATTTATCTTCAAACGCGGCTTTGGTTTCCGCCAAGGCCTTCAGGCTCCCGCCGAGGAAGATTGCCGAAATAATAAAAAACCACATCGTATTGGACGGTACATTTTTTGAATCGGCGGATGTGGCAGGCCCGGGATTTTTGAATTTCACAATGTCACAAGCCTTTTATGCGGGTGTTGTGAAGGATATCCTCGAGCTGGGGGACAAATACGGCCGTTCTGATTATGGAAACGGCAAAAAAGTGATGGTGGAGTTTGTTTCCGCCAACCCTACCGGCCCCATGCACATGGGCAATGCCAGGGGCGGCGCCCTGGGGGACTGCCTTGCCTCTGTCCTTGAGGCGGCGGGATATGATGTATGGCGGGAATTCTATGTAAACGACGCCGGAAACCAGATTGAAAAGTTCGGTATTTCCCTGGAAGCGAGGTACCTCCAGCTGTTTAAAGGGGAGGACGCAGTGGAGTTTCCCGAGGACGCGTACCACGGCGAGGATATCATAGAGCATGCCAGGAATTTTGCCGCCATTTACGGCGACAAATATGTGGATGCCGACCCTGAAACACGCCGGCAGGCTTTAATAGATTATGCCCTTCCGCTTAATATTGAAAAAATGCACCGGGATCTTGAAAAATACCGGATTAAATACGACTGCTGGTTCAGGGAGTCCACCCTCCATCAAAACGGAGAGCTTGCCGAAACCATCCAGCTTTTGAAGGACAGGGGGCTTACCTACGAAAAAGACGGTGCCCTCTGGTACCGCGCGTCGGAATACGGCGGCGAAAAGGACGAGGTATTGGTCCGCGCTAACGGGAATCCCACATATTTCGCGGCAGATATAGCCTATCACAGGAATAAGTTTGCCCGTGGGTTTGACCTGTGCATTGATGTCTGGGGAGCGGACCACCACGGGCATGTCGCCCGCATGAAGGGGGCAATGGACGCCATCGGGCTTGATGGCGATAAGCTCAAGGTTGTGCTTATCCAGCTGGTACGCCTTATGAGGGGCGGCGAGGTTGTAAGGATGTCCAAGCGGACGGGCAAGGCGATTCAGCTTGCTGACCTTCTGGAGGAGATTCCTGTGGATGCCGCGCGTTTCTTCTTCAATCAGAGGGAAGCCAACACCCAGATGGATTTCGATTTGGAGCTGGCGGTTGAAAAATCCTCCCAAAACCCGGTTTATTACGTCCAGTATGCCCATGCAAGGATATGCTCCATTTTCAGGAATTTGCAGGCGGAAGGGATTACCCTTGGGGAGGTAACGGAGGATGACCTTCTGGTGCTGGCCCAGCATGAGGAAAAGGAGCTTATCCGCCATCTCGCAGGCTATACAGGGGAGATTGTGGAGGCGGCTATAACCTTTGAGCCTGCCCGGATTACCCGCTACTGCCTTGACCTTGCGTCATTGTTCCATAAATTTTACAATGCCTGCCGCGTAAAATGCGAGGACGAAAAATTGATGAAAGCAAGGCTTGCCCTTTGCGAGGCGGCACGCGTAACCCTGAAAAACGCGCTGTCCATGCTTAAAATCGAAGCGCCTGATTCCATGTAACCAAGGATAACCATAAGATAACGCAAAACCCCGGCATTTTAACATGCCGGGGTTTTTTATGCCGGAATTTATCCGTTAAGCAATCCGTCAAGCACCTTTGTGTAGGCGTCGGGGTTGCGGAGCCCCACAATGGTATCTACAATCTCGCCTTTGTTGAAGATAATGACGGTGGGGATTGACTGGATCCCGTAGCGGGCTGCAAGTTCCGAGTGCTCATCCACATCCACCTTTGCAACAGTGACCCTGCCCTGGTACTGCTCGCCAAGCTGCTCAATCACCGGGCCCAGCATTTTGCAGGGCATGCACCATTCAGCCCAGAAATCCACAAGTACGGGAGTACCTCCGGAAATAAGCTGGTCAAATTCCTCAACATTCGGATAAATAACTGATGCTGCCATACGTTTTACCTCTTTCCTTAAACTAATATATATTATAGCTAATTGATAACGTTTTATGATTATTTGAGCGAATCTATATACTTTGCCGCCATCTGCGCTGCAACCAGCCCTTCGCCTACAGCTTTTGAAAGCTGCAGGGGCACCCCGGTGCAGTCACCCGCGGCAAAAAGCCCGGGTATGTTGGTTTCCATTTTGTTGTTAACCTTAATATAACCGTTTTCGGTTTCTAACCCCGGCACCAGATTGGTGGGCGCAATTGCCTGCCGCAGGATGAAAACCCCTTCCGTATCCACAATATCCTTGTTGATTTTTACCGCTGTAACGGATTTTTCGCCGATGATTTCGCTGACAGCGCCGGATATGAAGGGTATATCAGCATTGAGTTCCTCAGGCCGCCCGCCTTTAGCGGCAAATGTGACATCAACACCGATGCCGTGAAGGAAGTTAGCTTCTTCCACAGCGTCAGAGGCAAGGCCCCATACAACCGCCTTTTTCCCGCGGAAAAGCATGCCGTCGCAGGTGGCGCAGTAGCTAACCCCTTTGCCTAAAAACTCAGCTTCCCCCGGGATTTCCCTGATTCTTGCGACGCCGATTGCAAGGATTACCGTGGTTGCCTCGATAATATTGCCCGAGAAGTTAATCATAAAATAATTCCCCAGGGGCATTATATTCGCTGCCCTGCCGTGTTCGGTGGCAATCCCAAGGGCGAGGGCGTGCTCCTCAAACTTTTTCATCAGGTCGCCCCCGGTTATATTGTAAAACCCCAGGTAGTTATCCACAGTTTCGGCACGCTTCAAAGGTGTTTCGCTAGCCGACAACACCCTGACCGTCTTGCCCCGGGCTACGGCGTTTATTGCTGCGGATAATCCCGCCGGCCCGCCGCCGATTACGGCTATATCAATCCTGTCACTCATATCAACACATGCCTTTCCAGTCTGGAGAATTGGGCGGGTCAGTCTTCCCCGCATACATCCAGTTCGTCGGCAGAAATAATTCTGCCGCAGTTTTTGCAAAAATATTTTATCTCAATCCCATGCCCGCAATCCCTGTGAACAAGATGTTTGTAGCAGGTTTTAAGGTTTTTCTCCCCCCACAGGATAATGGCGTTGAAGATATCCTCCAGTTCCCGCCCGCTCTGGGTGAGGGTGTACTGGTAACGGGGAGGGTGCGCCTGGTATAGCTCGCTGGTTATAAGCCCGTATTCTTCAAGGGTTTTCAGCCGCTTGGACAACAAATTGCTTGGTATCCCCTCAAGGCTTTGCTGCAGCTCCGAATAGGTACCTTTGCCGATAAGCAGCCGGTGCAGTATCAACAGCGACCAGCGGTCCCCAATCAGGTTCAGGGTTTGGGCTATATTGCAGGGGATGGAATAGGTGGCGTTCAACTCTATCCCTCCTTTAATGTGATTATAGCACATAGGGTTTATTAAGTCAAGTATATTTACATAGTAAAGTTACTTTTATTTATCAACAATATATTTACTATTCCTCTCAAATTATAAAAAATACATTAAAAGGCTCCCAAAAACGGGAGCCTGAAAATGGTTTCGGAAATTGAATGCTATTTCCAAAGCTTAATCCTGCCGCTGTCGTGCAGCTGGATTATAATCATTACAATGACGGGGAAGAGCAGCATTCCCACAATGCCGATGGCCTTAAGCCCCAGGAACATAAAGAACAGGGTAACAAGGGGATTAAGCCCGATTTGCTGGCTGACAATCCTCGGTTCGATTATATTCCTGATGACTGTGACGATGATATATGTTATCCCCAGCCCTATAAACATTTTGGGGTTGCCCATCAAGAGGTTCAGCAAAGCCCAGGGAATCAGGACTGTCCCTGTACCCAGCACGGGCAGTATGTCCACCACCGCAATTGCAGCGGCAATAAGCAAAGCATAGGGGATTTTAAGCACAGAAAAGCAAATGCTCAGTTCGGCTAAGGTAATTATCATCATTAGCAGGTATGCCTGAATTAGCTTGAAGATTGTGTTGGTGCAAAGGTTTTTGATAATCCGAGCGGTCTCGGCATAACGTTCCGGGATTTGCCTGTAAATAAAAGACTTGACTGAGTGGTAGTCAATTGTGAGGAAAATAGAGGCGATAATCCAGATGACAAAGCTTACAAGCAGCATTGGAAGCTTTGTTGTTGCTGCGGCGGCTGATGCGGCTATGTCCGCAAAAAAGCCGGTGAGGAATTTAATCATGTTGGAGGAGATGTTGTCAACCGCTTCCTGCAGCGTGGTTGCCGCAGATTCGGAGATGATGTTTGAGATGCTCTGGACAAAATTGTTCGCGGATTCCGAAAGCCTGTATATGTATTTTTCAATCATCTGTATGTTATCGGTATCCCTTACAAAGTTGGCGATGCTCAAAACCAGCTGCCAGCTGATAATCGCCACCGCGCTGGCAAGGAGCAGGACCAGAAAGACAACCAGGATTACCGAAAACACTTTTTTGCTTATTTTTGTTTTTTTGACAAGCCAGCCCACGGGACGTTGCAGCCCCGCCGCCACAAGAAACGCCATCACAAAGGGAAGCATCCAAAGGAAAAGGTATCTTACCACTAAAACGCCAATTGCTATGATTACGCCGAAATAAAGAAGGTTTATTAAAAAGCATAGCCGCCTTTCGGTGGTTACTTTATATGTCAGAAATTTGTCTTTTTCTTCCAACGGCTGCCCCTCCTGTTCTTTTTAAACAATTATATAAAATAATGAAAATATTAGCAATCAAAATTTTTTGCTAATATCTGCTCGGCAAGATAAACTAATATCCATTATATTTACCGGAAAACCCGTGCAAAACGTAAAAGTTAATAATGCGGAGTAAACCGAAGGATTTAAGAGAAAAACAGAGAAAACGCGATGTATTTTTAAATATCGGCAGTATTCGATTGGCGTTTTTCTTGAACTATCCCCGCCAGAATGGTATAGTGTATTTCACACGAACACACAAGTACACGGGAGGTGGACGGTGTGAGGGTGAATGATAATCAGCCCAGGCTGATGCTGGTGGATTCCGCGGTTTTGCCCGATGTATTTATAAAGGTAGTGGAGGCGAAGGAATTGCTGGCCTCAGGCAAGGCTGCAACGGCGGCAGAGGCGGCAAGGATTGCAGGGATCTCACGAAGCGCTTTTTACAAATACAAAGACGCTGTTTATCCTTATGAATCTAAGAATATGGGGAAGATTCTAACTGTCCACCTGGAGCTGCAGGACCAGCCGGGTGTACTTTCGGGCGTGCTTTCCGCCTTTGCGGGGGCGGGGGCGAACATCCTTACCGTAAACCAGAATATCCCCTCTGACGGTAAGGCGTTTGTTTCGATTTCGGCGAGGATTGACAATCTCAACATCCCGGCGGAAGAGTTTATAAAAAGGCTGCTGGGGGCAGAAGGGGTTGTGCAGGTAACCCGGGTTACCCGCGAGGAAAATTAGTTTTGTGTTATATTTTATTTTGAAAAATAATCATATTATGTATATATCAAATCATTAAATGGCAAAGAGGAAGAAGGATAGTGTTATGATAAAAATTGCGGTTATGGGCCATGGAGTAGTAGGCTCCGGCGTTGTTGAGGTATTGCTCAAAAACGGCAGCAAAATTGCCCAAAAGGCCGGCCAGCCTGTTGAAATCAAGAAAATACTTGATATAAGGAAATTCCCCGACAGCCCGCTGGCTGAGCGGTTTACAGATAATTTTGAGGACATTGTAAACGATTCCGAGATTGAAATCGTGGTTGAAACCATCGGCGGTCTTAAACCTGCATACGATTTTGTGAAGCGATGCCTGCTTGCCGGCAAAAGCGTTGTTACTTCAAACAAGGAGCTGGTGGCGGAAAAGGGTGACGAGCTGCTTAAGATTGCCCGGGAAAAGAACCTCAACTTCCTGTTTGAAGCAAGTGTTGGCGGCGGTATCCCGATTCTCCGCCCGCTGGACCAGTGCCTGGCGGCAAACCAGGTGTATGAAATTGCAGGCATACTTAATGGTACTACCAATTTTGTGCTTACCAAGATGATAAGGGACGGCGTACCCTTTGAGGACGCGCTGGAACTGGCACAGAAAAACGGGTATGCCGAGCGGGACCCATCTGCGGATATACAGGGCCATGACGTTTGCCGCAAAATTTGCATACTGGCATCCCTTGCCTTTGGGAAGCATGTTTATCCAAGGCAGGTGCATACCGAAGGGATTCAAAACATTACCCTTGACGATGTAAAATATGCCTCCGCAATAGGCGGGGTTATCAAGCTTATCGGCAGGGCATCAAAGCGTGAGGACGGCAGGCTTGACTGCATTGTTGCTCCCATGATTATCCCGGAAACAAGCCAGCTAGCGGATGTCAACGATGTGTTCAACGGAATACTTGTCCGAGGGGATGCTATAGGTGACGTGGTGTTTTATGGGCAGGGCGCCGGAAAGCTCCCCACAGCCAGCGCTGTTGTAGCCGATATCATTGACGAGGCCAAGCACATATCAAGGCCGAAAATTTTGAACTGGGAACCCGGTGAGGAGGGTTACGTTGCAGATTACCTGCAAAACCCGGTATCTGTAATGTTAAGGTTTAAATGCAGCGATGCAAGCGCTGTCCAAAGCCTTGTAGAAGGGCAGCTTGGAAAATGCGAAAGGGTTGTGGTGAAAAATGCTCCCCAGGATGAGCTGGCACTGGTAACCCCGACGGTTGAGGAATATAAAATCCACCAGGCTGTGGGGCTTTTAGCCGGCGCAAAGCTTGTAAGCTTTATCAGGATTGCAGAATTATAACAGCAAATTGCAAGATTAGTTTGAAAGAAGGCCCGCAATGATTCAGATTACCGTTCCTGCCTCCAGCGCCAACCTGGGGGCTGGATTTGACGCACTGGGCATTGCTTTGACGCTGTATAACCGTGTTTGGATTGAGGAGGCGGACGGCACAGTAGAAAAGCCGCTGTGCATCATAGAATCTGTTGACGGTACGCCAATCCCCACGGATGAAACAAACATGATTTACCAGTCGGCAAAGCTGCTGTATGAGAGGTGCGGACACCCCTTTAAGGGGCTCCATATAAAACAGGAAAACAATATCCCCATGACCAGGGGGCTTGGAAGCTCTTCCGCCTGCCTGATTGCGGGGCTGGTGGGGGCAAACACCCTTCTGGGCAGCCCGCTGTCCATGTCGGACATATCAGACCTGGCGGCGTCCCTGGAAGGGCACCCCGACAACACCGCCCCGGCGCTGTACGGAGGGTTGGTTGCCTCGGTGATGGACGGCGGAAGGGTGCACAGTGTCAGCGTGCCGGTGTCCGACCGCATACGTTTCGCCGTTTTTATCCCCGATTTCGAGCTTAAAACCGAAGTCGCCAGAGGGATTCTCCCAAAACAGGTGCTGCGGGAAGACGCGGTTTATAACCTTTCCAGGGCGGCTTTGATGACTGCTTCCCTCTTTTCAGGCCGCCTTGAAAACTTAAGGGTGGCGGTGCAGGATAGGCTGCACCAGCCCTACCGGTTCCAGCTGATTGCCGACGCGGATAAGGTTTTTTATACTGCGTATGAGCTTGGCGCCTATGCCGTGGCGATTAGCGGTGCAGGCCCGTCGATACTGGCAATAATCGATATAGACAATAAGGATTTTATTGAAAAGGCGAAAAAGGAACTGCAAAATTCAGAGCTTGAAGGCTGGCAGGTTACACTGCTTTCCTGCGATATGAATGGCGTTTCTGTTTCCTTTCAATAATTTAATTAATAATATAGTGTAATGAAAAAATAATAATAAAAACTTACAAGTCTTAATTTAAGAAAGGTTTGGTAGTTGATGTTAATAGTCCAGAAATTCGGCGGGAGTTCGGTTGCGAACGCCGAGCGCGTATTTAACGTTGCGGGAATTATAACCGAGAAATACAAGGAAGGGAATGACGTTGTAGTTGTAGTATCCGCCCAGGGCGATACAACGGATGACCTGATTGAAAAGGCAAAGGAAATCAACCCCAAGGCCAGCCGCCGCGAGATGGATATGCTTCTTGCCGCCGGCGAGCAGATTTCCATTGCATTGCTTGCCATGGCTATCGAAAAGCTGGGGTATCCGGTTGTGTCCCTGCTCGGATGGCAGGCAGGGTTTAACACCAATTCCACATACGGTTCCGCCAGAATTAAGCGCATTGACACAGAGAGAATCAAGGCCGAGCTGGATAAAAAGAAGATTGTCATAGTCGCCGGATTCCAGGGTATCAACCGTTTCGGGGATATCACTACCCTCGGCAGGGGCGGCTCTGATACAAGCGCGGTTGCCATTGCCGCCGCCATGCACGCTGATTTGTGCCAGATTTATACCGATGTGGACGGCGTTTATACTGCCGACCCCCGTTTAGTAAAAAATGCGTTCAAGCTGGACGAAATCACCTATGACGAAATGTTGGAACTTGCTACCCTTGGGGCTCAGGTTCTAAACAACAGGTCTGTTGAATTGGCAAAAAAATACAATATTGAATTAGAAGTATTATCAAGTTTTACTAAGGTGCCAGGCACTAAAGTCAAGGAGGCCACTAAGATGGAAAAAATGTTGATTAAAGGCGTTGCAAAAGACACCAATGTAGCAAGGGTTATGCTTGTGGGTATCCCGGACGTACCTGGGGTAGCGTTCCAGATTTTCTCCAGGCTTGCGAAAGCACATATCAATGTGGACATTATCCTGCAGTCCGTGGGAAGGGACAACACCAAGGACATCACCTTCACCGTTGCGTCCGACAAGGGCGAGGAAGCTGTCGCCGCCATCAGGGAATATGCTGAAAAAGTCGGGGCTAAGAGTTTGTCATATGACTCCAATGTAGCGAAGATTTCCATTGTCGGCGCAGGCATGGAAACCCATGAAGGGGTTGCCGCCCGCATGTTCGAGGCTCTGGGCGATGCAGGCATTAACATACAGATGATTTCCACCAGCGAAATCAAGATTTCGGTGCTTATTGACGCTGCAGATGCCGACCGTGCAGTTCAGGTGGTACATTCAGCATTCTTTGATATTCCGAATTCTTTTTAACCTAAATTAACAGGAATATTTAAAAAAGCGGGGAGAGCATCCCCGCCTTTTTTATGCCCTGATATGGCAAGAAATTGTCAAACCTATTATAATTAATATAAAAAGACTGTAAGATTTTTGTTTTTTTGTTGTCAGGATAAGTGAAAGGCTTTTTAAAATTTAAGGTGGAGGGACAAATGTTGGAGGACCATGTAATAGTTGAATACTTCTGGAACAGGAATGAACAGGCAATCAGGGAATCCAGCTTGAAATATGGGCCGCTTTGCTATTCCATTGCATACAACATCCTTTTGAACCGCCAAGATTCGGAGGAATGTGTAAACAGCACATGGATGAAGGCGTGGAACTCAATACCCCCTCAGCGCCCCAATAAACTTTCCGCATATTTTGCCAAAATCACTCGTAATCTATCCCTGAATAAGCTCAAGTCAAGAAAGGCAGCAAAGCGCGGGGGAACTGACGTTGATATTGCCGTGGAAGAACTGTGGGAATGCCTTCCCTCAAGCTTTGATGTGGAAGCTGAGTATCAGAAAATGGAGCTGCTGAATCTTATCAATCAGTTTCTGTATATGCTTCCCGTTCAGCACTGCAATATCTTTATACGCAGGTATTTTTTTGTGCAGCCGGTCAAGGAAATCGCCAGACAATATCAGTTAAAGGAAAACCATGTTTCGGTAATATTGTCGAGAATCCGCAAAGAGCTTTATCTTTATTTGCAAAAGGAGTATTTCTATGACGTATGAAGTGTTTGAAGTTATAGGGGAAATAGATGACGGGCTGATTGACAGGTGCTTAAAGGAGAAGAAGGCGCCCCGCAGAAAAAAAACGCTGATTTGGATAGCAGCTGCCGCATGTTTATGTATTGCAGTTCTGTCGGCTGTTGTTTACGGTTTAATCCAGGGAGATGTTTCTTCTGGTGACGACCCGTCTTCCTATCTGTACCGGCTCCCGCCCACCGGAGGGGATTCAAACAGTTGGTTCTATGAAAAGTTCAATTTGAAATCAAGTACGATTTCGGGAGAATGGTTTGATGAACTGGGTGAGACCGTTTCGGACTGGTGTGAGAAATATGACAGGGAGAAAAAATCAGGCAGACTGGATACAACCTATCCTCCGCTGGTAAAATTCATTAAGGAATGCAATATTACAAAGGAGACCTGTGTCAAAGTCATGGAGCAGATGAGGATAAACGAGGAAATGACCGGCCTTAATCCCCCCATACACCTGACCGAGGAAGAAATCAACGTCATTTACAGCGGCGATATAAAGCAAATCAACAAGACCTTTGTCTCTGAATACAGTATTTACGCCAATGGCAAAATATTTACGCCGGAATGGCTTGTAAACCATACGGCAAAGGATTATAGACGGGAAGGAATAACTTACGGGCAGTTGAAGGAAAAGGTGGATAAGTACTATACCAGGTTATTGGAGGGCACTGAAGAAAAGGATGAGTTCCTTTCGGTATTTCAAAATATTCTGCAGGAATTGTCCGGACAAAACCGATAGAATAATCAAAGGCGGGGCATTTACCCCGCCTTTAAGTTTGTGAGAATGCGCAAAGATTTAGTTTTGCGTCCGGTTTTCTGCTATGGCAATGCCGGAAAAGGAAGTGCCTAGTTCAGGGCGCATAAAGTATTGTAAGGGACGGGATTGCCAGCCAGTCTGCCGTCGTTTTATCAGGTTATTCTTCGTCAGAGCAGCCGCACTCGTCATCGTCGCAGCAGTCACAATCTTCAATGTCAAATTCAAGTGTTTCGCCGCACACGGGGCATTTTATGCTGCCCTGCATGAGAACTTCCTCATCGACGCTGAATTCATTGTCGCAATTCGGGCAGACGATATCGTAATAATCCTGGTCAAAATCGTCGTAGTCATCGTCAACATCTTCTTCATCGTCATAGCCGTAGAACTCGGATTCAAGGGCGTCCAGGTCCTCGTCTATGGCGTCGATTTGCTCGCTAAGCTCGGTTGTATACTCTTCAAGGCTGTCTATATCCTCGGAAATATCTCCAAGGACGTCTACAATTGCTTTCAGGATTTTGCCCTCTTTAGTGGTATCGTCAAGGCCAAGGCCCTCAACAAGCCCTTTGAGATAAGCCACTTTTTCTGATACTGACATCATATCGCCACTCCTTTTTTTAAATAAGACGGCGAAAAAACATTCCGCCGCCTTAATGTAATACATGAAAAGCAGATTGGGAAAACCGCAATCATGAATAGTATGCCTCTAAACAAGGCAGTCATTTCACGGTTTTAAAAAAATTTTAACAGGAATATGCGTTTTATACGCGCTCCATATACTCCCCGGTACGGGTGTCAACCCTGACAATATCGCCTTCGTTGACAAAGAGGGGAATACGGATTTCCGCACCGGTTTCCAGCGTGCCGGGTTTGGTAACGTTGGTGGCTGTGTCGCCGCGAACACCGGGCTCGGTGTGTACAACCTTCAGCTCCACAAAGGTGGGCGGTTCAACACCGAATACGTTTCCTTTGTATGACATTACCTTGCAGACCATGTTTTCCTTGACGAACTTGAAGTTGTCGGACAAGATGCTCTTGTCAATCGGGACAAGCTCGTAGGTCTCAAGGTCCATGAAGTAATAGAGGTCGCCATCATTATATGAATATTCCATTTCTTTTCTCTCAACAAAAGCTGTCGGGAACTTTTCAGTAGGGCTGAATGTGCGCTCGGTAACCGCTCCACTGATTACATTGCGGATTTTGGTACGGACGAAAGCGGCGCCCTTTCCAGGCTTAACATGCTGGAACTCGATAATTTGATACACGTTTCCGTCCATTTCAAAGGTTACACCGTTGCGGAAATCTCCGGCAGAAATCATTCTAAAGACCAATCCTTTCTTGATTCCACATAAATCTAGATTTAAAAACTTTGGTATAATTCTAACGTATACAGGGATGATTTTCAAGTAAATTTTTCTATTTGCTATTATTCTTATTCAAAAACTCTGTAATTATAAACCCATTCTTATACTATAATTAATTTTTTTGATGATTTGGTCAGGTTCTCGCAGCCATTGGCGGTTATATAAACCATGTCCTCAATCCTGACCCCGAACCTGCCGGGAATGTATATTCCCGGTTCAACTGTGACAACCGTACCTTCTTTCAGGATTTCATCTTTTTCGGCGCTGGGGGAAAGCCTTGGGGCTTCGTGTATTTCCATCCCCACGCCGTGACCGGTGCCGTGCCCGAAATATTCGCCGTATCCCGCACCTTTTATTATATCCCGGGCGGCGGCGTCCCCTTCCCGGCAGGAAAGCCCGCTTTTAATCCGGCTTAACGCCGCAAGCTGGGCTTTCAGCACGATATTGTATATTTCCCTTTGCTCTTCTGAGCAGGAACCTACCGCCACGGTGCGGGTCATGTCCGAACGCCAGCCGTCCACCACTGCGCCAAAATCAAGGGTTACAAAATCCCCCTTTTCAACCTGCTTGTCCGAGGGCACACCATGGGGAAGGGATGAATTAGCGCCGGAAACCACAATAAAATCAAAGGCGGCGGCCTCCGCACCCTGCCGGCGTATTTCAAATTCCAAATCAAGGGCTATTTCCCGTTCGGTGCGTCCCGCCTTAATCCGGGGAAGGATGTATTCAAACCCGTAATCGGTAAGCGCCTGGGCCTGTTTTATTTTCTCAAGCTCCTCTTTTGTTTTGGATAGCCTGAGTTCAGTCAGGCAATCATCCAGCACGGTGGTTTCAAGCTCGATGCCATTAAGAGATTCCTTAAGGGAGTTTAAATCAGAACAGGTTATTTCGCTGCCCTCCACCGCAAGGGTTTTAAGGCTGTGCCTGTTTGCAATCTCTTTCAGGGTGTCTGCCATCTTTTTGTATTCAACGCAGTCAATATCCCGGATGGCGCGCCTTGCGGCTTCGATATACCTGAAATCGGTGAGAAAATAAGATTTATCCCGGGTGACCAGAACAGCGCCTGCAGAGGATTTAAAGCCGGTTATATACCTTCTGTTCTGGGGGCTTGTGATTAAAGCCCCGTCAATGCCCTGGGGCAGCATTTCAGAGAGTTTTTTTGCCTTGCCCATCAATTTTTCACCTTCAATGTCGCAGCCAGCGCGTCAAGGGCTAAAAGGTAGCTCATTGCCCCGAACCCTGAAATCTGACCACAGCATACGGGGGCGATAACGGATTTGTGGCGGAATTCCTCCCGGGCGTGTATGTTTGACATATGGACTTCCACAACAGGGATTTTAATGGCGGCAATGGCATCCCGCAGGGCGTAGCTTGTATGGGTATAGGCTCCGGCGTTAAAAACAACCCCGTCAAACCTGCCGATACATTCATGAAGCTTGTCAATCAGCGCGCCTTCGCAGTTGGATTGGAAAAACTCCACCTCGATTTCAAGCTCGTCCGCCCTTGTTTTGATGCGATTGCAGATTTCATCCAGAGTGTCAGTTCCGTAAACCCCCGGTTCCCTTAATCCCAAAAGGTTTAAATTAGGGCCGTTTAAAACAAGTATCCTTTTCATATAAACCTCCTGCCTTTCTTAATTAAAAATCCAGCTTTCGGTGCTTGTCCAGAAGATTGTAGCCGTCATACAAAAGCTTGAGTATCCGGGCGTCGCTGTCCTGGGTGCCCCGGGATTCGCATATTACCGTGGGCGTCCAGCCCCGCTCGGCGATAAGCTGCATCAGAGGTTCAGGCTCCGGGCCGTAAAAGCTGTCTTCAAAAGTCAGATGCCGCTTTTCGCCGGATTCCCCGTATTCGATTTTGGAAAAATGGATATGCATTCTGGATGCCCGCTCAACGCCCAATTCCGAAGCAATGGCGTCCAGCACGGCGGCGAAGGCACCCCGGTTGTTGACTTCCCCTCCGGTTCTGGAATTCAAATGCCCGAAGTCGATGCAGGGGATAAAGCGCTCCTCAAGCTTGCACAGCTCAATTATTTCCTCAAGGTCCCCCAGCTGGTTTATTTTCCCCATGGTTTCCGGGCAGATGTGGATGTCATAAAGCTCCTCGTCGTCAAGGAGCTGCTGGGCTTTAAGGAGGGTTTCGCCTGCGAGCTTCACAGCCTCCTTGCGTGGCAGCCCGCCAAGCCCGCCCGGGTGGACTACAATGCGGTTTCCACCCATCCAGGCGGCAGCCTTCGCGCTTTGGAGTATATACCTCAGGCTGTTATCCCTTTTTTCAGGGTCCTTTGAGGCAAGGGAAATATAATAAGGGGCATGGACGGATATTTCAACTCCGTGCCTTGCCGCCTCGCCGGCTATTTTGCGGGCGTCCTTCTCGCTGATTCTGATCCCGTGGCCGCCCTGGTATTCATAGGCGTTCAGCCCCATGCCGGCAACCCATTCGGGAGCTTCTGCCACCGATTTGTGGCCCCTTTCAAAAAAGAGGTCACTGTTTCCGGCAGGGCCAAACCGGGCGATATTCATTTGGCAATCTTCCTTCCCAGTAAATCAATGTTACGGCAAGAAATCGCCGTGTTTTACACGGCAATTCAACTGCCGGGTTTTGTCCTTTGTTGTTTTTTCCTGTAAGAGTTTAAAATATACCGCTCAATCCGCCTTTTGAACATCATGAAGGGATGGTCTTTTTCAAGCTCTATTGGCAAAACCTGAATGCAAGGGATTCCAGCAAGATTCGCACCAAGAATATCGGTGAAAACCTGGTCGCCCACCACAGCGCATTTTTTCCGGGGCAGGCCAAGCCTTTTAGCCCCCCTTAAAAACCCGAAAGGCAGGGGTTTGCAGGCACGGGAAACGTATTTAAGCCCGATCCTGTTTGCAAAGGGTTCCAGCCTTTTGGCGGATGCGTTGGAAACTATGGTAAGCTCTATCCCAAGCCTCTTCATCATTTCAAGCCAGTCAGACACTCCCTTGTCCAGATGCTGGCTGTTGTGTTTGGTCAGGGTATTGTCCACATCAAGGAGCAAACCCTGCACCCCGAGTTTCTCAAGGTCGCTCAATGTAATATCGGTGATTCTGTCTTTTAACAAATCGGGATAAAACAGGCACATCGGGAAACTCCTAACATTGCGTATTTATCAGAATACCTGTGAGGTACTCATTACTATATATATGTATGTATAAGCCCGGGTTCCTCAAAATTCCAGAATCCCCCAGATTAATTCAGGTTAATTAAAAAGCGGGCAGCTAATGCCCGCTTTTTGTAATCTTATTTGTACTTGCGTTTACGAGCTGCTTCAGACTTCTTCTTGCGTCGAACAGAGGGCTTTACATAATGCTCTCTCTTACGAACTTCGGCAAGAACACCATCGCGTTGGCAAGACTTTTTCCATCTGCGGAGCGCGCTGTCCAGACTCTCGTTTTCTTTTACACGTACTTCTGACATCCTATATTCCCTCCCTCCGCCCGACACGCAGGGGTAAATTTCACAAATTATCAGCACCAATTATACAGCAGCAGTTAGTTTTCGTCAAGCATTATATTTTTACATAATTCAAAAAGTATAAAATGTATTAAATACAATATTTATTACCTGCTGTCAGGGCAAGAGATTTTTTTTATTTAAAGCATAAATAATATTCAGGAAAAACCGGGTTTCCCAAAATTTCTATTTGACTAAAAAACAAAATGGGAGTATATTAATCTGGTCTTAAAACGTTTTTTAGCCGGTTTTCGGGATAAAACGTGTTAAGGCGGTCAGTTCGAAACCATCCTGACCTAAAACAAAACTAAGGGAGTTGTAGTCAATGAAAGAAAAAAACATCTTAAGGAAAATAGCTGAGAGCGCCATTATTGCAGCCATGTATACCGCTCTCACCCTGGCGATTCCTACCGCTTCCTATGGGCTTGCCCAGTTTAGGGTAGCCGAAGCCCTCACAATCCTGCCCGTCTTTACCGTATCCGCCATTCCGGGGCTTGCGGTGGGGTGCATGGTATCAAATATCGTGGGGCTTGCCATGGGCGTTAACCTGGCGGGGGCGTGGGATATACTGTTTGGTTCCCTTGCTACCTTTGCCGCTGCGTGGATGACCTACTGGCTGAGGAATGTCAAGTTTAAGGGGCTGCCGGTGCTCGCCACCATACCGCCTGTTATCACAAATGCCGTGGTGGTGGGATTGGAACTTGCCCTGGTTCTCCTCGGATTTACATGGATGAACTTTCTTACAGCTTTTCTGTATGTAGGATTGGGACAGTTAGCCGCCTGCACAATATGCGGGCTGGTATTATATACAGCCCTTGAGCGCTCAGGAGTGCGCAAGGTTTTGTTCAATAATAATTATTAATGTATTAATCCGGCTGGGCGCCCTGCCGGATTTTTCTTTCCAGTCCCCCGAACAGGGAGCGGGAAAATTTTCAATGATTTTATGATTTTGGGGAGCAGGATTATATTCTGGCGTTTTTTGGGTTATTATAATGGTAATAATTTGCTTTTTGCCAAGCTGGTTTTTCACAGACCAAAACCATAAGCAAAACCGGAAAAATTTTTTTGATTAAATTTAAAAAAACCCTTGCATTTTCAGCGTTTTTATTGTAATATAATTGGGCGTGACTGCGAAGTGGGAGCCAAGTTTCCGGATTCGCTGTTTTCGCAGACTGCACGATATGCGATGACGCGGGAGGTTGCGGCTTTAAGGCCGGTGAATTTCCGCTGAGTATGTCCGTTCTTGAAACCGGGCGACAATCAATACTGTGTGGCCACTGTGAAATCCCTGCGGTTGCAAGGGGTTTTGTGTGCTGTCACCAGGGCGCTGAATTGCACCCGGATTCCATGCCTTTTGCGGGCGGGTTTCCGGTTTTTTTAACCGCTGCGGATGAAACACCCGGCGGAGTGTGAAGATTTAGCGTCGCCCGCCAACTATAATTAAAGGAGGCGTTTTTAGTGGCAGTCAAGGAGAAAATTCGCATTCGCATCAAAGGGTATGATCACCAGCTGGTTGATCAGTCGGCAGAGAAAATTGTCGAAACTGCACGCCGTACCGGCGCACGCGTTTCAGGCCCTGTACCGCTGCCGACAGAGAAGGAAGTTGTCACCATTCTTCGCGCTGTTCATAAGTACAAGGATTCCCGTGAACAGTTCGAAATGCGCACCCACAAGCGTCTGGTTGACATTCTCCGCCCCTCAAACAAGACAGTAGAGGCTCTTATGGGCCTTGAACTCCCCGCCGGCGTCGATATCGAAATCAAACTCTAAAACGGGTTTGGAAGATTCCGCGGCGAGGTCAAGTTGATTTTCCAAAAGGGAAATCAACCAATAACCAAGGAGGTATAGAAAATGCAAAAAGGCATAATCGGCAAAAAGATCGGAATGACCCAGATTTTTGACGAAAATGGCAAGTTTGTTCCGGTAACCGTAATCGAAGCCGGCCCTTGCACAGTCGTCCAGAAAAAGACTGTCGAGAATGACGGATACGAAGCCGTTCAGCTGGGTTTTGGCGATGTCTCTCCCAAGAGAGTAAGCAAGCCCCTCAAGGGACACTTCGACAAGGCTGACGTCGCGCCGAAAAAGACTCTGCGAGAGTTCCGCTTTGACGACTGCAGCAAGTACAATGTCGGCGACGTTCTTAAAGCAGACGTGTTCCAGCCCGGCGACCGCGTTGACGTTGTTGGAACAAGCAAAGGTAAGGGCTATGCCGGCGTTATCAAGCGTTGGGGCTTTCACCGCTTGAAGGAATCCCACGGTACCGGCCCTGTTGTCCGCAAAGGCGGTTCAAGGGGTGCAAACTCGTCACCGTCAAAGGTATTTAAAGGGTCTAAAGCCGCCGGTCATCTTGGCGCAGAACGGGTAACCGTTCAGAACCTTGACGTCGTCAAGGTTGACGTAGAGAACAACCTTATTGCCGTACGGGGAGCTGTCCCGGGCCCCCGGGGTGGTTTGGTAATTCTCTCCGATACCGTGAAGAAGGCGTAAGGGAAGGAGGAAATCGAAATGCCCATTGTATCAGTTTATGATATGACCGGCAAAGAAACCGGTAAAATACAGCTTAGCGATGAAATCTTCGGCATTGAGCCGAATAAAGCGGTTCTGCACAGCGCCGTTGTTAATTATCTTGCAAACCAGCGTCAGGGCACACAGTCCACACTGACCCGCGCAGAGGTCAGCGGTGGCGGAAGGAAGCCCTGGAGGCAGAAGGGAACCGGCCGTGCCCGTCAAGGCTCCATCCGTGCTCCCCAGTGGACACACGGCGGTATTGCTCTCGGCCCCAAGCCCCGCAGCTACCGTTATGAGCTGCCCAAGAAGGTGCGCCGCCTGGCTATGAAGTCTGCCTTCTCCGCAAAGGTTGCTTCCAACGACTTTATCGTCCTTGAAAACCTTGAGCTTGAAGGAATTAAGACAAAGGCAATGGTTCAGGTCCTGAACGCCCTTGGCGCAGACAGGAAGGCCCTCGTGGTTATGAACGAAAAGGACGAAAAGGTCATTAAGTCTTCAAGGAATATCCCCGGCGTAAAGACTGCCCTGGTCAACACGCTGAATGTCTACGACATACTCAACGCTGACAAGTTCATCATTGTCAAAGACGCTGTTGAAAAAATTGAGGAGGTGTACAAATAATGAGCCCGTTAACTGCCCGTGACATAATCCTGGCTCCTGTAGTCACAGAAAAGTCAGTTGGCCAGATTGGTGAAAAGAAGTACACCTTCCGTGTTGCAAAGGACGCCAATAAGATTCAGATTGCAAAAGCGGTCGAAGAAATCTTCGGCGTTAAGGTTAAAAAGGTCAACACAATCAAAATGAGAGGACGCCTTCGCCGGATGGGCCGCAGCGAAGGGTACACACCATCCTGGAAAAAGGCTGTTGTTACCCTGACTGAGGATTCAAAGACTATCGAATTCTTTGACGGTCTGTTCTAAGGATTAAATCCAGGAACAAATTAGGCAAGGTATGGGGGCTTTGAGTGCCTAAACTTAAAGCAATCCCGCAAAGCCACTAAATTAGGAGAGTGAATAGGAAATGGCTATTAAAGTATATAAGCCGACCACTGCCGGACGGCGTGGAATGTCAGTAATTGACTACAGCGTCCTGTCCAAGGTTAAACCGGAAAAGAGCCTCCTGGCTCCCCTTAAGAAAAAGTCCGGTAGAAACAGCTATGGCCGGATTACCGTCCGCCATCGCGGCGGCGGAAACCGTCGTAAATACCGCATTATTGACTTTAAGCGCAATAAGTTCGATATTCCAGCAAAGGTATTGACCCTGGAATACGATCCGAACCGCAGCGCTCATATCGCACTTGTCCAGTATGAGGACGGAGAGAAGCGCTACATCATCGCACCTCAGGGCCTGAAAGTTGGCGATACAATCGTTTCCGGCACCAGCGCTGACATCAAACCCGGAAATGCGCTGCCCCTTTCAAGCATCCCCGCAGGTACCTTTATCCACAATGTAGAGCTTCATCCCGGCAAGGGTGCACAGCTCGCCAGAAGCGCCGGAACCATGGCCCAGCTTATGGGCAAGGAAGGCGGAATGGCACTGGTTCGCCTGCCCTCCGGCGAAATGCGCTATGTACCGTTAAACTGCATGGCGACTGTAGGTCAGGTTGGCAATGTTGAACATGAGAACGTAAAGATCGGTAAAGCCGGTCGCAAGCGCCACATGGGTTGGAGGCCCACGGTCCGCGGTTCTGTTATGAACCCTGTGGATCACCCGCATGGTGGTGGTGAAGGCAGATCTCCGATTGGACGCCCGTCACCTGTTACCCCCTGGGGCAAACCCACCCTCGGTTACAAGACTCGCGCGCTTCATAACCGTTCTGACAAGTTCATTGTCAAACGTCGTGGCAGCTAGTAAACGAAAGGAGATTCGTCATTTATGGGCAGAAGCGTAAAGAAGGGTCCTTTCGTACAGCCTGTGTTGCTGAAAAGGATTCAGGAAATGAATAAAAAAGGCGAAAAACGGATAATCAAGACATGGAGCCGTGCATCTACTATCTTCCCCGATTTCGTAGGACACACCATTGCAGTTCATGACGGACGCAAGCATGTACCTGTCTATGTTACAGAAGATATGGTAGGCCACAAACTGGGCGAGTTCGCGCCCACACGTACCTTCAAGGGTCACGCTGGCTCCAAGACATCCAAATAAGCGGCTGAAAGGAGAGAAAACAAATGGAAGCAAGGGCAGAACTTAGATACGCCCGTATTTCCCCCAGGAAAGTACAGATTGTTCTCGACCTCATCCGCAATAAACCGGTTGATGTCGCTTTGGCAATCGTACGAAACACACCCAAGGCCGCCAGTGAATACCTTGAAAAATTGCTGAAGTCGGCCGTTGCAAATGCAGAGAATAATCACAACATGGATGCCAAAAACCTCTATGTTGCTGAGTGTTATACCTGCCCCGGCCCCATACTCAAGCGTATCCGTCCGAGAGCCCAGGGTCGTGCGTTCCGCATTAATAAAAGGACATCACACATTACCCTTGTGCTCAAGGAAATGGAATAAGCGAGGAGGAGGAAGATTATGGGACAGAAAGTCAATCCCCATGGAATGAGAGTCGGCATCATTAAGGATTGGGACTCCCGCTGGTTCGTAAAGAAGAGCGAGTTTGCAGATACCCTGGTGTCTGATGTTGAGATCCGCAAGTTTCTCAAGAAGACACTTTATGCTGCCGGCGTACCAACTATAGAGATTGAGCGCGACGCTTCCCGCGTACGCATCAATATCCACTGTGCAAAGCCCGGATTGGTTATCGGCAAAGGCGGCGCTGAGATTGAAAAGCTGCGTGCTGAATGCCAAAAAAGGCTTGGCAAGCCCACTTATATCAATATTATCGAAGTTAAGAACCCCGATACAAACGCCCAGCTCGTGGCAGAGAACATCGCAGCCCAGCTTGAAAAGCGCGCATCCTTCAGGCGTGCAATGAAGCAGGCAATCGCCCGCGCCATGAAGAGCGGTGTAAAGGGTATCAAGACTCAGGTATCAGGACGTCTGGGTGGCGCTGAAATTGCCCGTACCGAGCACTATCACGAGGGCACAATTCCGCTTCAGACCCTCAGAGCAGATATAGACTACGGCTTTGCTGAGGCCCACACCACTTACGGCAGAATCGGCGTTAAAGTCTGGATTTACCGTGGAGAGGTTCTGGGAGCTCCCGCTAAGCCCAAAAGGGAAGGAGGCAGCAAGTAATGCTGTTACCCAAGAGAGTTAAATACCGCAGAGTTCAGCGTGGACGCCTTAAGGGCAAAGCAACCCGCGGAACAGCGGTTGTCTACGGAGATTTCGGCCTTGTTGCCATGGAGCCGGCCTGGATTACATCAAACCAGATTGAAGCCGCTCGTATCGCCATGACCCGCTATATCAAGCGCGGCGGCAAGGTTTGGATTAAGATTTTCCCTGATAAGCCGATTACTCAAAAGCCGGCCGAGACACGAATGGGTTCTGGTAAAGGCTCACCTGAATACTGGGTAGCTGTTGTAAAACCTGGCCGTGTTATGTTTGAAATTGGCGGGGTAGCGGAAGAAACCGCACGCGAGGCCATGAGGCTTGCAGCCAACAAATTGCCTATCAAATGCAAATTTGTCACCAAGGCCGCAGCTTCAACCCCTGCCGGCACTGAAGAAACGGATGGTGAGCAGGTATGAAAGCAACTGAACTCGAAAAAATTCGCGAAATGAAGCCAGAAGAACTCCAGGCAAAACTAAAGGACCTCAAAGAAGAGCTGTTCAACCTGCGGTTCCAGCACGCGATCAATCAGCTTGACAACCCGATGCGTCTGAAGGCCGTTAAGAGGGAAATCGCGATTGTTAAGACAATAATGCGCGAGAACGAACTTAAAAACGGCGCTAAGGCGTAACGGAAGGAGGGTATACAGTGAGTGATCGTAAATTAAGAAAGACTCAGGTAGGCACGGTGGTCAGCGACAAAATGGACAAAACCATTGTAGTCGCCATCGAGGACAATGTCCGCCACCCGCTTTACAAAAAGATCGTTAAGCGCACTGTTAAGCTCAAGGCTCATGACGAAAACAATGAGTGCAGAGTCGGTGATCGCGTTGAACTGATGGAAACCCGCCCTCTGTCTAAGGATAAGAGATGGCGTGTAACCAGAATAATCGAGAAGGCCAAATAAGTCGGCTTTACTGAAAGGAGGAACAACCTGTGATTCAACAGCAAACCTACCTTAATGTTGCCGACAATACCGGAGCCAAGGAGCTTATGTGCATCCGCGTTTTAGGTGGTTCTGGCAAAAGGTATGCAAATATCGGCGACGTTGTGGTAGCTTCAGTTAAAAAAGCAGCACCCGGCGGCGTTGTTAAAAAAGGCGATGTCGTAAAAGCGGTTATCGTTCGTTCCAAAAGTGGTGTCCGCCGTGATGATGGAACCTACATTCGTTTTGACGAAAATGCAGCAGTTATTATAAGAGAAGACAAAAACCCCAGAGGCACACGTATTTTTGGTCCGGTGGCTAGAGAGCTTCGCGAAAAAGAATATCTAAAAATCCTAAGCCTCGCACCTGAAGTGCTTTGATGGGAGGAACCGAAATGAGCAATAAATTACACGTCAAGAAGGACGACATGGTCCTTATAATCAGCGGTGATGACCGCGGCAAAAAGGGCAAGGTACTGGAAGTAAGCCCGAAAGAGGGCAAGGTTATAGTTGAAGGCCGAAACATGGTTAAAAAACATGTTAAACCCCGCAGAATGGGTGACCCCGGCGGAATTATCGAATCTGCCGGCGCTCTGTACGCCTCCAAGGTTATGGTCATCTGCCCTCATTGCGATAAACCGACACGCGTCGGTTACAAAAAATTCGCCGATGGAACCAAGTCGCGCATTTGCAAACGCTGCGGCGAAACCATGTAAGGAGGATAGATAGCGAATGGCCAGATTGTTGGACTATTATAAAAAGGAAGTTGCTCCTGCGCTCATGAAGAAATTTGGCTACAAGAGCGTAATGCAGATTCCGAAGCTTGAGAAGATAGTCATCAACTGCAGCACTGGCGAGGCCCGCGACAACTCAAAGGTTGTCGAATCCATCATGGCCGACCTGGCCGCCATAACCGGTCAGCGCCCTGCGGTGGTCGTGGCTAAGAAATCAGTTGCTAACTTCAAAATCCGCGAAGGCATGAAGCTCGGCGCAAAGGTGACCCTCAGGGGCAAGAGGATGTATGAGTTCCTCGACCGCCTTTTCAACGTCGCCCTGCCCCGTGTACGTGACTTCCGCGGCATTAACCCGAATGCTTTTGACGGGCGCGGCAACTACAACATGGGTATCAGAGAACAGCTGATTTTCCCTGAGATAGATTACGACAAGATCGACAAGATCCGCGGTATGGATATCTGCATTACCACTACCGCCAAAACCGACGAAGAAGCGCGTGAGCTGCTGGCAATGCTCGGCGCTCCGTTCAGCAATTAAAGGAGGGGATTACCGTGGCAAAAAAAGCAATGAAAATCAAACAGCAACGCGAGCCCAAGTTCTCCACACGGAGATACAACCGCTGCAAGATCTGCGGACGTCCCCACGCATATCTTCGCAAATACGGTATTTGCCGTATATGCTTCAGGGAACTTGCCTACAAGGGCCAGATTCCCGGCATACGCAAAGCAAGCTGGTAAGCAATAGCTAAAGGAGGTTGACGGAATGCAAATCACCGATACAATCGCCGATATGCTGACGAGGATCCGCAATGCCAACTCGGCTAAGCATGATTCGGTGGATATCCCTGCTTCCAACATGAAGAAGGCTATTGCCCAGATTCTTGTTGACGAGGGATATATTAAGAGCTATCAGATTATTGACGACAACAAGCAGGGTATAATTCGAATTTTCCTTAAGTACCAGGGCCCGAACAAGACACCGGTTATTATGGGTCTGCGTCGCGTTTCAAAGCCAGGCCTGCGCATCTATTCCAAATGCGAGGACATGCCGAAGGTCATGAAAGGCATCGGCACTGCCATTGTTTCCACATCTAAAGGCGTTATGACTGACAAACAGGCACGCAAAGAGAATGTGGGCGGCGAAGTCCTGGCTTTTGTATGGTAAGAGGAGGCGTAGAAAATGTCTAGAATTGGACGTAAACCGATACCCATCCCTGCGAGTGTCGATGTTAAAATCGAAGACGGTGTTGTCACTGTTAAGGGCACCAAGGGAACCCTGACCCAGAAGATACACCCGAACATGAATGTTGAAGTCAAGGACGGCGAAGTCCTTGTAACCCGTCCCAATGACGAGAAAGAAAACCGTGCGCTTCATGGCCTGACCCGCACCCTTATCTCAAACATGATTGAGGGCGTGACCAAAGGCTTTACAAAAGAGCTTGAAGTAAACGGCGTTGGATACCGTGTTCAGAAGCAGGGCAAGGACCTGGTTATGACCCTGGGTTACAGCCATCAGGTCATTGTCAGCGAGATTCCGGGAATCACAATCGAAGTTCCCGCACCGAACAAGATTATCGTATCCGGCCCCGACAAGCAGTTAGTTGGACAGTTTGCGGCTCAAATCCGCGAGAAACGTCCGCCTGAGCCATACAAGGGCAAGGGCATCAAGTATGTTAACGAAGTAATCCGCCGTAAGGAAGGCAAGGCCGGCGGCAAGGGCAAGAAATAAGGAGAGTGAAAAAACATGGTAAAAAAGCCTAGCAGAAATGAAGCCCGCCTGCATCGGCATGTGCGTGTTCGCAGCAAGATCAGCGGAACGGCTGAGCGTCCCCGTCTTAATGTATTTCGCTCCCTGAACCACATCTATGCCCAGATTATTGATGATGTTGCGGGAGTAACTTTGGTTGCTGCTTCCAGCGCTGAAAAAGATTTTGGCGCCCCTGGGGGCAATAAGGAAGCCGCCCGCAAGGTCGGTCAACTCATCGCAAAACGTGCCGCCGAAAAGGGTATCACCGAGGTAGTTTTCGACCGCGGCGGTTATCTGTATCACGGCCGCGTCAAGGAGCTGGCCGAAGGCGCCCGTGAGGGCGGCCTCAAATTCTAGGAAAAGGAGGAAATACTTTGGCTAGAGTTGACGCTAATACTCACGAATTGAAAGAACGTGTTGTCGCTATTAACCGTGTAAGCAAAACGGTCAAGGGCGGCCGTGTAATCAAGTTCTCGGCGCTGGTTGTTGTCGGAGACGGCAACGGTAAAGTAGGCTTCGGATTGGGTAAAGCCAGCGAGGTACCGGACGCTATCCGCAAGGGTATCGAAGATGCCAAGAAGAACATGATTGAAGTATCCCTCAAGGGAACCACAATCCCCCATGAGGTTATCGGTAAGTTTGGAGCCGGAAGGGTTCTGTTAAAGCCAGCTGCTCCTGGTACTGGTGTTATTGCCGGTGGTGCTGTCCGCGCTGTAGTTGAAGCTGCGGGAATCAGGGATATTCGTACCAAGGCTCTCCGCTCTAATAACCCCATTAATGTCGTGCGCGCAACAGTTGATGGTCTTTCAAAGCTTCGCACTGTCGAGCAGGTGTCTGTTATCAGAGGAAAGACCCCGGCAGAAATCATAGGGTAATCGGAGAGGCGAGTTTGATAAACAGTCAAACTGGGTTTGTGCAACCAGCCAATGTAGGCTGTCTGCACAAATCCCCGGCTTACTGCTAGAAAGGAATGATTTTAGATGGCTAAAAAGACAAAGACCAACACCCTTCAGATCAAGCTGGTTAGAAGTCTGATTGGCTCTAATAAGGAGCAGATTGCAACTGCCGAATCTTTAGGATTGCGTAAAATCGGCGATGTTACAATACAGCCTGACAATGACGCTACGAAGGGAAAGGTAGCCAAAATAATCCACCTCATCGAGGTAACCGAAGCGTAAGCATTCGAGTGTAAGGAGGTGCAAACAACATGAAGCTGCATGAGCTTTCTCCCGCCCCTGGTTCAGTCCGGGAGAGAAAGAGAGTTGGGAGAGGACATGGTTCCGGACACGGCAAAACGTCCGGCAAGGGACACAAAGGCCAGAAGGCCAGGTCAGGCGGCGGAGTCCGCAGAGGATTTGAAGGCGGACAGATGCCTCTGTACAGGCGTATCCCAAAAAGAGGATTTACCAATATCTATAAGACCCGGTATGCAATTATCAACATTTCTGACCTGAACGCATTTGACAACAATGCAGTAGTTGATGCGCAGGCACTGATTGATGCCGGGCTTATCAATAAACTTTATGATGGAGTAAAGGTCCTGGGCAATGGAGAATTAAATAAAAGCTTGACCGTAAAAGCGGCTGCTTTCTCTGAAACAGCCAAGGCCAAGATTGAGGCGGCAGGCGGGAAGGCAGAGGTGATCTGAAATGTTTCAGACTCTTCGCAATGCCTGGAAGATAACAGATCTCAGACGCAAAATTCTCTATACATTGTTCATTATTTTGATTTTCCGCATTGGTTCTGCCATCTCTGTTCCGTTCGTTGACGTTGATGTTATCGCGGATGCGGTTAAAAACTCAGGCGGACTGATGGATTACCTGACAATGCTTTCGGGCGGCGGTTTTTCGGACGCGAGTATTTTCGCCCTTTCAATCACGCCCTACATTAACGCCAGCATTGTCATTCAGCTTTTGACAGTTGCCCTTCCTCCCCTCGAAAGGCTTGCCAAAGAGGGAGAGGCGGGACGAAAAAAGCTTGGCAAGATCACACGCTATACAACAGTTGTGCTTGGCCTTATCCTTGGAATTGCGTATTTCTTCATGGTTAAGAATAACTACGGCGCCCTGGTCAGCGAAGCCAAAAAAGGCTTTGGGCTCTGGTTTGCCGCCATCACCATTGTGCTCTGCTTTACCGCAGGCTCAGCCATTATGATGTGGCTTGGCGAGCAGATTAACGAGCGCGGTATCGGCAACGGCATTTCAATCCTGCTTTTTGCCGGTATTATCTCCAGGGTACCCTCTGCTGCCACTTATCTGTGGAAAATCTTCTATGATTCCGGTATCAAAATGCTTGATTCCGGCGGAGGGTTGAGGTATGTAATCCTCGTTCCGGTTATCCTTGTCCTGATGCTGCTGGTTATCGCTTTCATCGTTCTGATAACCGAAGCCGAGCGCAGGATTCCGGTACAGTACGCAAAGCGTGTAGTCGGCCGCAAAATGTATGGCGGGCAGAATACCTACATTCCGATTAAGGTTAATATGTCAGGCGTTATGCCCATAATCCTTGCGGTTTCGATGGTATCAGTGCCCAGCGTTATATTCAGGTTTGTAGGCGCCCCTGAGGGCAAAGGCTTCTTTGGGAAAATAGCGAAGTTTATCTACACTGTTTTCCAGCCTACACATCCAGTTTACGCAGTATTATATTTCCTCCTGATTATAGGTTTTTCATTCTTCTATGTAACAATCCAGTATAATCCGGTGGAGATTTCCAATAATCTTCGTAAGAATTCCGGCGCAATCCCCGGTTACAGGCCCGGAAAACCCACTGTCGATTATATCAAGAGGGTTCTGAACAAGATTACCCTTGTGGGCGCTTTGTGCCTTGGCATTATAGCGATATTCCCGATTCTGTTCAGTGGTGTTACCGGAATATCCGGACTGGCTCTCGGCGGTACGTCAATCATGATTATTGTTGGTGTTGCCCTTGAAACCACTCAGCAGCTCGAAAGCCAGATGATGATGCGCCACTACAAGGGATTCTTAGAATAAAAACCCATTAAATTCTGGGAGATTAGTTATGAAGATTATTTTGTTAGGTGCCCCTGGTGCCGGTAAAGGCACACAAGCGGAAGTAATCAGCAGGGTAAAGAATATACCCACTATTTCAACGGGTAATATTATCCGTGAAGCGCTGAAAAGCGGTACTGAGCTGGGGCTTAAAGCCAAAGAGTATATGGAGGCGGGCAAGCTGGTTCCGGATGAACTGGTTATAGGCATTATCCGGGAACGCCTTGCGCAGCAAGATTGCCAGAATGGATTCATACTCGACGGCTTTCCCCGCACCATCCCTCAGGCCGAGGCCCTGGAACGTATGGGCGTGGAGATTGACAAGGTCATCGAGATTTATGTTGATGACGAGGTCATCACCCGCCGTATGTCAGGTCGCCGTGTCTGCCCAGGTTGCGGCGCATCTTATCACCTGGAGTATAAGGCTCCTAAAAAAGAAGGCGTATGCGACAACTGCGGCGACACCCTTGTTCAGCGCCAGGATGACCAACCGGAAACCGTTCGCGAGCGCCTGAAAGTGTACCACGAGCAGACCGCGCCCCTTAAGAGCTATTATGCGGCTAAGGGCAAGCTGTTTGTGGTGGAGGGTCAGGAAGAGGTTGCAGACACAACCAGGCTGACTCTTGAAGCATTAGAGGCGTAAGTCAATTAAGGATAAAGGATTTTGCGGTTTTCGCTTTTTAGCGGAAACTGCAAACTCCCACCTTGCTTAGGGAAAGGCATGGTGATTAAAATAATCTGCATCAAGAACAGCCGAGAGCTGAAGCTGATGAAGGAAGCCTGCGTCATCTCTGCGAGGGCTTTGGAAGTGGCCGGAAAGGCTGTTGCCCCGGGCGTTACCACCGCCGAGATAGACCGGGAGGTACGCAAGTATATCGAAAGCCAGGGCGCAAAGCCTTCGTTCCTTGGATACGGCGGGTTTCCCAGCAGTGCATGCATATCGGTTAACGGTACGGTTATCCACGGCATACCGGGCAGTTTAGTTATAAAAGAAGGCGACATCGTAAGCATAGATGTCGGTGCATATTTGAACGGTTTCCACGGCGATAACGCCGCCACCTTCCCCGCAGGCAAGATTTCTCCCGAAGCCCAGAGGCTGATTGATACCACCAGGGAAAGCCTGTATGAGGGTATTAACGCAGCACAGGCGGGTAACCGGATAGGGGATATAAGTTCAGCCGTTCAACGGTATGTCGAGGCTCGCGGTTACTCGGTGGTACGGCAGTTCGTCGGCCACGGAGTAGGCGCGAACCTGCATGAAGATCCCAGTGTTCCAAATTACGGTACTCCAGGCCGTGGTCCCCGGCTGCTACCGGGAATGACCTTAGCCATTGAACCTATGGTGAATGCCGGTACTCCGGACGTGGAAGTCCTGGAGGACGGCTGGACCATCGTGACAGCGGATGGAAAGCTGTCCGCCCATTTCGAACACACAATTGCGATTACTCCCGACGGACCTGTCATTCTGACTCTTCCATAATTTCGGGAGGTGGGACTGTTGTTTAAACGAGGCAGTGTTGTATTATCACTGCGCGGGCGGGACGGTAAGCGATTAATGGCGGTCCTCGATGTTCAAGATGACCGGGTATTGGTGGCTGACGGACGGTTACGCCCGATCGAAAAGCCAAAACGCAAGAATCCGCGGCACCTGAAATTGACAGGTGCCACAGTGGATGAGTCTTCAATGGCGTCCAACCGTGAATTGCGGCGAGCCCTTTCCCAGTTAGACCGGCCGCAGCAGCAGTGAAATCACAATAGGAGGGTTATTCCATGTCAAAAGCGGATGTAATCGAAGTGGAAGGTACTGTTATCGAGGCTCTGCCCAACGCAACTTTCCAGGTACAGCTGGAAAACGGACATGTAATCTTAGCTCACATATCCGGTAAGTTGCGAATGAATTTTATCCGCATTTTGCCGGGTGACAAGGTCACGGTCGAGATGTCTCCCTATGACCTGACTAGAGGCCGTATTACCTGGAGAGCAAAATAATCAACTGGCCTGTTCGAATATAGGTATACTAACTTAAAGACCGGAACGGGGGACCGTTTCCGGCAGAATGGAGGATATCCATGAAAGTAAGACCATCTGTAAAGAAAATATGCGAGAAATGCAAGATCATCAAGCGCAAAGGCCGCATCATGGTGATCTGCGATAACCCGAAGCATAAACAGCGTCAGGGCTAATAGTCCTGAAATACACTTAAAAGGACTTCATACTCATTGCCCCGCCGTTTGAGGCAGGACAGAAAGGAAGGAATTTGTTATGGCGCGTATAGCTGGTGTAGATTTACCCAGAGACAAACGCATTGAAATCGGCCTTACCTATATCTTCGGCATTGGGCGCAAATCCGCTAACGATATCTTAAAGGCGGCCGGCGTCAATCCGGATACCCGTGTGCGCGATCTTACCGAAGATGAAGTGGCCAGGCTTAAGGATGTTATCGACCACAACTATAAGGTAGAGGGCGACCTTCGCAGGGATATCGCATTTGATATCAAGCGCCTGATTGAAATCGGATGCTACCGCGGCGTTCGCCACCGCAAAGGTCTGCCTGTGCGCGGTCAGCGTACAAAAACCAATGCCCGCACCCGCAAGGGTCCCAAAAAGACCATTGCCAACAAGAAGAAATAAGGAGGAGATAGAAGAATGGCCGCTGCTAAAACTGCTGCGCGTAAGGGAGCTACTTCCCGTCGCCGCAAGGAACGCAAAAATATTGAACGTGGCGTAGCCCATATCCAGTCCACGTTTAACAATACCATCGTCACTATCACCGACCCGCAGGGCAATGCTATTTCATGGGCCAGTGCAGGTGAGCTTGGTTTCCGTGGTTCGCGTAAATCCACTCCGTTTGCTGCCCAGTCTGCAGCCGAAACCGCTGCAAAGGCCGCGATGGAGCACGGTATGAAATATGTTGAAGTATATGTAAAGGGACCTGGTGCAGGACGTGAAGCCGCAATCCGTGCCCTGCAGGCTGCCGGGCTTGAGGTCAGCATGATTAAGGACGTTACCCCAGTCCCGCACAACGGATGCCGTCCTCCCAAAAGAAGACGTGTCTGATCAATTACAGGAGGTGCAACCACTATGGCTAGATATACCGGGCCGGTGTGCAGACTTTGCCGCCGCGAAGGACAGAAACTCTTTTTAAAAGGCGACCGCTGCTATACTAAAAAATGCTCAATCGATCGCCGCTCATATGCTCCGGGCCAGCATGGCCAGGGCCGCAAAAAGTTATCAGAGTACGGCAAGCAGTTGCGTACAAAGCAGATTGCACGCCGTTACTATGGCGTTTTGGAGGGCCAGTTCCGCCATTACTTCGAACTGGCTGAGAAAATGCCGGGCGTTACAGGCGAAAACCTTCTCGCTTTGCTTGAATCCCGTCTGGACAACGTCATTTACCGCTTGGGACTTGCAAGCTCCCGCGCTCAGGCGCGTCAGCTGGTGCTGCATGGACACTTTACTGTTAATGGCCGCAAGGTAAATATTCCCTCCTACCTGACCAAGGTCGGACAAGTGATTTCAGTAAAAGAAAGCAGCCGCCAGAATGAGGGCCTCAAGGCTATTTTTGAGGCAAATTCATCCCGCCCAGTTCCGAAGTGGCTGGATATGAACCGCGATACTCTTGAGGCTAAAATCGTAGCCGTACCTAGCCGTGAGGACATCGATCTTTCGATCGAGGAGACCCTCATCGTCGAGTTGTACTCGAAATAAGGCTGGGATGCCAGGAAAGCTGCTGTTATTTTTCTGCAGCCTTCTGCTGCGATTGCTTAGGCCAAATAAATGTGGAAACGCTGCCTGTTCCCCGGCAGCGGTTCCCGTTCTTAATTAGGAGGGTTTTGCATGATTGAAATTGAAAAGCCCAGAATTGAAGCGGTGGAAATTTCACCGGACGGAACGTATGGCAAATTCGTTGTTGAGCCTCTTGAAAGAGGTTTCGGAACTACGCTTGGCAACAGCCTGCGCCGAGTTTTGCTATCTTCGCTACCCGGTGTGGCAGTAACCTCCGTGAAAATCGACGGCGTTCTTCATGAGTTCTCCACCATTGAGGGCGTCAAGGAGGATGTCACCGAGATAATCCTCAATATAAAAGGACTGACTGCTAAGATTAACGGAGATGGCCCGAAGGTTGTATATATCGAAGCAGACGGCCCTGGAGTGGTTACTGCTGGTTCGATTAAGTGTGACAGCGAGGTTGAAATCCTCAACCCTGATATGTATATTGCCACCCTCAGCGAAGGCGCACGCCTTAATATGGAGATTACTCTCAACAAGGGCCGCGGTTATGTTCCTGCAGAGCGCAACAAACAGAATATGAATCCGGTAATCGGCGTTATTCCGGTCGACTCCATCTATACTCCGGTTCATAAAGTTAACTATACGGTCGAGAATACCCGTGTCGGACAGATTACAGACTACGACAAGCTGACAATCGAGGTCTGGACAAACGGGACCATACAGGCAAAGGAAGGAATCTCCCTTGGCGCCAAAGTCTTGACCGAGCACCTTAACCTGTTTGTTGACCTTTCCGGAGAAACCTACGCCAGTGATTCGATTATGGTCGAAAAAGATGACAAGGGCAAGGAGAAGGTACTGGAGATGACAATCGAGGAACTCGATTTGTCAGTGCGTTCCTTCAACTGCCTGAAGCGTGCCGGAATCAATACCGTTGAGGACCTTATAAACAAGACCGAGGAAGACATGATGAAGGTACGCAACCTTGGACGCAAATCGCTTGAAGAAGTTGTGAACAAGTTGGCTTCTCTCGGACTCAGTCTGCGGTCTAATGATGATAAGCTATAATCCGGCTGCAGGCAAGCCCCACCGGCTTTAACCTGCAATCCTACAGGGATTAACTTGGTTTAACCTAAGGAAAAGGAGTGAATAGATATGCCCGGAACCAGAAAGCTCGGCCGGCCTACGGCTCACCGTATTGCCATGCTCCGCGCGATGGTTACCTTCTTACTGGAGAAGGGGCGCATTGAAACAACCGTCACCCGCGCAAAAGAAGTGCGTTCCATGACGGAAAAAATGATTACTATAGCGAAAAATCCAACCCTTGCAAATAAACGCCTTGTACTTTCTTTTGTAACCAAAGAAAGCGTTTGCAAAAAGCTGTTCGACGAAATTGCTCCGAAGTACGCTGAGCGCAATGGCGGATATACCCGCATTATCAAAACCGGTCCCCGCCGCGGCGACGCTGCTGAAATGTGCATTAT
>DUMT01000156.1 GCA_012839705.1 Clostridiales bacterium | reverse complement strand
CGCATAGCATTATAGAATTCAGAAAGAAAAGCTGACAAAGGATTGATAAAATGCGTATTGGTCATGGTTATGACGTGCACCGCCTGGTATCCGGCAGGCGGCTGGTAATAGGCGGTGTTGAGATACCTTTTGAAAAGGGATTGCTTGGCCATTCGGATGCCGATGTGCTGGCACATGCAGTTGCGGACGCAATTCTCGGGGCTGCAGCTTTGGGGGATATCGGGCGGATGTTTCCGGATACCGACCCGGCTTTTTCGGGTGCGGACAGCATAAAGCTATTGCAAAAAGTGATACAAAGGGTGGAGGATAAAGGCTTGAGAGTGGGAAATATCGATGCTACGGTAATCGCCCAGGCTCCAAAGCTCAGCCCGTTTATTGAGGAAATGAGGGCAAATATCGCCGCCGCTTGCAATACCGATGCATCGAACGTTAATGTCAAGGCGACAACGGAGGAAAAGCTTGGCTTTACAGGTTCCGGCGACGGTATATCCGCCCATGCGGTGTGTATTCTGGTGGAAAATAAATAATTGGAATGGAATTTATCCAATAATTCGGCAGCCATTCAACTGCCGGCAGTAAAAAAGTCCAGAAACCTAGTATTATCCGGGTTTTCTGGACTTTTTACTTTTTTAGGTATTGCTGAAATTTTTTCGGTATTGCAAAGGAGATATGCCGATACTTTTTTTGAATACATGGGAAAAGTAGTTTGAGTCAGTGAAACCCACTGAGAAGGCTATTTCAGTTACAGATAGTTTTGAGTACTTAAGGAGGGATTTTGCGTCTTCGATTCGCAATTCATTTATATATTCACGGATGCTTTTGCCGAAATGCCTGTTGAATTGTGAGCTTAAATATGAGCGGCTGCAGGAAAAGTGTTTGCAGATGTCTGAAGATGTGATGTTATGTGTGTGATACTTACGTATAAAGGCGGCAACTGCATCCGAAAACTGGGAGCTTGAATGATATTCGTTTTGGCTTTTTATGTAAGCCAATTCTAACATATCGCACAAAGGCTTTATTAACGTGTCAATATATTGCTTATCTGGAAGCTCCACTTTTAAAGACGAATAAGCTTCAAGAAGGCTATCCACATCCATGTTAAATTTCTTTGCAGTTGAATGTATGTAGCTTTCCGCGTTAACTGATTTATAGCCGCTAATAGATATGAATCCTATGTTTTCTCTGGAATTAGAGATTGGGTATACAAACTCTGTTACACCTGCATGGCAAGTGCCTATATATGACCCGCTATTATCGCATTTTTTCTTAACTGCTGCTTGTTTGGCAATACAATGATGCCAGGCTTGGGGGCATGTTTTTACCTGGACGCAATATGATTGGTCATGGAAATGAAATGCCATCAATTCAGAACAGGATATAACTGCGTCATTATAGTCCAATAAGTGAAGTGAGATTGTTAAATCGTGAGTTTTTTTTAAAAATAGTATGTAGTTTTTTATAGCGGATACATCATACATTTACCATCACCATATGGACAAAATTCAAGAAATTGCATACAAAAACACATGAATATCAAGGTAATTTGTATTATTATAATAACGAACAAATTGGGCTTGTGCAACATGTTTGTTGTGCATATCAAGTATTTATTTGTTTTCAAAATGGGTTGGAATGGGTGGTAAAACAAATGAAAAGGAAAGAGTACCAAGCTGATTTATGTGTGGTCGGAGGAGGAATTGCAGGGCTGTGTACAGCACTGGCTGCGGCGCGGCACGGAATATCTGTAGTTCTTATACATGACAGGCCGGTTTTAGGCGGTAACGCATCAAGCGAAATCAGGATGCATATATGTGGCGCTCGCGGCAAGGATAACCGCGAAACAGGCATTGTGGAAGAATTAATGTTGGAAAATTTTTATACAAATCCCGGTTTAAAATATCCACTATGGGACGCCACACTGTATTCTGTTGCGATTCAGCAGCCCGGGTTGACACTCCTGTTAAACAGCAGTGTATTTGATGCGGATTGTGAAGGCAACGTTATACGCAGTGTTACTGCATGGCAGTCGAATGCAGAAACTTTTCATACTGTTTATGCGTCATATTTTGCGGATTGTTCTGGTGATTCCATTTTAGCCCCACTTACTGGGGCGCTTTACCGGTATGGGCGCGAAGCGAAAAGCGAATTTGGCGAGACAATCCCGCCGGATGTGGCAGACAATAAGACTATGGGGATGAGCTGCCTTTTTCAAATACGGGAAACTGATCATAAAGTTCCCTTTGTCAAGCCTGAATGGGCTTATACTTACAAGACGGATGATGACCTTCCGTTCAAGTATCATGGCTTGGGATCTAACTTCTGGTGGATTGAAGTAGGAGGCGAATGGGATTGCCTCCATGACACTGACCGCTGCAGGGAAGAGTGCATAAAGATTTGCTATGGTGTTTGGGATCATATCAAAAACCAGGGGGAACACGGAGCGGACAACTGGGAGCTGGAATGGATTGGGTTTCTGCCAGGAAAGCGGGAAAGCCGCAGATATGTGGGGGAATACATAGTTACACAAAACGATGTAGAGGCCGGAGGGCGTTTTTATGACATGGTAGCTTATGCTGGATGGCCTATGGATGACCACTTCCCGGAAGGGTTCTATTACACAAAAGGTGAACAAACCACTTACCATCCGGTTCCTGGACCCTGGGGTTTGCCGCTAAGATGCATGATTTCCCGCAATATTCAGAATCTGGTTTTCGCCGGCAGGAATATCAGTGTCACCCACGCAGCCCTGAGTTCTTCACGTGTTATGGCAACATGCGGGGTACTGGGTCAGGCGTTGGGTACTGCAGTAGCACAGAGTGTGAAAGATGGTGTGGATATCCGCTCTGTTGACATACCGCGGTTGCAGGATATGCTTATGCAGGATGACTGCTATTTGCCTGGATTTACCCGAAAAATACCTGAACTAACCTTACAGGCCGCTTGCAATGCCGAAGTGTGCCGCAACGGCAAGGAGCGCGGAGACGAAAATTTATGGATTGGCAGGGATGGGGATTATATTGAATACAGTTTTGATTCAGATGTCCATATAAGGCAGATAAGATTGGTGTTTGATAGTAATTTGAACAGGCCATACCATAATATGCCCTGCCGGGTGCTGTTAAAGGAACCGAACTTCCGATTACCGTCCACATTGATAAAATCTTATAAAATTATTGGAACCGATAGCCTGGGCAACACCCGGATTATAGAGGTTTCCAACTCCCATCAGCGGTTTGTCAGGCATACCGTTGACTGGAAGATTAAGACTGTCCGGTTAATTCCTTTGGAAACCCATGGTTGCCATGAATACAGGGTATTTAATTTTGAGTTATTATAATTTTATTACTGAAAATCCGCCCATTAAGCCAGTACAGGTAACCAACTACTGAAATAGCATAAAGAGATTCTGAAACCGTGCGAATCTGGTTTCAGAATCTTTTTTCATTAGCAAAAATAAGATTGCTTCTAATGAATTTTGGCAATATCTAACTTCTTGTACACATCCTTATTGACCGATAGCTGTAAAACTGCATATATTGTCGTGAAGAAGATAAAACGAGGTGGAAAAAATGAGCAGCTTATGCTTTTATGTCAGCTCGATAACCAACGCCATGCGGGGCAAGGAGATACTGGAGAAAAACGGGATTCGTGCTCATATAAGCCGGTTGGCTGATGAAAATATAAAAAACGGATGCGGGTATTGTGTCTTTGTATATTCTGATTTTGATGAGGTCGAGGAAATTCTGCACTCATCCGGGATACGTATCCGCGGTACGAAAAAAATGAATGATGCGGAATGAAAAGCGGCAGGTTATATAATACGGTTTATTTTGACAATGCCGCTACCACCTGGCCTAAACCAGCCCAGGTCAGGG
>DUMT01000095.1 GCA_012839705.1 Clostridiales bacterium | reverse complement strand
TTGGAGCTGGTGGACGGACTTGAACCCCCGACCTGCTGATTACAAGTCAGCTGCTCTACCAACTGAGCTACACCAGCAAATTCGCTATCAGCGAAAGCTCTAATAATATATCACGGAATTCGATTTAAGTCAATATTCAATAATAAAAAATTTATAACAAAAATACCCACAAAAATACGGAAACCAGTTCCCCGTTTTGACTAGGTATATTGATTTCTAATCTGCTCTTTTACATTCCGTTCAAGATAAGTTATAGCTTTTCTGATTCTTCTCTTATAACAAACAAAAACCCCCTGGATTATTGCAACCCAGGGGGTAAACATTGTTATTCCCTTATTCCTTTGTAAACACAAATTCGTTATCCGCCACATCAACCACAACGGTATCTCCGGCTTTGAATTTGCCCTCAAGCAGCTTTTCGGCAAGGGCATCCTCGATTTTTGACTGGATAGCCCGGCGCAACGGGCGCGCACCATAAACCGGGTCAAAGCCTTCATTTCCAATCCGTTCAACTGCGGCGTCGGTGATTTTAACCCGGATATCCATATCCGCCATGCGCTTGTCAAGCTGGTTCAGCATACGGCGGGCAATCTGCTGGATATCCTCCTTGGTCAGCTTGTTGAATACGATAATATCGTCCACACGGTTTAAGAATTCGGGGCGGAAGGTGCGTTTAAGCTCGCTCATGACGTTTTCGCGGATTCGCTTCTGGTCGGAGTCGTCGCTTCTTCCGGCGTCGCCGAATCCTAGGCTGTGCTTTTCGGTAATCATCCTGGCGCCGACGTTGGAGGTCATAATCACGATGGTGTTTTTGAAATCCACCTTGCGGCCCTGGGCGTCGGTCAGGATACCGTCCTCAAGAATCTGCAGCAGCACGTTGAATACATCCGGGTGCGCCTTTTCGATTTCGTCAAACAGCACCACCGAATAGGGCTTGCGGCGCACCTTTTCGGTCAGCTGCCCGCCCTCGTCATATCCGACATATCCCGGAGGTGAACCAACAAGCCGGGAAACCGTATGCTTTTCCATATATTCGGACATGTCAAGCCTGATCATTGCATTTTCATCGCCAAACAGGGCTTCCGCAAGGGCTTTGCACAGCTCGGTTTTGCCCACGCCTGTGGGACCGAGGAATATAAACGAACCGGTGGGGCGTTTCGGGTCTTTGAGCCCTACCCTGCCGCGCCTGATAGCCCTTGAAACGGCGGTAACAGCCTCGTCCTGGCCAACAATCCGCTCGTGGAGTATCTTCTCCATACGAAGCAATCTTTGCCCTTCCTCTTCGGTAAGCTGTACCACGGGAATACCGGTCCAGCTTGACACTATTTCGGCAATCTCGTTTTCGGTTACCTGCCCTGTAATCCCGGCATTTTTCTCATGCCACTCTTCCTTGAGGGTCTTGAGCTTTTCCTCAGCCGCCCTTTGCTGGTCCCTGAGCCTTGCGGCCCGCTCAAAATCCTGCTCGTTTACAGCGGATTTCTTTTCTTCGTCAAGCCGCTTTATCTCGTCCTCGAGGTTCTTCAAATCCGGCGGCAAGGTGAATGCCCTGAGCCTTATCCTTGAAGCGGCTTCATCAATAAGGTCGATAGCCTTATCAGGCAGGTATCTATCGGAAATATACCTTACCGACAGCTTTACTGCCGCTTCCAGGGCGTCATCGGTGATTTTCACCTTGTGGTGAGCCTCGTACTTATCCCGCAATCCCCGCAGAATCTGTATAGCCTCGTCCGCCGTAGGCTCGCCCACCATTACCGGCTGGAAGCGGCGCTCCAAAGCTGCGTCTTTCTCAATGTGCTTGCGGTATTCGTCCAATGTGGTGGCGCCGATTATCTGCAGTTCCCCTCTTGCAAGGATGGGCTTTAAGATGTTTGCGGCATCAACCGCCCCTTCGGCGGCTCCGGCGCCTATAAGGGTATGAACCTCGTCGATAAATAATATTACGTTTTTGGATTTTATAACCTCGTCAATGGCATTTTTGATTCTTTCCTCAAAATCTCCGCGGTATTTGGTGCCTGCGATCATGCCCGAAAGGTCAAGGGTAACAACCCTCTTGCCATGGAGCATTTCGGGAACCTCATCCGCCGCGATTTTTTGTGCCAGCCCTTCCGCAATGGCGGTTTTGCCTACACCCGGCTCGCCTATCAGGCAGGGGTTGTTCTTGGTGCGTCGGGACAAAATCTGTATTACCCGCTCGATTTCGTTGGTTCGCCCGATAACCGGGTCCAGTTTCCCTTCCTTGGCAAGCTGGGTCAGGTCCCTGCCGAACTGGTCAAGGGTGGGAGTCCTTCCACCTGAGCGTCCGCTCCTTCCCGGGCGGACAACGTCATTCTGGGGAGTGCTCATGCCAATGGCCTGGGATATATCGGCAAACAAATCATCCGGCCTTGCCCCCTGCGCCACCAGGATTCGGACCGCAACGCTGGTTTCATCCTTCAGGATGGCGATAAGGATATGTTCGGTGCCGACATATCCGTGGTTCATCATTGCGGCTTCGGTCATGGCAACTTCCATGGCTTTTTTTGCCCTGGGAGTAAAATCCTCAGGCGACAGCCTGCTCTTTACCCCGGAAGAGCCTATCTGGGTTATAGCCTCCTGGTATTTTGCGGCGGTAATCCCCCTGGCGCTCAGCACGGAGGCAGCAACGCCAGTGCCTTCCCTGAGTAACCCCAGCACCAGGTGCTCGGTACCCACATAAGTATGCCCCATATCCTGGGCTGCTTCTATTGCCAGATTAAGAGCCGTATTGGCTTTTTCGGTAAATCCTTTAAACCTGTACATTAAAATCATCCTTTCCCCTGTTGCAAGCGCGCAACATCAGTTTTTGGCACCCAGACGGGTCCTGACCATTTTCGCCCTTTCAACATCCCGCTCGGAAGGGTCCATATCCCGGCGGGCGGCAGCCATTATGGTTGCCGGTTGGGCGTCGTTTATCAATTCGCTTATTGTATCAAGGCTGATGCCATCTACAATTCCCAAAGCCACACCGACCCTAAGGTTGGAAATAAGGCTCATAAATTCGTCGTGGGACATCATCCTGGCGGTTTGCAGCAGCCCCAGCGAGCGCCATACCCTGTCCTCAAATCTCGGGTTGAGCCTGAGCTGCTCCCTGGCATTGCGCTCCTCCCTGATAATCTGGGCGGCTATGCCTTTAAGGTTCTCAATGGCAGCCTGTTCGGAAATCCCCAATGTAACCTGGTTGGAAAGCTGGTAAATCGCGCCCTCCGGCTTGCTGCCCTCGCCGTACAGCCCCCGGATTGTAAGCCCAAGCTTTGAAACCGTATTAGCCAGCTGCTGTATCGCTCCCCTCTCATGCAGGGCGGGCAGGTGGAGCATAATCGACGCCCTCATTCCGGTTCCCAGATTAGTGGGGCATTGCGTCAGATATCCAAGCCTGTCGTCAAAGGCGAACTGCACCTGGGAATCCAGCAGGTCATCTATTTCGTCCGCAATCCTGTACGCCCCGTCAAGGTCCAGCCCCGGGCACATAACCTGAATGCGGAAGTGGTCCTCTTCGTTTATCATAATGCTGACGCTTTCATCTTTTTTTAAGAGCAACGCGCTGCCCTTGCCGGATTTGGAAAACTCGGGGCTGATTAAATGGCGCTCAACCATCGAAAGGGCATCCCTGGCTTCTATGTTTCCCATATCCAGAAAATCAAATTCATCCGCCTTTTTAGTGGCTTTGATTGCATCCCTGGCTTTTTTCGCCACCTCAAGTTTCCGTTCCTGGCTCAAATTAGCCGGAAAAGGGACACCGCTTAAATTCCTGGCGAGCCGGACTCGGGTGCTGATTACCACATCGCCCTCGGCGCCGCTCATCTGATACCATTTGGCAGCCTTGTTCCTCATTTTACCTGTCCTCCTTTTCCAACTCGCGGATACGGTCTCGCAGCTCGGCGCATTTCTCATACTGCTGTGCTGCTATGCACTTCGCGAGTTCGGCGCGCAAACGCTCAAGCTCCTTATCTTTTTTCAGCTTGTCGCTGGCGCCCGTTGGCACCTTGCCGGTATGCCCGGTTTTGCCGTGAATCCGCTGAATCGACGGCAGCAGCCTGTCATAAAAGGTTGTATAGCATGAAGGGCAGCCCGCCTTGCCGGACTCCACGATTTCGCTGAAACTGTGCCCGCAGCCCTCGCACCGCACTGCGTCGGATAAGCTCTTTTTTGCAGGCTCGGCAAAAAGGCTTCCCCAGAAATTCCCGAAGTCAAAGCCGAAACTGTTGAACATCGAATCGTAACCCAGCTCCGCGGCGCATTCGGAGCACAGGTGGGACTGTGTGGTTTCACCATTGATGGTTTTCTTAATAAAGGTTGTGGCTACATTTTTACCACAGTGTTGACACAACATCATAAATCATCCTCTCATAAAATAGCTGAAACTAATAAGCTAACTTTAAGTGATAAGCGCCGTAAGCATTTGCTTTAGCAGGCTCGCCCTTACCCTGTCCCTGATATTTATCGGGATATCGCGGTAAGCCTGGTCTGACAGGGCGGCAAGCATTACCCTTGATATGTTCCTGGAAATAAGGCCCTGGTCCTCCAGGTTTTCTATTATAGCCTGGGCGGTTACCGGGCTTATCTCATCCCCCACAGCGTTAACCACATGCATAAACGGGGATACGCCGCGCTCCAGTTTAACCCGCCTGATTCTTATATAACCTCCGCCGCCCCTTTTGCTTTCAACTATGAATCCCTGTTCAGGCGTAAAACGGGAGGTTAACACATAATTTATCTGGCTCGGCACACAGCCGAGGGCTTCCGCAAGCTCGTTGCGCCTGAGCTCTGCCTCGCCATCGCCCGCCAGTTCGAGCATCTGCAAAATATATGCGGCAATCTCGTCGGTCAAGCGCATTCCTCAATCTCCTTTATATTTTATTCTAAAACTTCATTAAACTTTATTTGACCATTCCTGACTTTCAACTGCATTATATATCCAAAAGTCAGGAATGGTCAAGGTCAAAAAAGGTCAATCTTGAATTTTTCGAAGTTGAAAGAATAAGTTTATCTCGCTAAATCTCCTGTTTTCTTTTATTTTCTTCAGATTTTAAATTCTTTTGTTTATTTTCTTTACTGAAACGGCGGGCATGGATTATTGTGTGTTCCTCCTCAGAAAATGGGTCGGGAGAAAGCTCATCCGCCAATTCCAGGTCGTTGTCTATAAAATAAGCTCTTTTTTTCGGGTGTCTGCCAAAGCTATAACCTTTCATAACAGCACAATTCCTTTCAAAATGGGATTGCTTTTATATTGTTATGCTTTGCAACTTTAAACCTATTATTCAGCGAGTAACAACATCAAATTTTTCGACATATTATATCCTGAAAGCCCGAGAAAGGGGGTAAATTTATGTCAATTAAAAACCTGTTTGATGATAACAACTGCTGCTCTATCCTTCTGTTCATAATCATCATTATTCTGCTTTTGGAAGACTAATCCAGCCACCCTTCCTTTTGCCAAAGAAGTAACGCCTTCTTGCGTTACTTCTTTTCTTTAATTATAAATTAAACTCCCCATGAAAAACCGATTAATCCAACGAATTTTGCTTATTTGAAATTTAAATAACTGGAATTGATGATTTTTAATTGCAAAAAAGGGGTTGAAAATAAACCAGTTTCGGTGTAGAATATTCGTTGCCGTTTAAGTTAATATTTACTCTTTATTTCCGCCCGTAGCGAAGTTGGATATCGCAGCAGATTCCGATTCTGAAGGTCAGGGGTTCGAGTCCCTTCGGGCGGGCCACACCTGCGGTGAGCAATTAGCAAACCGCAGGTTTTTTCTATGTTTGCTTGATTGTTTACGGCAAAAGCACCATCTTATTTGCCAGAAATTTAGATAATAAGCCCGAAACCCTTGCATTTATACGGGGTTACGGGCTTTTTCTTTTGAACGATAATCCCATCATATACCAATAAAACACTATAAAAACCTCCTAAAACAAGAAACATGCAAGTCAGTATGCAAGTCAGAACGAATGTTCTTGATTATAAAATTTATACAAATTCATACAAGCAACTGACGACTTGCGAGAATTT
>DUMT01000094.1 GCA_012839705.1 Clostridiales bacterium | reverse complement strand
GAATTAATTGTTACTAAATTCTTAATATTTATCTATTGTATGATTATTGTAAGTCTAAAACCTTGCATCATGCACTTTTTTTATGTTATCATTTTATAGCTGGAGCTTTAAAAACTGGTGCTCGATATTTTTTGGGCGCCATATTTTTTTAAGGAGGCAGTTTTGAGCAAAAGGGATAAAGGTAACAAACCTTTTAATAACAGCGAAACCCTGAAGGCAATAGCGGGGTTTTCGCAAATTGGCGTTACCATTGTGGCGTCAGTCCTGATTGGCGTTTTGATGGGCAGGTTTTTGGACAAGGTATTTGGTTCCAGCCCCTGGCTGCTGTTGGTTTTTTCCTTGTTGGGCGCCGGCGCGGCTTTTAAACTTATTTTTAATTTTTCAAAAGGCAAAAAATGAAATGTCGTTGAGGAAGAAGTTTATGAAGTTTTCTAAGATTTCAAAACGGATGGCTATATCAATATTGATATTGGCGCTTGTATTTATTGCGGGTTCAGTAATCTACTACCGCTCCCTAAAATTCCTTCCGTTTTTGTATGGGATTTTGATTGGCTCCGCTTTCAGCATTTTAAAGGTGTTTTTGCTTGAGTATGCGGTGGATCAGGCTTTGAAAATGGATAAAAAGCAAGCCGGAAATTTTGTGAGCTTTCAGTACTTTATCAGGTTGGCTTTGACCGGTGTGGTGCTGTATATTGGGGCTGTTGTCCCGTGGATTAATTTATGGGGAGTGGTGGCAGGAGTGCTTTCCTTCCAGGTGGCGCTGTTTGCAGTAAGGCTTGCTCCTAAAAATTAAGTTTCTATTTTATGGCAGGGAGGTGACTCATATTGGGGCTTGACATAAAAAACTATTGGGTTTTAAACATATTCGGCTTTGAAGTCTGGATAACCGAAACTATTGTCAATACTTGGATTATAATGCTGATATTAATTATATTAGCCATAATAGTCCGGGTTAAGCTCCGCAGTTTCAAGGATATCCCCGCCGGGTTACAGAACATAATTGAAGCCGCAATTGAGTTTTTTGATAATTTCGCTACAGGTACTTTGGGCGAAAAATTATCCTATATCACGCCCTGGTATTTCATGGTGTTTGCGTTTATCCTTTCATCAAGCCTGTTCAGTGTTTTCGGGCTAAGGGCGCCTACAGCGGATTTTGCCACAACCCTTGCGCTGGCTCTGGCAAGCTTTGTACTTATGCTTTTCATGGGGTTCAAGCACCAGAAGGGAAGGTATTTAAAAACCTTTTTCGAGCCGCATCCCATATTTTTCCCGCTGAACCTGATAGGCGAGCTGGCAAAACCGGTTTCCTTAAGCTTCAGGCTGTTTGGCAATATGCTTTCAGGAACTATTATATTGACCCTTTATTATTCGCTAACCCCGATATTTGTTCAAATTGGGATACCATCGCTGCTTCATGCGGTGTTTGATGTAGTTTTCGGAGCTTTGCAAACCTATATATTTGTAATAATCAGCCTCATGTATGTAAGAAACGCGGCTGACCAATAACCAACTTTAACGATAATTAAAACAACAGGAGGAAATACCAATGGAAACTTTAGGACTTGTTATCGCTGCGGCCCACATTTCAGCGGCTATATGTTTGTTAAACGGATTACTGACTACTTTCGGGCAGGCAAAGATTTGCGCCCAGGCAATCGAATCGATGGCAAGGCAGCCGGAAGCGGCTGATTCAATACGCAGCACTATGTTCATCGGTTTGGCTATGGCGGAAACATCGGGTATTTACGGCCTTCTGATTGCCATAATCATGCTGTTTGCAAACCCGCTGATTAATATACTTTTAAATTACATCTGATAATCTTTATGCCTAAGCCACAGGGAAAGGAGGCCGTTGTTATTGAATATTACAGCATTACTGGCTCAGGCTGTCCCTGAAGGCAGGGTTTTCGGGCTGGATTCCCAAACCCTGGCCAGCGCTGGTATACAACTTTTAAACGCTATAATCTTAGCAGTTGCGTTGACTTTCATACTGTATAAACCTGTAAAGCAGTTTTTGCAAAACCGCGCTGACAAAATCAAGGGCAAAATGGATGAGACTGATTCGGCTATGGAAAAAGCCAACCAGCTTATCGCCGAATATGAAAACAAATTAAAAGAAATTGATATTGAGGGCAACAAAATCATTGAAGATGCCCGGAGAAAAGCGGCGGAAGAAAGCAAGGCGATTGTTGAAGGCGCAAGAATGGAAGCGCAGGAGATAAAAAGGCGCACACAGGAAAGCATCAATGAGGAAAGGCGCCGCTTTAAAGAGGAGTCTAGGCTTTATATTATTGAGGTTGCCTCTTTAATGGCGGAAAAAATTATCGCTAAAACCATAGATGATGAAACTCAGGACAAGCTTTTTGAAGAAGCTTTGGCACAGTTGGAGCATGCACCATGGCAAGGATAGAGAAAAGTTATGCTAATGCGCTATATGAATTATCTGCAGAAAAAGACAGCCTGGAGAAAGATTTAGAGCAGGCAGTTTCAATAAAGAAGGCGTTGAACTCCCCTGATACTCTGCCAACCCTGGTAAGTTCAAAGGTTCCAAATACTGAGAAATTCAAGCTTTTGGATAAGGTTATTGAAGAAGGAACCTCAGAGCATATTTGGAACTTTTTGCGAATGATGGTCGAAAAAAGGCGGGAAGAAATAATCTTGCCCGTTTTGACGGAATATATCGAGCTTTTAAACAGGGGGTTAAGCCGTATTGAGGCAAAGGTTGTTTCCGCTAAGGAACTAACCGACGCCCAAAAGGAAGCCGTCAGGAGATTACTGTCCAAAAAAATAAACAGGCAGTTTTATATAAGTTACTCTGTTGACCCGGATATCCTCGGCGGGTTTTACATCATGGTAGGAGGCAGGATATTTGACTGCACCGTCAGGACAGAATTGCTAAGGCTTAGAGAACGATTGAAGAGAGGAAATTTTGAATGACAGTCAACCCTGGTGAAATAAGCAAGGTTATAAAACAGCAGATTGAGTCTTACTCATCAGAACTGGACTTTACAGAAGCCGGTACTGTCATACAGGTTGGAGATGGCATAGCCCGTGTTGCCGGGTTGTACGACGCCATGAGCGGCGAACTGCTTGAATTTGCCAACGGGACTTATGGCATGGCGCTTAATTTGGACGAGGATAGCATAGGCGTTGTGATTCTTGGCTCTGACGCAGGTATTAAGGAAGGGGACCCGGTTAAGCTCACAGGGAGGATGGCGGAAGTCCCTGTCGGAGATGGTTTGCTCGGCCGTGTGGTAAACGCACTGGGGCAGCCGATTGACGGTAAGGGGGCTATCGCTGCCGACGGCTTTCGCAGGATTGAAAGCCCGGCTCCCAGTGTCATAATGCGCAGCGAAGTTAACAGGCCCTTGCAAACCGGAATTAAGGCTATAGACGCGTTGGTTCCGATTGGCAAAGGGCAAAGGGAGCTGATTATTGGCGACCGTGAAACGGGCAAAACCTCAATCGCCCTTGATACAATCATAAACCAGAAGGACAAGGACGTACTGTGCGTTTATGTTGCCATCGGCCAAAAAGCGTCAACCATCGCCAGGCTTATAAAGGTATTGAATGATACCGGCGCCATGGAATACACCACTGTGGTTGTCGCAACTGCAAGCGATTCCGCGCCCTTGCAGTATCTCGCCCCTTATGCCGGATGCGCTATCGCAGAGGAGTGGATGTATAAGGGCAGGGATGTCCTGATTATATATGACGACTTGTCCAAGCATGCGGTGGCTTACAGGGCTATAAGCCTGCTGTTAAGGCGCCCGCCGGGACGAGAAGCCTACCCCGGGGATGTCTTTTACCTTCATTCAAGGCTCCTTGAACGGGCTGCCTGCCTAAATAAGGATTATGGCGGAGGCAGCCTTACAGCCCTGCCGATTGTGGAAACACAGGAAGGGGATATTTCCGCTTATATTCCCACAAATATAATATCCATCACCGACGGGCAAATTTATCTGGAATCCGAACTGTTCAACCACGGAATCCGCCCTGCGATAAACCCGGGCTTTTCTGTTTCCCGCGTTGGAGGCTCGGCGCAGATACCCGCCATGAAAAAGCTGGCAGGGCCCCTCAGGATTGAGTTTGCCCAGTATAAGGAACTGGCGGCATTCTCCCAGTTCGGCACGGACCTGAGCCAGGATACCCTTGAGCGTCTGAGCCATGGGGAGCGGATTATGGAAGTGCTAAAGCAGCCCCAGTATAAGCCAATGCCGGTTGAAGACCAGGTAATTATCCTTTACGCTTTGAACAACAAACATCTTGAAGATATTGAAGTCAGGCGAATATTAAAATTTCAGAATGAATTGATCAAGTATGTGAACACCCATGCCCCGGATATCAAAAAAGAGATATGGGATACCGGTGTTGTTTCGGAAAACCTTGCCGAAAGGCTTGATATTGTAATTAAAGAGGTAAAGAAACAATTCAAACACTAAAATAAGGAAAAGGAGGCGGCGGATGTGACTTCGATGAAGGATATCAAGCAGCGAATTTACAACGTTAATTCAACCGAGCAAATTATCAAAGCCATGGATATGATCGCCTCCACAAAGCTTCACAAAGCAAGGGCACAGTTAAATGGTGTCCGCCCAATTTGTTTTGAACTTAAAAAGATTGTTGATGAAATCGGCGCCCTTAGTGCCGCCGAATCCAATCAGTTTTACAAAGAGCGGGAAGTTATAAAAAGCTCTTTATACATGGTGTTTACAAGTGACAGGGGGTTTTCGGGAGGTTATAACGCCAATATAATCTCAAAATCCCATGAACATATGAACCAGGGAAAAAACGAGAAACTTATTGTTATCGGCTCCAAAGGTTATCACTATTTTAAGAACAGGAACAAGAATATCATCTGGAAAATCACCGATATCACGGATACCCAGGTTTATTATGAAGCTGAGGATATTTCAAAATGGATATTGAACCTTTACCTTTCCGGTGAGGTGGACGAAGTTTTTGTCTGCTACACACAGTTTGAGAATGTCCTAAGCAATACCCCTGTGATTGAAAGAATACTTCCTTTGCCTTTAAGCGAGGTAAAAAACGACGATATATACAAAAAATACGAGCCGGATTTGGATTCGTTCCTGGAACATATTGTCCCGCTCTATTTGCATATGTATATTTTCAGGGCGTTTTCGGAGTCCCATACCAGCGAGCATGCATCGCGAATGGTCAGCATGGACGCTGCGGGCAAAAATGCTTCTGATATGATAAATAAGCTTACCCGGATGTATAACCGCAGGCGTCAGACAGCCATAACCCAGGAAATCAGCGAAATTGTCGGCAGTGCGAATATTTTGTATAAAGGTGGAATAAATGAATAACAAGCACACAGGAAGAATTACTCAGATTATTGGCGCAGTTATTGATATACGGTTTGAAGGGGAACTCCCATCCCTGTATAATGCCATAGAAGTACCTCTGGGTGATAAGCCGATTGTCCTGGAGGTTATGCAGCATATCGGCGATAATACGGTCCGCTGCATTTCAATGGACCCGACAGACGGCTTAAGGCGCGGAATGCAGGCTATTGACACCGGGGCCCCTATCTCCGTGCCTGTTGGCAAAGGTGTGCTGGGCAGGATGATGAATGTGCTCGGCAAGCCTATTGACAATAAGCCTGAAATCAAATCCGATGAATTCTGGAAGATTCACAGGGAACCGCCGAAATTTACCGACCAGATTGCCCAGCCTGAAATGCTGGAAACTGGGATTAAAGCCATCGACCTGCTTTGCCCGTTTTCCAAAGGCGGGAAAATTGGATTGTTCGGCGGCGCAGGTGTTGGCAAAACCGTCCTGATTATGGAGCTTATAAACAGCATAGCCAAGGAGCATGGCGGCTACTCGGTTTTTGTCGGCGTTGGGGAGCGCACCCGTGAAGGCCATGACCTTTACTACGATATGCAAAGCTCTGGGGTATTGGACAACACCGCACTGGTATTTGGGCAGATGAATGAGCCGCCCGGGGTCAGGATGAGGGTTGCCTTAACCGGGCTTACCATGGCGGAATATTTCCGTGATGAAATGCATCAGGATGTTTTGCTCTTTATCGACAACATTTTCAGGTTCGTCCAGGCGGGGTCTGAGGTTTCCGCTTTGCTTGGGCGCACGCCCAGCGCTGTGGGATACCAGCCGACCCTTGCAACTGAGATTGGAGCACTGCAGGAGCGGATTACCTCTACAAAATCCGGCTCAATTACCTCCGTCCAAGCTATATATGTGCCTGCGGATGACTTTACGGACCCATCCACCGCCGCAACCTTTTCCCACCTGGATGCGGTGACTGTGCTGTCCAGGGCGATTGTTGAGCAGGGGATATACCCAGCTGTGGACCCTCTCAGTTCCTCATCCCGAATTCTTGACCCCAATATTGTGGGGCATGAACATTACCGCGTTTCTCAGTCGGTCCGCAGCATACTCCAGCGGTACAAGGAACTTCAGGATATTGTAGCCATTCTTGGAATGGATGAATTGTCCGAAGACGACAAGCTGATTGTCACAAGGGCGAGAAAAGTGCAAAGGTTCCTGTCGCAACCCTTCTTTGTCGGAGAGAAATTCACATCAATCCCCGGGCGCTATGTCCCGATTGCGGAAACCGTCAGGGGATTTAAAGAAATTCTCGACGGTGTTCATGATGAAATCCCAGAAGGCTTTTTCCTTAATGCCGGCACTATTGACGAGGTGGTTGAAAGATATAAGGGCAAAAACGCATAGGAGAGGTGGTTATGATTAAAACCCAGAAAGATATAGATAAGAAACTTACTCTGACCATAACCACTCCGCGCGGAATAAAATTTGTCGAAAAAGCGGATCTGGTTGTAATGCGCTGTATCGACGGCGACCTCGGCGTTATGCCCGGCCATGCGCCGCTTTCCGCGGTGCTGGGGGATGGGATACTGCGTATATTCAACAACGGTGTTGTAAGCAAGCTTGCTGTATTCGGCGGCGTGGTGGATATTCGGGACAGGACTGTAAATATATTCACTACAATAGCCCAGCGGCCAGAGGAGATTGACAGGGAGCGGGCTGAAAGGGATAAACGTGAAGCAGAAGAGCTGCTCGAAAAATCGGAAGAAAAACAAAGCAGGAAACTGCAGGTTCTGCTCCAGCGCTCGCTTGTGCGTATTGAGGTAAGCTCACATCTGGACGATACCAGCTACTATGACAGCGAAGAAGAAGAAAAAGAATAGCAAAAAACGGGTTTCTTAGCTCCAAGTTAAGAAACCCGTTTTTTATTATAGCTTTAGCGCAAAAAACCACCGGCTATGCCGGTGAGAATAAAAGACTTATAGTACAAAAAACCTCCTTTTGAATTAGAATATACACAGGTTCGCCAACCGTGTATAAAT
>DUMT01000093.1 GCA_012839705.1 Clostridiales bacterium | reverse complement strand
CCAGCACCTTTCAGCTGGCTGTACGCCTTGAGTTTCGCTGCCTTAAGGCCCGTATCTCAACGGCGCTTAGCTATAATACCATCACCTCCGCCGTTTGTCAACACCTTTTTTGAAAATTTTCATTATAATATTTTGGAATAGTTCGAAAGCTGAAGAATTAACGGAATCCCCAGACATTTTATTTATACTGCGCATTTATTATAGTCTTATTTATATCTTAGTTAAGTTATAATCAATATATAAAACCTTCTAATTTGCTTCTTGACAAATTATATATTTATTTAAACTGTTTTTTCATTTTTCCAGGAAAATGAGATAATTTGTTGAATCTGGATAATTTATAAATAGTTATTAACAATTTTATTAGCTTTTATTGAAAATACTGTAAAGTAGCAGTATAATTGAATTAAACTAAGATTAATGAGATTACTTATTAATTCTGAGGTTTTTGTAAAAAATAAACTCACAAACTTTACATGATGATGAGGAGGCAAATTGAATGTCAACATTTGGTGACCGTTTGCGCACTCTGCGAAAAAAGCATGACATGACACAGGAACAGGTTGCGAAGAAGCTGAACATCGTACGGTCTACCTATGCGTATTACGAAACCGGCAAAACTTCCCCGGATTTTAATACAGTTGTACGTTTGGCACGTTTGTTTAATGTTACAACCGATTACCTGCTGGATGCCGACCCGGTTAAACCAACAACCCTTAATGATTCCTCCGAAAACACATATTCTTCAGATTCAAAAAAAGCATTGGGTGCGGAATGGTCATTACGCGAATCTGAGCAAAAGCTGCTGATTGCATTCAGGTATTTGGATAAGGAAACCCAAAAAGAGTTTTTAAAGAGTATCGAAAAAGCAGCAGCGGAACGGTATGAAAAAAGGCATAAGAAGGACAGGCAGGCCTCTGGCGATAAAAATCAGGAATCTGAAAATAAGGATTAAAATTAAAATCCCCCAGATGGGGGATTTTTTAAATTTGTAATTCTATTCTTGTCCGGAGAGGGAGAATTCAACAAACCCGAAGCTTTCCACAAGCTCACGGGCCTGCTCAATAAAATGCACGTAAAGTTCCCCGCCCTTTTTAGCCAAAGCCTTGTCCCCTGCTCTGCCGCAAAGTGAGGCATAAGCCTCCCCGACGCTATTAACCACATCTTTACCCTCCCGCAAAGCAAGATAATAAAACGAAAAAGCGCCGGACCCCTGCAAATCTTCATATATGGAGGGTGCTGTTTTCCTTAAGGTTTCGTAGAACACGCTGCGGGCAGTCTCTGACAGGATTGAATTTGGCAGTAGGGTTTCAAGGGCGACCTCAACAGCGAAGGCCATTAAAATCCTGCGCTGGGTAACAAACAAGGCTTCCTTTGCCGGGTCATCCCCTTCAACAGCCGCGACTTCATCCGCCATGATGGCGCCAAGGCGGCGGGCCCTGCTCAGGTTGCCACTCGCCTTTTCCATTTCCAGCAAGCGGGAAGTTTCCTCCACATCGTCCAGGGCAGGTTTTGATTTGAATTCCTCACCTGCGATTTTCATATCACTGTCATCGTTACGCACGATACTCCCACCATCCATATCAACAGATAGCTATTTTTTCCTGTGCTCCTTGTAAGATTTCAGTGCCTGCAAATGCTCGTCAGGCATGGATGTGCTGCCCAGTGGATGAGGCTTGTAGCCATACATTCCATGGAAATCCGACCCTCCGGTCATAAGCAGGTTGTGATAAGACGCAAAAGCCGCAAGCCTTTCCACATCACTTTCGGTATGGGAGGGATGCCAAACTTCTATTCCATCCAGCCCGAGGGATACCAATTCATCCAAAGCATCTTCGTTGTCATATATCGTGGGATGCGCCAGCACTGCTATACCGCCCGAGCCGTGAATTAATTCAAGCACCTCTTTGAAATCGGGCAACTCGGGATGCACCAGCGCAGACCCGCCCTCAGGGGAAAAAAGCTTTTCGTACAGCTCGCCGTAAATGGAATCCGCGTAACCTGAATCCATGAGGGCATGCATAATATGTTGTTTAAATATGTTCGTGCTTCCCGTGGCGCATTTTACAATCATCTCGGGAGCTATGGGGTAATACCGCAGGACTTTGCGAATCATGGCCATCGCAGCTTTTCTTCGGCTTTCCCCTATCCTGCGGCACAGCCCTTCAAGCCTGTCGGGAGCTTCACAGTCATAGCACAAAAGGTGTATCTGTTTCCCCCTCTGATTATCAAAAGCCGATAGCTCAACCCCGTGGATTACATTGACCTGCTGGCGCTTTCCGATAATAACGGCACGTGTAGCAGCAGCTGTTGTGTCATGGTCGGTTATAGAAATGGCGGAAAGACCTCTCCGCTTCGCCATACTGATAATTTCCTCAATTCCAACCGAACCATCGGATATTTTTGTATGACAATGCAGATCTGCGGCCATTTTTACACCTCTTGAGCTTTCTAAACGGGCTGTGATTTAACAATACATATAATCCTAAATTATATGATTCTAATTAATCATATATGGATATTGACTAATTAACATTTACAAATCCGGGTACACTACATTATATAGCCGGTTTATATAAATTATTATTTATACCACATATAATTATACACCTGCAACCCGGCAAAGACAACCCTTAATTAAAAAAGAAACGCCGCGTCCAAAACCGCGGCGTTTAGTTTAAAAGCACTATTATATTTTTTGCGCTAATTCTTTAGCACAGGAGGGACATACATTGCGACCTTTGAACACGGTGATTTCGTTTGCATCACCACAGAAAATGCATGCCGGTTGATACTTCTTGAGTATAATCTTATTATCCTCAACAAAGATTTCCAAGGAATCGCCGCTATCCAGCTCCATTGTCCTGCGCAGCTCAACTGGCAGCACAATGCGACCTAACTCGTCAATCCTTCTAACAACACCTGTGTATTTCATTTTTACCTCCATTTCCCGACAACGTTACCGCTGTCGATTTCTTAGACTTTCCACAGAAATTTTACCAAATAAACCAGCTTTTGTCAACATACTAAATAGAAATTTGCCCTGCATAATTTTTAATATTTTGTAATATATATCTATATATTGTGTATAAAATATCACAAAACATTAACATAACATGGACATAGGGGAGGATAAAATCCGCATGCTGAATTACATATGGGTAGGCATTATGCTTTTGTCAATTGCAGCGGGAGCGGCAACCGGAAAACTGGATCAGGTAACCAACGCCCTGCTTGGCGGAGGGGAAGAGGCAATAAAGCTGACGTTAACCCTTGGCGGAGCCATGTGCCTATGGAGCGGAATTATGAGAATCGCTGAAAAAGGCGGGCTTACAAAAATGCTGGCCAGGGTAATGTCTCCGCTTATGCGTATTCTTTTCCCCGGCCTTGACCCGTCAGGGGCAGCCTGCCGCTGCATACTTATGAACATGGCAGCCAATTTCCTCGGGCTTGGAAACGCAGCCACACCTTTTGGGCTGCGCGCCATGAACGAACTCGCCAAAGCTAATCCAAACGAAAATACCGCATCAAACCATATGATAACCTTTGTGGTACTCAACACCGCATCGATACAACTAATCCCCACCACTGTTGCAACTCTGCGGCTTAAATACGGGGCCTCAAACCCTCTTGACATCCTTCCGGCAATCTGGATAACCTCGTTAGGGTCAGCAGCAACCGCATTAATACTATCCCGACTTTTTGCCGTATCAAAGTCAGGGGAACGCCGTAAATTGCCGGCAGGAAAGGCAAGGGTTAAGGCATGAAAGCTGCAAACCTATTGTCTGTATGGGCTGTACCGGTATTTATATCCCTGGTGCTGATAGTCGGCACCATAAAACAGGTTCCGGTTTTTGACGAATTTCTGTCAGGGGCTGGGGACGGCTTGTCAACCTGTGTAAAAATACTTCCCTCTCTGGTGGCGCTGATGACTGCAGTATCAATGCTGCGGGCATCGGGGCTACTGGAATTGCTGGTAAAACTAATCGAGCCAGCCGCCAATTCTTTGGGAATCCCTCCCGAAATAGTGCCGCTTGCAATACTTCGTCCCGTATCGGGTAGCGGGTCCCTAGCAATGCTGGAGAACATATTTTCTGTTTATGGCGCAGAAAGCCTTATAGGGCGTGTAGCAAGCGTGCTTCAATCCTCTACCGAAACCACGTTTTATACAATAACTGTATATTATGGGTCGGTAGGGGTTAAACGCACCCGTCACACCCTTGCATCGGCTGCAGGCGGTGATTTAGCCGGAATATTGCTTTCATCCCTAACGGTAAAATTCCTAATGGCATGATATTATAACACATTTTTGTATTTTTTGTTAATACTTTGACAAAACTTATTGATAATTGTGTAAATTTTTTACTTTTTATAAAAATTATTCACTAGACTTGAATATTTTTGCATATTCTCAAAAAATACAAATAAATTCAAGTTACTGCTATGAATAATTATTCAAAAAATTAATATAAATCCACATTATCCATATTATGAATAATCCCTCATCAAGCCTTTAAAGAATTCCTCAATAATTCCATAGGATTTTTTGAGCCGCGTGTGGTATGCCGACTCACGAATCTCCGGCCAACCGTAAGGCTGAAGGTTCACCAATTTTCCCTTTTCAAGGGCTGAAACCCCTAAAAATATGCTGTCTGCTTTTCTGAATCCGATTCCGCCCGAGGAGTAGAAATCAGCCAGAATCACCTTTTCGCACCCATTTGCCACATTAATAAGATACCACGGAATGCGTATCTCAACCCGGTTCCCGGTGGCATAAAAATCCGCGAGGGAATCATAACTTTCAGATTCTGGGTTTGCATTCCCAAACCTTAAAAGCCCGGACTCGTAGTACTGGGGCGGTATGGTTTCATTTGTCAGGGGCAGGACAATTTCATTGCTTATAAAGGAGCGGATTGTGTTAAACAGTCCGCTGTTTTTCTTTTCAAAAGCCCTGTTCCGCTCAAAAACCCGCCTTTGCACCGAGTACTGGTAATAAAACCTGTCATAATATGCGTCCGTAAGAATCCTTGTGTTGTTTTTGCCGTCAAGAACCAGCAGAAAATCCGCCGGCTGGCTGAATGCCAACCCGAATCCCTCAGCCTTCGTATTCCCGTTGCCTGTCAGCCCGATGGCAACGCAGTATTTTTTTGCATCCCATTCGGTCGGAAGATTCAGATACAGGTAAAGGTAACCTTCATCGGATTTGGCATAAACCGAGCCGTCGTTTCCTGTTGATACCGGATTATCGCCTTCCCATTCGCTGAAATCTCTGTCGGGATAACAGGCGCTTCGGTTCTCTCCCGGCTCAAAAGCCAGGATTCCGTAACGCTGCTCGGCGGATTCCACGTTCAGCCCCCTTTGGGAAGGGTTATCCGGGGAATATCTTATGGTATTCCAGGTCTGTTTGAACCATTCATCCTGCCATTCGAAAATAATTGCGCCCGCATAGCTTTCCAAAGCGATATCCCTTGCCATGGATGAAATCATTTCACCCTGGCTTTTTTCGTCAACCCGCCCCTGGTTATAGCCCATCACGCTTTTGTGGGCCATACCCCTGGAAGTAGGCACCCCAAATTCCGCAATAATTACCGGTATGCTGTACTGTTTGCGCAAATCCCTGAGATACGCCCGGTAAGGGTTGGTTTGCCCTTCTTCGTCCCTAAACTCAAGGTATTCCGGCTGGTAGTTCATGAATTCGGGGTAATAAGGATATACATCCACCGCCGCAAACAATCCCGCATAATATTTGCCATTAGCCCGGATGGTTTCGGTGTTAACCGATACCATATCCTCCTCCGGAAAAGGCTCGTTGGAATGGGTAATTGTGTCGGTGGTGGCCCAGTTTAAAAAAGCCACCGGGGTCTGGTGGGAATAATTCTCAGTTTCGTGTTTTATCAGCCCATCACCGACCTGGGCTAAAAACACCTCAAAGGGCTGTGCCCCTTCGGTATAAAGGTATTCCCCGGAAAACTGCCCAATCCCTTTGTTGTACTCATTTGTGGATTTGACAAAATCGGGCAGCCACTCAAGTCCCAACACATACCCCACGGTGTAAGGGGATACATCCCATTCATACACCGCCTTTTCGATATTACCGTAGGATGTATAGGCGCTGTTTCCGTGGATAATGTCACAGGCTTCCATAACAGCGCGGGAGAACTGCTTCAGTATCGCCTGCCCTTCGCCAAATGCATCGCCAATTGTTTCCATCCAAGTCTCGTTAAACCATACCCCCTGCAGCAGGTAAAGCGGGTTGCCGGGATTTTTAACATTGTAATCATACAGCGCGCGGTAAAAATCCGGATTCATTATGGTGAATACCTTTATGGTATTCGCGTTCATCTTCCCTATATCCTCAAACCACTTTATATAGGTCTGATAAGGGATATCCGGATTGTTCAAATCCGTAGTCGGCAGTGTGAGGCCAATGTTAACCCCTTTCAGGAAAGTGCATCTCCATACCCCGCCTTTTTTGATATAGAAATACTGCCCGGCAGTCCGGGCATTAACCTGGATACCTCCGGTATCCAGGTCATCGGCATATTTGGGAGGGGTTGGATACTGCGCTTTCTTTGGTTCAATCCCGCTGTTAACATTAGAATAATCGGAAAAATCATTGAAATTTTTAGTCCCCGCAAGGTATATTCCAAATATTGACAATATCAAAACAATTACAAGAAGCCCGGCTGTCAGAACCAGCCTTTTGTTGTAAAGCAACCTCAGAAAATCACCTTCTCATTTTCTGAATTCCTTTAAACCCTCTTTAAGTACATAATACGCCGGCTTCAGCCTTTCATGGTAGGAGGGCATAACCCACTTTTTCCATGTAAAACTTCCCTTAAGGGAAATCTGGGTGCCGCCCTTTTCAACGCACGCTCCAACCCACCAGCTGCCAGCATCAGCGGGGGTTATAACCTGATTCTTATAAATATCATCCATAATCTTTTTATCGGAGGGGTCCATTACATTAAGCAGCTGCCAGGGTATTCTGAGTTCCAGAATCCCGTCTTTAAAGTAAAAATCCGAAAGGGATTTGTATTCACTGGATTTCGGGTCAGAAATCCCGAAAGCCAGCTTGCCGGTTTCAAACTGCCCAAACGGTATAACCCTGTTGGAGGGAGGAATCACCAGCTCGTAATTTATACACATCATCATCCTGTTAAACCGTCCGGAATTTTTTGTCCTGATGTCGCTTACCAGCGGTATCATGCGGTACTGCTCGCCATACAGGAAGTAAAACGAGTCATAATATGAATCCACCATTATCCGGGAATTATCCCTGCCGTTTATCTGAATTACAAAATCCGCCGCTTTATCAAAGGTGACGCCGGTACCCCTGATTTGGAAATTGCCCTGCCCCTCAATGGTGTCGATGGGTATTAGCAGGGTATCCTTTTCAAAATCGTAATTTTCGCATTGGAGCATGAAATATACATACCGCTCGTCGCTTTTCATATAAAGATTTCCGGCGGAGGAAACCAGCACCGGGGAGGCTCCTTCCCAGTCATCCGTCTTTCCGTCCACGTGGCAGATGGCCTGGCTTTTGCCGGGGTCAAAGGCTAAAATCCCGAAAAACTGCTCATTGGTCTGGACATTTGACCAGAAGGGGCGCTTATCCGCCAGGTCAAACTTCTCGTTGTTCCAGGTCCTTTTAAACCATTCGTCCTGCCACATGAATATAAGCCCGCCGGCATAGTCCTCCTCATACATCGAGCGGAACATATCAAGAAGCATTTCCCCCTGCCGGGTCTCATCCACTCCACCCTGGTTATAGCCCATAATGCTTTCGTGGGCTTTTCCCCTGGAGGTGGGGATTCCGAATTCCCCAACAAGTATCGGCATGGTGTGGGCAAGCTTCAAATCCCTGAGATATGCCCTGTATGGGTTCTTTTTGCCGTAGGGGTCGGTGTAATCAATATAATCCTCCTGGTAACTTAACGAATCCGGATAGTACGGGTAAACATGGTAACAGGCGAACTGGCCCGGATAATAGGTATCCCTTGCCTTTATATTCTCCACGTTAACCGTTACCAAATCCTCATCCTCATGGGGCTCGTTGGGATGGCTCAGGGGGTCGGTGGTGACCCAGTTGGTAAAGGCTATCGGCACCTGAATCCCGTATTTTTCGGTCTGGTATTCTATCACCGCGTCCCCCGCGCGGCACAAAAACACCTCAAAAGGAGAGGCACTAAGGGTATACATATATTTGCCCGCATATTCTGTTTTGCCTGTGTTGTTTTGATTGGTGCCTAAAACCAGTTTCGGGTCCGGCTCAATCCCCAAAATCCAGCCGGCAAGGTATTTGGAAACGTCCGCAGTATACTCCCCTGACGCAAAACCCGCCCGCTCGGGCAGGGTAATATTGCCGTGGATTACGTCCACGGCGTTTTTAGCGTCGCTGATAAAGTCCAAGGCTATCTTCTCGTTTTGAGCAAAAACATCGCCGAAGGCGTTAATATCGGCTTCGTCCATCCATACCCCCTGGAACAGCCAAAGGGTATTATTTGACTTGGAATTAAAATCCAGCAGCGCGTTATAGAATTGCGGGCGCATGGTGGTATAAACCCTGATGCAGTTAACATTCATATCGCTTATCATCTGGAACCAGCGGTAATAATCTTCGTAGCTTATGGACAAATCCCCGGGAAACAGGCCCGGTTCGGTAGCCCCTATATTGACTCCTGTAATAAAAACCGGCCGCCATTTGCCGTTTTGGTAGAACTCAAAATGATTGCCGTTCACCCTGGAACGGTAGCGCACATCGCCAACAGTTTCAAAGTCGGCGTTTTCCCCACCCAACCTGTCCGGTATATTGATTTTAAAATAAGGGTCTATGCCGTATTTTGACAGCATCCCCATCTGAACCATCACAGCAAAAACCAGGACAAGGGCGATTAGGCACAGAAAAAATTTTTTCATTTGGAACTTATCCTTTCCAAAAAGGCTAAAACTCAGCGTATCAGCGGTCAAACTCCTTGCGTTTGATGATACCCCATGTGCGTCGCAGTTTCCGGTATTTAAGCATGCCCTCCACCCTGAACAGGGTGATGCACTGGCGATACCCGAAGTTTTCCAAAAAAGCATAATTTGCAAGCTGCCGGCACTGTTTTGCCGTCATCCTGCCAAAATGTATCTTCTGTTCCAGAATCAACCCTCCCAGGGATATTATAATCCCCAGTGAAACAGCGAGTATAAAGTATAAAAAGAAATAATACAGGCTCAGTTCCCCCAAAAACAGGGACAGCGGAATAATAAAATAACCCAAAACCTCAATCGGGGCGCCGAAAATTTCAAACAACCAGCTGTAAGGCACTGAAAGCATCCCGACCATTCCGTAGGACGGGTTTAATATCATCTTCTTATGCTGCAAAAGGCTGTCCAGAAGCCCTATTTGCCAGCGCCGCCGCTGTGTCCTCAAATCCTTTAATGACATGGGGCCCTGGGTCCAGCATACGGCGTCCTCGCAAAAGACTATCCTGTATTTTTGCCTGGCTTTCCTGAGCTTTTCGTGGATGTTTACCACTATTTCCATATCCTCACCGACGGTATTGGTCTTGTAACCGCCGCAGTCGATTACCGTCTGCTTTCTGAAAACCCCGAAGGCGCCGGACACAATCAGCAGGGAATTTGTAAGCCCCCAGCTGACCCGTCCTGCCAGAAAGGCGCGGAAATATTCAATAATCTGGAATTTCTCCACCGCCTTATCTGGAATTTTAAAGCTCCTCCACTCCCCGTCCCTGATGACAGAGCCGTTGGCAATACGCACCAGCCCGCCTGCCACCACCGTTTTGGAATCCTTAATAAATTCGGTGGCAAGCTTTAGCACCGAATCCCGCTCCAACCTTGAATCGGCGTCAAGGCAGACGAAAAGGGGGTAAACCGACATATTGATCCCCGCATTCAAAGCATCGGATTTCCCACCGTTATCCTTCTCTACATAAATCAGGTTTGGGTATTCGGGATTGTGATATACACCCCGTATTGGCTTCGTCGGCAGGGATACTTTAATGGTATACTCAATTTTGTGCAGCTCAAAAGCATTGACAATTTTCTCATGGGTCTGGTCTGTGGAACCGTCATTCACAACTATAAGCTCAAATTCAGGATAATCAAGCTTCAACAGCGCATGGATATTATCCACAATATTCTCCTGCTCGTTTCTGACAGGGACAATAAGGGAAATAGGAGGAAGATTCTCGGAATCTACGTAATCTATATAATCGTCAACCGAGCGGCGCTTAAAATTGCGCCCGATTTTGAAATAGGATACCATAATCTGTATCAGGTAAATGAGGTTTAAAAGCAGAGTATATCCCATGCAGAACAGGTTAAAGTAGTAAATAAAAGACCTAATAATTACCAAATCCGGTACTCCCTCCTGGGTATTTAAAAACCTGTCAACTCAAGCTGTACTTGCGATACAGCATATACTTGACGGCGTCGGCGCCGTACCTGTCGTATCCTTGAAGGACTTTTTCCACATATTTAAGCTCGGTATCAATACCGACCAGGGTTTTTGCCGCATTAAACCTGACCCACCATTCAGGGTCGCTGGTAGCCTTAACCAGGGCCTCCTTTGTCCTGTCGGTATTATATTTTAGCTGCTTTACTGCAGTTGAACGTACAACCCAGTTTTTATCATGGGCGGCAGTGATAAGCTGGTGTTCGTATTCAGGCTTGCCTATTTTCCCCAGAGCCTGGACGCAGGCTATTTTAAGGTTGACGTTGTTGCTTAACAACCCCTTGATATATATATCTTCAAACTCATCCAATTTGTAATCTGCCAGCTTTTTTATTACAGTTGCCCGGATGTAATCGCCGCAGTTTTCAAGTATTCTTCTGCCCAGGGAAGATATATCGCCCGAGTAAACATCAAGCAGCTCATGGATTATCCTGAATGAATAATGATAATTGTTCTCAAACCCGCAGATAATGTCGGCAACCGACTCCTCATCCCCGAAAACCGACAACGCCATAGCGGCGTTATAGGCAAGAATACGGTTTTTGGACTTTGCGAGCTTTCTTATATACGGTATCTCATCCTCCTCGTAGAAAAAGGCAACCTTGCGGCATGCATAGGCCTTTTCATACCTGTTTCCGTTATGAAGCATTTTTTTATAAAACTGCATTGGATTGGCTTTTTCCAAAACCTTGACCAAAGCCGCCTTCTGCCTGTCGTCGGTATCATCGCTTAAAAGGAGCTCCACCGCCCTTGAGGACAGGATACCCATTTTTAACTTGTCTTCCCCCACATACCCTGCAAGGGCATCGATTACACTATCTTTAGCAAATTCGGTGGGGGCAAATATTATTGATTCCAGGTATTCGTTAATGGTATTCGATGCCTCTTCACGCCTTTTTTTCCTGGCATCCTGTTTATGGGACAGGGATAACAGAAAAATATACTGAAACAGTATAAAAAACAAACATATTACAAGGGCGATTAAGGCTACCGTTTCGCGAGTAAGCTCTATAATCACACAAAAATCTTCCTTCCAAAGGCTGGTCATTTCAGGGAATTGAAGAAGTTAGAAAGTATTTTGCAACTGTCTTTCTGCCTGAAGGCAAAATCAACATCATCCCAATCATTCCATTTAAATGATTTATATCCTGCAGATTGTTTGCTTTCTGGGAATATATAAAGGGTGTCTTTTGTACTTTTATCGGCAATAAGCACCGAGATTATTATTCCATCAGTCCTGACAGTTCTTAACCCAAATTCATCCATTTTAGAACTGCCTAGCGGCCTTGAATCATTAATCACCATATGCCTTGATGGGTTGGTGAAATTTAGAAGGTTCCAGGGTATCCTTATATGGACTGAGGAACCCGCCTGATAAAATGTGTTGCCGGAAGAATCAAAGGAGCCGTAGGCGAACTGGTAAATAAAATCAAACCTTCCCGTATAGCTTTCCTTGGACATGAATTGCCCGCGGCTGCGGTTATAACTGGGTGTAACATACAGTGCTGCGGAATTTTTGCTTTCAAATTTAATTATATATTCCATTCCCGATAAGCTGTTTGCGAAATATGCCGGGTCATACCTGTATTCCCCGTCATTCCTCTGATAGGTATCAAGCCCTATAAAAAGCTGTTCATTGTCAAAGTCGATATCCTTGTCCAGCATCAGGGAAATATAGATAAACGCGGGGTCGTGGCGTATCTGGATTTCCCTCATACGCCCCCTATCCTGAATGCTCATGCCTGTTTCCCCGTCACCCACAGGCTCTACCGCGGTTACACCCATATTCTGTTTCGGGTCAAGGGCGTTCTTCCAAATCCGGCTTGAGCCGCCCGGCAGGACGAAATCCGCCAAATCACCGGAGCTTTGATACCAGTTGTCGTTATAGTCGCTTATCAGCCCGCCGATACATCCTTCCTTCTGGATTGCCTTCAGCATCCTGACAAGGGTTTCTCCCTGCCCGGTTTCGGTATAACCGTTAACCGAGCTATCCCCCTCAAAGGCATTGATGTTAGTGGCTACCCCAAACCCGTCTATTAAAACCGGATACCTGGTCTGGGTCTTCATAAATGTGCTCAGGTAGCCTCCAAAGGGCAGGCTGCCGTTTTCATCGGTATAACCTGAATACCGGCCCCTGTCATTGGCAACCGGCTCATCAAAGGGATAAAGCTGATACGCCAGAAAGAAATGGGGTTTTGCCTGCTCGGAGGCCACAAGGCTGTTCAGGTCAAGGCTAATATTCCCGGACCAGGGCAATGAAGGCGCCAGGGCGGGATTCCCGGCCGCCCCTACCACAGGTTTATACCCGTAGGTTTTCTCGCTGTAACTGAACACATAATCACAGGCAAGGGCAATCAGCCCTTCCGCCGCCCCGCTTTCAGAGGAAACATATTCCCCCTGGTATTTGTAGCCCGGATTAGAGGACCTGAGGGCTGAAACGGTTGCACGCGTGGTATCCGTTTCCACAATAAACCCGAGAAGATAGGGGGACACATCCTGGATATAAGTGCCGCCTTTCCTCGCCCCCACAGCGGGTATAGAGCCTTTGCCGTGAACTGCGTCAACAATATATTCAATATTCCTGCGGATTTCGGACCGGGACGACTCCGAAAGGGCATAGGGCGAAGCTATATTGCCAGGCATGGTGACACTCTGGAAAAAGTAAATGGCGGAATCCGGATATTTGCGGTTGTGCTGGTACAGCGCCCGGTAAAATTCGGGAGGTAGCAGGTCATAAACCCGCACGCAGTTTCCGCCCATAGCGCTGATTTCGGACAAAAACCTGGAGTATACGGATATATCCCTGGTATACTCATACTTTCCTGCTCCGGGCATCACTGCATTTATATTGAACCCTTTGACGGTGAAAGGCTTCCATTCATTGCCGAATTTCACCTCAATAGCATTCCCCGCAAGACGTGACGCCTCTTCATTATTTGTCCCGGGCTGCACCACATTCTTTTTGTTTGCCTCGGCTTTTTTTAGAATAGTTTTCATCAAGGGGTAATAAAAATTCCAGTAAAAGCTGGTGGTATCCCCCGGTTTTTCATAGCTGAAAAACTGATAAAACTTATAGGAAAACAAAAAATTAGGATAGCGTTTGGGGCCGGTATAATCAGTGAACTCGCCGGCAAAAAAATAAGCTGGAGACAGGTTTCCCTGTGTTCTCACCACGGCAGGGAATGATGTTTTGTTGGACACTCTTTTAAACTTCTCCTGCCCGGGCTGGTTTAAATCGAGATAGAATTCAGCTACAGTCTGTGTTTCAAACTCGCTTGAAACTATCACGAACCAGTTGTAAAACCTCTGGCTCCGGCATTTAAACTCATTTTTATATTCACTTTTCAACGATATGGTAACCATGCTGCCGTTAAAATCCTTTTCCTTTTCAAGGATTACAAGCTCCCCTGAATCGGAAACCAGCAGCAAGCCCTCGCCCGAATAATCCCATCGCCTGCCGTACTGGGTCTCATGCAGCGACAAAGCCCAATCAGGCACATCATCCAGGTCCCCCAAATCCCTAAAGCAGCGGCCAGTCCAGCCGAGATAGGAAATCCCGAATGTTGACTCAATCTCGCTGCGTACCCCTTCCTCCATTTTGAAGGAAAACAGATCGGCTTCGGCTATCAGTGTTGCACCGTTGACATGGGCTACGGCAGCAGTGGCAATATCCTCATAGTTTAACCCCCTGTTGTTTTCATCCCCGTATATGTCGGAAATATAGAGTATATCAGGGGTTCTTGAAAGCCTTGCAAAACTCTCCCCGTCCTTCTGGCCGGTTTCCTGATGGACGGTGCTTAAAAAGTAGTCGGTTTTGAAATTGTACCTGCTGTTGTCAGGCTTTCGGTACCTTAACTGCTCAAGCATCCAGAACAGGCCGTAATGTTTTCTGTTGGCGATTATTTCTTCCCCAATATTTTTGGTTTTCAATTCGGGTTGGGCTGATTTATCAAGAACCACAATATCCAAACTGTGAACAGGTGAAACATACCACCCGCCGACCACAACACAGAAAAACAGGGCAAGGAACCCCACAAACCATAATACCTTTCTTTTATACATAGGCAGCCTCACCCGCATATCTCCTCTTTATAGCTGTCAGCTTGTCCTTGCAATTGACAAAGGCCTCCACAACCTTTGGGTCAAAGTGGGTGCCTGACCTTGACTCAATATACCTGCACGCTTCCTCCTCATCCCAGGCGTCTTTATAGGGGCGTTCGCTAAGCAGGGCCTCAAAAACATCGGCGACTGCAACTATCCGGGCATAAGGATGGATTTCTTCCCCTTTAAGCTCGATATACCCCGTGCCGTCATATTTTTCATGATGCTGCTGGGCGATAACCGCAGCAGCCGCCAAAAATTCCCCGGGGCCTTTTGACATTATATTGTAACCATATATCACATGGTCCTGCATTATGGCAAATTCATCTTCTGTGAGCTTGCCCTTCTTGCTCAGGATGCTATCAGGGATTGCCAGTTTCCCAATATCATGAACCATGGACGCCAAAGATACCAGGCGTTTTTCATGCTCGTTCATCCCGAGCTGGCCGCACAGCTCATATACCATTTCGGATACTATCTTAAGATGTTCGGATGTGCCGCACTGCCTGTTTTCGGCCATTTCCGCCAGGTTAATAAAGAATTTTTCCTGAAGTTCGGCTATATCCTCTTTAAGCTCGTGATTGTTCAACGCCTCACTTATCCCGTTATAGGCGCTATTTAAAGTGTTAATCAAATTAGGTGATGGCTTTTTGGGAATGCCCTCCACGTGTATAATGCAGGCAGCCCTGCCGTTAAGGTAGAAAATCACATCAAGGGTATGGTCTGTAACCAGAAGGTTGTTGCCCCTTGTTTTTTTTGCCCTTTCCAATATCCTTTGGTATGAACAGAATTCCGGCGAGTTTTCGGTGTAGCAGTCCCTGAACTCACCATTTTCGTCAACCCCAACGCAAATCTTAATGTTGAAATCGGCAGGCTGGCAGCTTCCAATTACACTATCGAAAATCACCAGCTCTTTAATGGCGCCGGCGATTTCCTTGTAGAAATCCCGGATATTCTGCTGCAGGAAAACACCCGCACAGCTCGAAATAGCCTTTTGGGTCCAAATATTGTTCAGCTTTGACTGTAGCTCCCGCTCCTCCTGAGCGATGTTTGTATACAGCGTATCCTTTATCATGACTACAACCATCACCACGCTGAAAAGTGCTACTCCAAAATACTTTAACTCCAACAGCCTTCCGCCCCAGCCGGCAAACAGGAAAACCGAATCAAAAATCAGGCAGAAATTGCATGTAAAAAACGCGGTGGATGCGGCAAAGGCAAGGGGCCTTTCTCCCCTTATCCCCTCCCATAGCCTGATAACCGCCGCTATACAGGTTAAAAGAAGCACCACCGGCAAAAACAGGACTATTTTGATTCCAGCATCAAATCCGGTTGCCGCAAATGCGCAAAGAATTAAAGCAAGTATTACATTTAAAACCTCTATTGCACCTTCAAATCCATGCCATCCGGCAACGCTGATTGCCGTGCCGAAAATCCCGGCAGACAGGATAAACAAAGAAATAATCTGTAATTTAAAAACAATGGGATCAGAAAAGGCGCCGGTGTGAAGGGAAAGCTCTTTTAAAACAAGCCCCGCCCCGCCGACAACCATGGTTATAAAAAGCCAAAGGGATGCCCCTACCCCCTTATACTTCAGCGACAGGAAAACAAGGGCGGCGCCGAGCATTACCCCTGTGCACAGAAAAGCTGCCCCTGCGATAAACCCCGACAGATTAATCAGGGTTTCGGCAGTAATGCTGCTCCCGGGTTCAGTTACCCTTGCCGAAAACACAAAGGCAAAAGGAACTGCCATATATAACTCAAGGCTGGCGTCTTCCACCAGCTTTGGAATTGGCACAATATTCACCCGGTTGCCGGTATACAGTGCCGATTTATATTGGTTGTTGAATATCTCAGCACCGTTTAATTCCACCTTCAAAGGATTGCCCAGAGTGAAAATTTCAAGTACCTTTTCACTTTCGCCAGCAGGCAACATAGTGCTCATTCTGATATAGGCGGTCTTAAACAGCCACTCGGCAGGTTTGCGTATGGCCTGGCCGTCAGAAGAAAGGTTCCATGTGGTGTGGCTGCCTTCAATTTCCTCGCTGCTTAAACCCCATATGAATTCCCATTCATCGGGAATGAAGCCGTTTTTGCTTTTATTTAACGCTCTGTCTGACAACGAAAAGCCAACCGCCAAAAAACCAAAAAATAAGACAAAAGCCACTAGTATACTTACAATTGTTTTTGCAAGCCCGCTGTTTTTCTTCACCTAATTTAATCCTCCCGGATGCAGTGAACTTAGAAGTTATGATTCCTGTATTTATCCAAAATATCCTTTACGCTGGCTCTGCGCTTTCTATCAATAAACTCTCCGCTATCGCTAATAATATCGCTTTTAGGCATGGTTTCGCCCTTTTCTTCAGTTTTTTCTTCAACTGTTTCAGGCTGTTCAATCTTGTCTTTCCGGGACTCGGCATCCATTTTCCGCCTTAGCTTCTCCTGTTCCAAAAGGGTCATTCGCCGGCGGCTTGCAGACATATTCTGAGTTTTGGCTTGAATATCCTTGTCTATCACTGGCTCCATTATTCTATCCGATTTTGAGCCATCATATCCCAAAGAGTCAGAATGGTCTTGCTCACCTTTCTGCCCTGCCTTTTCATCCATAATATTGATGGCCTGTTCTGCCCTTTGTGCGCCCGCAATAATTTCAAGGCTCCGCTTATGGTAGTCTTCAACGTCTCCCTTTATTTCATCAAGCAAATCCTGCTTTGAGTTAAGAACCGGCCGGATTAAATCCGGAACCGATTCAATTTTAGTATTCAGCGAATTGATTTCGTTATATGTAATCTGCAACTGGCTGATAAGTACCGACAGGGTTTCAACAAGGCGGGTATGCGCCTTTTTTGAGAGCTGCAGGGATTTTTCCAGTTCCTCCGTCACTTTTCCCTCAAGCTTTGACAATATGTCGCTTGCTTTGTTCTCCGCCCGCTTCACAATCCCATCCGCACATTCGCGGGCAACAGAATAAACATCCCCAACAGTTTTAAAGTATTTGTCATAGTAACCGAGGGATTTTTCGCTCTGGCTATATAAAAACCTCAGCTCCTCTATTTTGGATTCAAGGTTTTTTATTTCATCCTGCTTGAGCCTTAACTGCTCTTTAAGGTTACGGTTTGCAGATTCAAGCAACGCAAGCTTTTTTTCCAGCTCATCTATCCCGCTTTTTGTATTTCCTGATTCCGGCTTTGAGCCCAAACCGCCGCCTCCATCCAGATTATCCATATATGGATAATATGCTTTGTTATTCAACCTTACCCGACCTTCTTGTTAAAACAGTATTTGAAAAAATGCCTGCTTACTTTTTGGTCTGCATTGATGAAATAATAAGATTTTTTCCTTCCTTTTTAAAAACCCCCGAAACGGTACTATCCGCCTGCTTTTTATCTTTGTCTTTGTAAAAGGTCGCGGTTACCTCATAAGTATCAGCGCCCGACTTCTTGCACTCCACGTCGGCGTAAACGCTGGTGCGGTAACGCGGAAGCCACATTTCAAAGACATCTTTTGACTGGTTATACAAATCGCTTTTTTTGATATCCACATTATTCTTTCCGAATAGTTCCTGAATTTTGGATGAGATGGATTCCGGCAAAACCTGCCGGTAAACCAAATCCTTCTCGTCCGGCATATCCACCAGGCTATCGAAATACAGATGGCAAAACGCAAACTGCACAACCACGCTGGGGGAAAGCTCCGACACGGATTTAAACCCGTTGACCGCAAACAGGTATTTCAGCTCATAAAGCCGCTTTGCGTAAAACTGCACGTCAAATTCATTTGCCGGTATGTTGCCTTTAACCGAAATCGAATCCGATTTGGCAGGCCTCGCCGGGTTTGTTGATGATGTATTTCCCGCCCCGGCACTCTGCCCGTTCAAAGTCGAACTTTCAGCAGGCAGTTTAACGGATGTGCCATCCGAAGATGGCACATCCCTGGTTCTTAATTTGTATTCGCTCTTAAAAAGCAGTACTCCGGCAAGGCTGACCGAGACTACGAGTATAACCGCCGCGGCAGTTACAATGATAAGTGGCAATTTTTGTTTTAGCTGGTTTCCCATATCCCGATCAACCCTTCCTTAATTAGTAATTCCAGTAATGCCACTCAAGGTTCGAATCGACAAATATATTTGTGGTTTCAACCAGATTGTTTTTAACATAAGCTTTTACAGTGACAGTAGCGCCAAGAGGCAGGTTAACCGAAAGGCTCTCAAGGGGAGTTAAAAGCACCTTGTCTATACCGGTCTGCTTGTTGTAATTGCCCTTGTCAAAGCTGAATCTTACCGGCATGAAGTGCCGCAGGTTGTCAACCCTCAGGTATTTCTCCTTATTTTTCTCATGGGTGTATTCAAAAACCTGCTGTCCGCAAATTCCCAGACCGTCATCTGAATATGTATCGGTATCCCAGTTGTTTGTGCAAATCTGGTAGCGGATTGTACCGTATTTGGGCATTGTGAACTTGTCGTTGTTCTTTAAAATCCTGCCGTCCTCCAGCCTTATGGACATCCTTCTTGCAACTGTAACGGTTATGGTAACCATTCCCTGGTCATCGCCGGAACCCGGGTTGGAAGGATTGGATGGGCTTGTGGGAGTGGTGGTTGTGGGCTGCCCGGTTTGGCTGGGCTCGGTGGGCTGGGATATTGTTGTGGTGGGTGCAGTGGGTGAGGTGTCATCCTGGCCGAATACCTGGCTGTCGTTTTTATCACCAATAAACTGGGCTACATCGGAAGGCAGCCCCGAAATCTGCCCATACTCAACATAGGCGTTTCCTGAAATCTTGACTTCTTTGGTTATAAGCCTTCCAACTATATATGTGCTGTTATTAACCTCGGTTTTGGAATTGGGGGCGAATACAAGCCCTTTGACAAATCCGGAGTTAATAAACTTAAATTCCCCTTTTACATAAAGGTTTCCGGTAATCCTGGTATTATTTAAAGTTAGAGAGTCATCCAGGCATATGATATTTGCGGCAAGACTTGCATTGTTCAGGGCGTTTTCCCCATCGACCTTTTTGGTTATAATAGTCAGGCGCTTTTGGTCACCGTATGAAGCGGGGGTAACATTAAATGAACCGCTCCCGCAGTCATTGAGATTATCAACATACAAGATAACATTTCCGCCACCGTTAATTGAAATAGTGCCGTTCACTTCAAGGTTATAAGCCCTGATAACGCGAAGCTGGCCTGAGGGCACATTTATATTAAGTGTAAGAGTGGAGCTAACTTTTAAAAGGCGGAAAAATGAATCACTTTCAATGGTGTATCCGCTTGGCTTTGCGTCGCCGGACCATCCAATAACCAGATCCCTGGTGCCGTCCTTATATTCGGTATCCTTATCCCTGAAATATGTCGCCTCGGGGAATCTGTTGTAGTCATTGTAATCCTTAAATATATATGTAACTGCTTCCCCGGTATAATCCTTTACATTTCCAGTGTTAAACCCATTTACGCCGCTTTTGTCAACACCGGAAGCTGCGTATATGCTGCCGCCTGATATCCATGATCTGTTGTTGCCAGATATCCTTCCTGCAGTGATAATAGCATCGCCTTGAATTCTTCCTGACCCGTCAAAGGTCATGCTGCCGCTTGAATACACAGCAAGGTTTAGCCCCTGGGCGGAAACAGAAATAATGCCCACCAGGGAAATCATCAATGCCATTACTACAATCGGGGCAATGGTTCTCCTCAAACTCCTCATAACTCTCCTTCTCCTTTTCCTGTAATATTAACCCGCGCCTGGATGGGACAGGTTGAATTGCTATATAGATATCTTATTACAACAATAGGCTGCAT
>DUMT01000092.1 GCA_012839705.1 Clostridiales bacterium | reverse complement strand
CGAAGGAAGTTTTAACACCGGAAAATATAAAATCCGCTTATGGCGTGGACGTACAGGTTTTTGAAAATCCTGCCGGCGAATGGGATTTTTATATAAACTGAAGTTTAATTTGTAAGTTTTATCCATTCAACTTGACAAAACCAGATTATTGTACTATCATACTACTTGTGAGTGGGCTGAACAGCTGCGTGAAGCTTTTCGACTTCATGAGGAAAGTCCGAGCACCACAGGGCAGGATAACGGCTAACGGCCGCCGGGGGCGACCCTAGGGAAAGTGCAACAGAAATATACCGCCGCATTTTTGCGGTAAGGGTGGAAAGGTGAGGTAAGAGCTCACCGGCACATAGGCGACTATGTGGCCCTGTAAACCCTATCCGGTGCAACGCCGACTGAAGCGATACATTGGCCCGATGTGCTTCGACAGGCGGCTTGAGCTGCATGGCAACATGCAGCCTAGATAGATGGCTGTTCATGACGGTTTGCCGTCAAGACAGAACTCGGCTTACAGGCCCTCTCAAAAGTTTTTAAATCCAGGCGCTTCCATTTGGAAGTGCCTTTTTTGTAGAAATATATATTTCCTGAAAGGGACTGAATAGGTTTGGATGACAGTATAAAAAAGGTTATACCCGGTTCTGTCCAAAGCGCCTTAAAAAAGCAGGGGATTGATTTCGACAGGGTTTGCTGTGCAGCAAAATCTGATATAACAGAGCAAGGGGAGTTAAGGAATACATACCTTATCCTGACTGACAGCAGCCTTGTGCTGGCGTTATCGGATTATTCCGGGGTAATGAATTTTTCAAGTTTTTCCGCGGCAACCCCGAAACATTCCGAAGGTATAAGCGGGGTTTTTGAATACCCTTTAAGCAGGCTTTCGCAGCCAAGGATTGTAAACCAGGTTGCCGGAGGCCTGTTTGTCGTGAACATAGACGGAGTTGAACGGTGGGTTTGCCGGTTTTCCAGCTCCAGGGCAAGGGAAATGCACCGTTTTTGCATGGCGCTGGATTGCAAAATCAGTGGCAGGGAGTTGCCGCCCGAGCCTTTGGAGGAACCCGAGGTTTGCCCCAAATGCGGCATGCCTTACCCGGAAAGGGGAAGGTATGTATGCCCCAAATGCATGGAGAAGCGGGCGGTTTTCTTCAGGATTTTAACCTATTTCAAACCCTATAAATTCAGGATTTGCCTGTTGTTTTTATGCATGATTTTAAACGGGGTTATAAGCTCGGTTGCCCCATATCTTACAGGTACCGTGCTGTTTGACAATATTTTAAAAGGTGATAAGCCAAGTATTGATTTGTTCGGATTAAATATGGACGTTTTTGCTGCACTTCTTGTTCTGGCTTTGTCCCTTGCGGTCGTTACCATTATCCAGCAGATTGTGGGGGTTGTACAGGGGAGAATTAATGCGGGTTTGGTTCCTGATGTTGTGGCAAAAATCAAGTGTACGGTTTTTGAGTCTCTGCAAAAACTATCAATCAATTTCTTTACCAGCAGGCAGACCGGAAGCCTTATGCAAAGGGTAAACGG
>DUMT01000091.1 GCA_012839705.1 Clostridiales bacterium | reverse complement strand
TGGCTGCTGGGGCTTACTACAACCATATTTGTGGGGCTGTTGTCAGTGCAGGGTTTGGTAGGTGCCGCGGCAGACAATGTTACAACAAAAGCCCTGAAATTTTCCCTGGGGGCTTTTGTGCCAGTGGTAGGAGGGGCCCTGGGGGATGCCCTGAACACCATAAAGGGGTGCCTGAACCTTTTAAAATCAACCCTTGGGGGGTTCGGAATCATATCTACGCTTTTAATTGTACTGCCGCCCATAATTGAGTGCGTTGTGTGGATAATCCTGCTAAATTTTTTAAATATGGCGGCGGAAATGTTCTCGCTGAATTCTGTTTCAACCCTGTTCAAATCCGCCCAGGGTGTGATGAAAACCCTGATAGCTGTGCTGGCATCCTGCTCAATGTTTATGATTGTGGCGACCACCATAGTAACACTTGCCGGGGGTGGAACGTCATGAGTGGCATTACCCAGTGGGCTGCCGCCCTGTGTGTTGCCGCTATAGGCTGCACTGCCCTGCAAATCCTTGCGCCGAAAAAGGGGATGGGGAATATATTTAAGCTTATTATCGCAGCCTTTTTTCTCTGCGTTATGATTTCCCCATTGCTTGCGGGAAGATCGATATTAAATCTGGATTTTAACGATATCTCAAGTGAAATTTCAGCAGATGCGATACAAATCAGAGTCGCTGAACAGTTTAAAAACCAGGTGACTTCAGCTGTAAAAGCAAAAATGGAACAGGTATTTAAAAATTATGGAATCGTGCTCACAAAAGTTGAAGTAAACATGGATATCAGGGAAAGCCAAAGCATATATATTAACAACGTTGTCCTTTATCTGGACAAACAAAGCCGCCTTAAAGCTATTCAGGCTAAACAGCTTGCGGAAGAAATACTGGGCATTGAGGTAACCGTTTCGATTGACGGGGAATAGTAGTCGTTTAAAATCCATTCCCGGAAAGGGTGGAGGTAAAGATGAAAGGCATATTAAACCAGTTGAATGAAGAAAACGGGATATTGTCCAAATTGAAAAGCAAAAAAGCGGTTAATGTGATATTAGCCATTGGGCTGCTCGGGATGTTATTGATTTTTTTATCAACCTTAATTCCGGAAAAAGGCAAGCCATCCAACACGGTTTCAAAATACTCGCTTTCCGCTCAGGAATATGTGGAGGAGATGGAGCGGAAACTGGCTGAGATGATAAGCAGCGTAGAAGGCGCCGGGCCATGCCGCGTTATGGTTACCCTTGAAAACGGGGTTGAATATGTGTACGCCCGGGAAGAAGACATAAATACCGACAGGAAGGAAGATAGTAACGGAATTTCTGAACGTGACGACAAAAAGGAATCGATAATAGTTGTAGATTCCGGAAACGGACGTCAAGGCTTATTGGTTACTGAGATTCAGCCCACCGTCAGAGGAGTGGTGGTGGTTTGTCAGGGAGGTGACCAGCCAATTGTCCAGGAACGGATTATCAATTTAGTGACTACCGCATTGAACATATCCTCAAAGAGGGTGTGTGTTACAAAATCGTCTGAGTAAACGCAAATCTATTTATTGATTTTTTGAAAGGTGAAAGGATGAAAGATTTATGAGCGGTATATTTGGCAAAAAACAGGTTATGCTTGCAGTGCTTGTGGTGGCTTTAGGGATTGCCGTTTATCTGAACTATTATTTTTCCACCAACAACCCGATTACAAGGGATGCAAATACGTCAACAACCAGCTCCAAAAGCCTTGGAGACGCAAAATTTGTTGATAATCCTTCAACCGTGACGACTACCCAGCCCAGCAAAACTGAAGACCCGAACGATTATTTCGTTCAGGCTCGCAAAAACCGCGAAAACGCGCGGCAGGAAGCTGTTGATTTAATCAAAGATATGATGAATGATGCCAAAGCCACAAAGGAAATACAGCAAAAGGCGTTGGAAAAGGCTGCTGCTATTGCTGCCGCGATTGACCAGGAAAGCAAAATCGAAAGCCTGATTAAAGCTAAAGGCTTTAAAGACTGCGTTGTATTTATCGAGGATGACAAATGCAATGTGGTAGTTAAAGCTGACGAATTGAATGAAGTACAGGCTCTGCAGATAACCGAAATCGTAACAGCCCAGTCGAAGATTGTCGCACAAAATGTCAAGATTATGAATGTAAAATAATAAAAAATAGTTGCTCAACATGCCTTTTGTGGTATAATATTGAGCAAGAGAATATATGGAAAATATAAATTTTAATATTTGCTCTTGTAAAATGAAGTATAAAATATATAATATCTCTAGGATAAGGAAAGGCAGGTTTTGTAATGAACAGGAACGAATACAAAACATCCGAGGGCAGCTGCATTATTTCTGAGGATGTTATTGCAGCAATCGCCAGTTCAGCGGTTTTGGAGGTGCCGGGTGTTGCCGGCATGGCGCAAAGGCCTGCTGACCTTAGAGGGTTTATCGGGAACAGCCCGACCAAATCTGTAAGGGTCCTTAACAATGAAATGGAAACCATCCTTGATGTTTATATAAATGTCAAGCTGGATGCAAGGATTCAGGAGGTTGCACCCGCTGTTCAGCACAACGTAAAGGTTGCAGTCCAGTCCATGACCGGCAAGCCGGTTAACAAGGTAAATGTCCATATTATGGGTATAGTTTTAGAGGACAATAAGGATAAAATGCCTGATTAAAAGCGGAACCCTCCGCAGCCAGTGGAGGGTTTATTTATTATGTAATGGCAAAACTTCTTTAAACCCGCCTGTAACCTATGGTACCGGCGGGTGGGTTATTTCAACATTTTTCGCAGATACTACATAGTACAACACAAGAAATCTTTAATTCTTTATCGAAAGGCATGGTAAAATGACACGTCGCGAGGCCCGTGAACTGGCATTTGTACTGCTGTTTGAAAAAACCTTTACCGATTATCCCATAAGGGATATTATTGAAAATGCTGGTGAAGCGCGTGATTTGGTTTGTGATGAATTCGCATTAATGCTTGCCGAAGGTGTGGACAAGCATATTGAAGAAATTGACCAGGCTATTTCTAATCAGCTGCATAAATGGAGCAAGGACAGGCTGTCCCGTGTTTCGCTTTCCATTATGAGAATAGCCGTCTTTGAGATGTTCTACTGCAATGACATTCCGGTGAGCGTATCCATCAATGAAGCAGTTGAACTGGCAAAAAAATACGGCGGTGAGGATGACCCTGCCTTTGTCAACGGTGTGCTTGGCGGCATTGCCCGGCAAAAAGGGGAATAACCGATGGGAAATTTCCTCGGGATTGATACCAGTAACTATACAACTTCCCTGGCGGTTTACAATACGCAGGACAATTCGGTAGTCCAAAGGAAGCTCCTTTTGCCCGTTAAGGAAGGGGAAGTTGGTTTAAGGCAATCTGACGCCGTATTTCACCATACCCGTCAGTTGCCGGATTTGTTTGAAAGCCTGTTTTCTGAGAATATAAAATTAGATGCGGTTGCAGCCTCCGAACGCCCGACACAGGCTGAAGGCTCTTATATGCCTTGTTTTCTTTCCGGGCTTGGTGTTGCAAGGATTTTATCTGCGGTTTTGGGTGTCCCTCTTATGAGGTTTACCCATCAGCAGGGGCATGTGGCCGCTGCCGCTTACGGCGCTGGTTGTATGGAATTGCTGGATAAGGAGTTTATTGCTTTCCACGTATCAGGGGGAACAACGGACGCTTTGATTGTAAGGCCTGATTCAGAAAATGTGATATCCTGCGAGCGCGTGGCTGGCTCCCTTGATTTGAAGGCGGGGCAGCTTATAGACAGGGTGGGCGTGATGCTTGGGCTTAAATTTCCGGCAGGCCCTGAACTTGAATTACTGGCTTCAAAGGCTAAGGAAAAGTATAACCCAAAGCCTGTATTAAAGGATGGCTGGTGCTGCCTTTCCGGTGTTGAGAATCAATGCCGCGACCTTTATAATAAGGGTGTGCCGGACTGCGAGGTTGCGCTTTTTTGTTTAATGAGTGTCCTTTCTGCGGTTGACGGTATGACAAAATATTTGAAAAATCGATTCCCAAACCGCCCCATCATATATGCCGGCGGGGTAATGTCCAATACTATTATCAGAAACGCCATTGAGGAAAAATACGGCGGATATTTTGCACCGCCAGCTTACTCCTCTGACAACGCGGTTGGCATAGTGGTTCTTGCGGCTTTGCAGACAGGGAGGAAGGGTTAAAAGTGCAGGTTATTACTGTAAGCCAGCTCAACAGGTATGTAAAATCCCTGATTGAAAGCGACAGAAGGCTTGCGTCCGTATATATCAGCGGCGAAATTTCCAATTTTACAGATCATTACAAATCAGGGCACCTCTACATGACTTTGAAGGATGAGGGAGCCCTGGTCAGGGCTGTAATGTTCCGGGCTTACTCTTCAAAACTCAAATTCAAGCCCGAAAATGGTATGAAGGTTATAGTAAAAGCCAGGGTTTCGCTGTATGAAAAGGATGGCACATATCAGATATATATAGAAGAAATGCAGCCTGACGGGGTAGGGGCTTTGCAGATTGCTTTTGAGCAGCTCAAGCGCAAACTGGCGCAGGAAGGGCTGTTTGACGAAAGGCGCAAGCGCCCAATTCCGAAATATCCATCAAAAATAGGAGTTATAACATCGCCGACCGGTGCCGCGGTCCGGGATATTTTAAATATATTGGGGAGAAGGTATCCCCTGGCTGAAATTGTGTTTGCCCCCGTACTTGTGCAGGGTGAAGGGGCACCTCCCCAGTTGATAAAGGCGCTAAACTGGTTTAATATAAACAATGCGGCTGATGTTATAATAATCGGGCGTGGCGGCGGCTCCATCGAAGAGCTTTGGGCATTTAACGATGAGGGGTTGGCCCGGGCAGTTGCCGCTTCCCGGATACCGGTGATTTCAGCCGTCGGCCACGAAACGGATTTTACTATCTGCGATTTTGTGGCTGATTTAAGGGCTCCGACCCCTTCTGCGGCAGCCGAACTGGCAGTTCCAGACACCGAACAGCTATTGCTGCATATTGAGAAATTGCTGATTATCGCAAGGCGCAGTGTCCGGGCTATTCTGGAATCTTCAAATCAAAGGCTTACCGCCCTGACGTCAAGAAGGTCCCTTACCACTCCGATGTATGTTGTGGAAGAGCAGTACATGAGGCTGGATTACCTTACAAGGGCGTTTGCCAATGCGGCGAAAAACAGGCTGTATGATTATGACAGGCGTTTAAGCTCGGTAGCCTCCAAACTGGATGCCTTAAGCCCGCTAAAGGTCCTCTCCAGGGGCTATTCTATTGCGTATATCGGTGATAAAGTTGTAAAAAATACTGCTGATGTTTCTCCGGGGGACAAGCTTTCCCTGCGGGTTAGCGACGGATTTGTAGACTGCACAGTTGATAAAATTTCGGGAGGTTAAGAAATGTCAACCGAATGGACATTTGAGAAGGCGATTCAAAGGCTTGAGTATATCGTATCCAGGCTTGAAAGCGGGCAGTGCACCCTTGATGAGTCCCTGAAACTGTTTGAAGAAGGCACAAAACTGGCTGCGTATTGCTCAAAAGCCTTAAAAAACGCTGAGCAGAAAATTACCCGCCTGATGATGGATAATAAGGATGCCCCGCAGCAGGAAAATCAGGAAGAAACCGCCGAGTAAGATACATAAACTTTATATTTTTGATTAATGAAAGGCAAGGTGCTGGAATGGGTAACCAGCTTTATAATCAGGTTTTAAATATTCATCTGGCGGCAGTAGAGGAAACATTGCCGAAATACCTTCCCAAAGACGACCAGGCGCTGCAAAAGCTGTTGTATGAAATCATGGCTTATGCCTGCGAGGCTGGGGGTAAAAGGATAAGGCCGATTTTAACCCTTGAATTCTGCCGAGTTTGCGGCGGTGATACTGCCAGAGCCTTGCCCTTTGCCTGCGCAATCGAAATGGTACATTCATACTCCCTTGTCCATGATGATTTGCCCTGTATGGACAACAGCCCTGTGAGGAGAGGGCGCCCCTCAGCCCATGCGGCTTATGGGGAAGACATGGCGCTCCTTGCGGGTGATGCATTGCTTAACAGGGCTTTTGAGGTTATGCTGGACCCTGCAAACCGAAGCGGATTGCCGTCGGAATCCGTACTGCGGGCAGCTTTCGAGTTGGCGGATGCTTCCGGCGCAGGCGGGATGGTTGGCGGGCAGGTTATCGACATTTTATACGAAAATAAGCCTATTGATATAGATGTACTGGAAAAGCTGCAGCTTGGCAAAACCGCTGCCCTCATCGAGGCTGCCTGCGTAATCGGCTGCCATTTAGCCGGCGCCGGCGAAGAAAAGGTATCAGCCGCCCGGGAATACGGAAGGCAACTGGGGCTGGCGTTTCAGATAGTAGATGATATCCTTGACGCCACAGCAACCGCTGAACAGTTGGGGAAGCCCGTGGGAAGCGATGCCGAGCATGGAAAGGCAACCTATGTATCCCTGCTGGGGATTGAAGCCGCTGAAAAGCTGGCTGAAGAACGCACTGAGAATGCCATAAGATCTCTTGAAGTTTTCAAGGATAAAGCGGATGTTCTCCGAGAATTTACTTATGCTTTGTTAAAAAGGAAGAAGTAAAAATGATATTTGCCCTCGGGTTTGAAAGGCTCGATGATTAATGTCGTTCCTGCACGAATTTTTTGAAAACAGGGTTTTGTTCGCGGCAGTATTGGGATGGTTTTCATCCCAGGCAACAAAATTTATAATAACCCTGCTGCTTACAAGGAAAATGAATTTTGAAAGGTTGTGGGGCGCCGGCGGGATGCCAAGTGCGCATTCATCCACGGTTTGTGCCCTTACTGTTTCAATGGCGCGGTTTTACGGGGTAAATTCACCGGTATTCGCTCTGGCGGTCATGTTCGCGTTTGTAACGATGTATGACGCCATGGGTGTGCGCAGGGAAGCGGGGGAGCACGCAAAGCTGCTTAACAAATACCTCAATGAAATTGAAATCTCCAAGGCTGATAAAGACGGGGATGGCATTCCTGAGGAAAAGGTGGACGAGATTGAACTTAAAGAGTTTATCGGCCATACCCCCCTTGAAGTCTTAGGCGGGGCATTAATGGGAATCCTTGTCGGTATTCTGGTACCGGAATAAAAGCCTACCCACCATCTCCGCTGATGAAAGCGAGGTTTTCTTGTCTATGCCAGAATCATCCAACAATCTTAGGAAAACTTTTTACCTCGATAAAATCAAATCTCCCCAGGATATTAAATCCTTTGATATAAAAATGCTCAAAGAGCTTTGTGAAGAAATCCGCAGCGTTATGATTCAGACTATTTCCAAGACTGGAGGGCATCTCGCGTCTAATCTTGGGGTTGTTGAGCTTACTGTAGCCCTTCACAAGGTGTTTGATACGCCTTATGATCAGTTTGTCTGGGACGTGGGGCACCAGTGTTATCCACACAAGCTCCTTACCGGGCGTGCGTCCAAATTCGATACCTTAAGGCAGGAAGGCGGGATTTCTGGTTTTCCGTCGCCAAAGGAAAGCGAGCATGATTCCTTTATCGTTGGGCACAGCAGCACTTCCATTTCCGCCGCAAACGGCCTTGCTAAGGCAAAATCACTTCTGAAAAAAGGCGGTACGGTCGTTGCGATAATTGGGGACGGAGCACTAACCGGCGGGCTTGCCTATGAGGGCTTAAGCAACGCAGGAAGAAGCAAGGACCGCCTGATTGTTGTCTTAAACGACAACGGCATGTCCATAAACCGCAATGTCGGTTTTGTTGCCCGGCATCTCGCGACTTTAAGGGCGAGGCCCCGTTATGTGCGGGCCAAAATGAAATTCAGCAACATGTTAGCATCCATACCTGTTATCGGTACGCCTTTGCGAAACAAGCTGCTTCATGTAAAAACAGAAATAAAAAAATTGATGTATAGCCGAAGCAGCTTTTTTGAAGAGATGGGATTCAACTACATCGGCCCTCTGGACGGGCATGACCTCGAAGATTTGATTCACGGCCTTCAGGCGGCAAAAAAGCTTGACAGGCCGGTTCTGTTGCATGTTGCTACTATCAAAGGCAAAGGCTGCGATTTTGCAGAGAAAAACCCGGATGTTTACCACGGGGTTTCAAATTTTGACACGGACACCGGGGAGCGCACTCCGGAGAAGGAATCTTTTTCATCCGTATTCAGCCGGGAGATTTGCGAGCTTGCCGCCCAGGATGAGCGTATTTGCGCCATAACCGCCGCTATGCAGGTAGGCACAGGGTTGGTTGAGTTTAATAAGCTTTATCCAAAGCGCTGCTTTGACGTGGGAATAGCCGAAAGCCATGCCGTAACCTTTTCCGCAGGCCTTGCCCACAATGAGGCTATCCCGGTTTTCGCGGTTTATTCGACTTTCCTTCAACGAAGCTATGACCAGATATTAAACGACGCCGCCATTGCGGGGGAGCATATTGTCCTTGCAATAGATAGGGCAGGTATTGTCGGAGAAGACGGCGAAACCCATCAGGGGCTTTTTGACGCCGCTTTTTTGAATACAATCCCGAATACAACAATATATTCGCCGTCATGCTTTGAGGAATTGCGCATAAACTTAAGGCAGGCAATTTACGATGTCTCCGGTGTGGCTGCAGTGCGCTACCCAAGGGGCGGTGAACTGGAAGGGCTTGAGTTTTACCATCCAGATTACAAGGATTATACGTTATTTGAACAGGATAATTCTGAGATACTCCTGGTCACATACGGCAGGATTTTTGCAAATGTTTATAAAGCGGCAGCAAGGCTTAGGGAAATGGGTATACCCGTTTCGATATTAAAGCTTACAAGAATCAGGCCGATTGATAAGGAATGTATTGAGTTAGCTTGCAAATATAAGAATATTTTCTTCTTTGAAGAAGGCATCCGTTGGGGCGGGATTGGCGAGAGCTTTGGGCTTATGCTTATGGAAAACGGGTTTTCAGGGGCTTTTAAGCTTAAGGCGATTGAAAACTTTGTCCCTGTGTGCAATGTGAAAACAGCGCTTAAGAATGTCGGTTTAGACACCGACAGTATTGTAGAACTGGTGCAGGCAAATGGTGTTACTGAAAGGGAATAAACATGCTCACAGATGGTTTGGATGGCGGTTTGACCGATAAGATGCGTATAGATGTAGCGCTGGTCAAACTCGGGCTGGTTGACAGCCGAGAGCGCGCGAAGTATCATATTACAGCAGGAGAAGTGTTTGTAAACGGCAAAGCTGTAATCAAACCCTCTGTAATGGTATCCTTATCAGAGGAAATAAAGCTTGAAAACAATACTTCTATGAATTTTGTTGGCCGCGGCGGGTTGAAGCTTGAGAAGGCTATAAAGTTTGGCGGTTATGATTTGAAAGGCGCCACTTGTTTGGATGTTGGGGCTTCAACCGGCGGATTTACCGACTGCATGCTGCGTCATGGGGCGGCTTTGGTTTACGCTGTGGATGTAGGGCACGGGCAGCTTCATCCGAAACTTGCTTCAGACCCCAGGGTGGTTAACCTTGAGGGGAAAGATATACGTGATTCGGATGAGCTTTTGCGAGTAATTCCGCCAAATTCCGCCGATTTTTGCTCAATAGATGTCTCGTTTATTTCATTAAAAAAAATATTCAGCTATGTTATGCCGTTTTTAAAAACAAGCGCTAACATTGTATGCCTGATAAAACCACAGTTTGAAGCCGGCAGGGAAAATATAGGGAAGAACGGTGTTGTTAAAAACCCAAAGGCTCATATAAATGTTATAAATGAATTGATTTCCTTCTTCAAATCAACGGGTTTTAGATTAAAAGGGTTGACCTATTCGCCGGTGACCGGCGGTGAAGGAAATATTGAGTATCTTGCGTTGTTGCATCAGGGCATGGATTCTGGTAGTTTATTAGATATAGATAACGTTGTAAAAGAAGCGCATATGGTTTTAAAATGACTTTGATTTCGGAAAGTATGGTGTAATATGCTGATTTCGCTGGTAGCAAACGAAAAAGCGGTAGGTGCCGAAAAAATTGATGAAGTGCGTAAAGTTTTGGAAGGCCTGGGGGCAGAAGTTCTGCTGTCGCCGCTGGGCACTTCGTTTCCGGACAATTTGAACCAGGATTATTTGAAAACCTGTGATGTTGTGGTGGTTTTGGGCGGAGACGGCACGATAATCCACACTGCAAAATATGCCGCCCTGTTTGGAAAACCGGTGCTTGGGATAAACTGCGGCAACCTGGGATTTATGGCGGGATTGGAAATTGATGAGCTGCAAAGGCTATCAGCTTTATTGGACGGAAGGTACACCATTGAACATAGAATGATGTTAAACATTACTGTTACTTCTGCAGATGGCAAAACTTCTGAATTTTGCGCCCTGAATGAAGCGGTGTTGTCGAGGGGCTCCTTGTCCCGGATGGTGGAATTTGAGGTAACAAGCGAGAAGGAGCATATACTGAATTACCGGGCTGACGGAATAATGGTGGCTACGCCTACAGGCTCCACTGCATATTCATTGTCTGCAGGAGGGCCGATAATCGACCCTGCGGTAAGGTGCCTGCTTCTGACGCCCATTTGCGCCCATTCGCTGCACGCGCGCTCTTATATATTCGGCGAAGATACAAAAATTTATCTTAGGACAGTAAATACCGACATGCATGAGGTGTATTTAACCGTTGATGGGGAAAAATCAATACAAATCAAACCTGATGACAGGCTTTGCGTATCTCGTTCCGATATCTTTGCAAGGCTTATTATAATCGAGGAAAAATCTTTTTATAAAATTTTAAACCATAAACTGATTTTCCGCAGATAACATAACATTATTGGGAGAGGAACCATATGAAATCCAAGCGCCACGCAAAAATATTGGAAATTATTAAAACGTACCCGATAAACACCCAGGAAGAGCTTTTAAGGCATCTTAATGAAAGCGGGTTCAACGTCACCCAGGCAACAGTATCCCGTGACATTAAGGAGCTAAGGCTGATAAAATCCCTTGACAGCAACGGGAACTACCATTATTCCACAATCCAGCAGGAAAGCGAAAACCTGTCATCCAAGTTTTATACCCTTTTCGCTGATACTGTCACCAATATTGATTATGCGGGAAATATAGTTGTAATCAAATGCCTGTCCGGTATGGCTTCTGCGGTATGCGCCGCCTTGGATTCTCTCAACCGTCCTGATATTGTCGGCACCATTTCCGGAGACGACACATTTATCTGCATTATGAGGAATGAAAATTATTCTATGGAGCTTTATAAGGAACTCAAAAAGCTTATAAAGAATGATTGACCGGAATTTTCCGCAGTCTGCTGCGGTTTCGGAAGGAGTATTGATGGGACATGCTGTCAAGTCTTCATATTGAGAATATTGCCGTTATCGAAAAAGCAGACATTGAACTTGGTTCAGGGCTAAACATTCTGACAGGCGAAACGGGTGCCGGTAAATCAATTGTTATTGACGCAATCAATGCCGTTCTTGGCGAGCGTGTAAGCAAGGATATTGTCCGCTCAGGCAGCGACCAGGCACGTGTTACAGCCCTGTTTACCAATATTTCCGAAAACAACGTTAAATTGCTTGAGGAACTGGGATACCCTGTGGACGATGATGGAAACCTTCTAATACAGAGGACAATTTCCGCCGACGGCAAGGGCAGTTGCCGGATTAACGGGTTGCCTTCCACAATTTCCATGCTCAGGACGATCGGGCGCACTCTTGTAAACATACACGGTCAGCATGAAAACCAATCCCTGCTATCACCTGAAAAACACCTGTATTACCTTGAGCAAATCGGGGATTTAACACCGCTGCACGAGGAATACAAAAAGGCTTACCATACAATGTGCGAGATAAGGGACGAGCTTGAACAGTCCAGAATGGACGAAAGCCTGAAGGCACGGAAAATGGACATGCTCCAGTTTCAGATAGATGAAATAGAATCCGCAAATCTCCGCCCCGGCGAGGAGGAAGAACTGATTGCCCAAAGGGACCTGTACCGGAACGCAGAGAAGATTGCGATTTCCATCAGCAGCGCAAGGGAACTGCTCACCGGCGGGGATGGCGGCATGGGCGCAATCGGGCAGGTTTCCGAGGCGGTTTCCCATCTGAACAATGCCGGGATGTATGTTGAAACCATGGCTGAGCTTGGGCAGAAGCTGGAGAGCCTGCTGTATGATTTGGAGGAATATGCCGAAGAGCTGCGGGATTATTTTTCGCAACTGGATTTCGAGCCGGAGGACCTTGAACAGGTAGAAGAAAGGCTTGCGGTAATCCGCAGGCTTACCTCAAAATACGGCAAGGACGAGCAGGAGGTTTTAGAATACCTCGAACAGGCAAAAAGGGAGCTTGAAAGCATAGAATTGTCGGATATCCGGGCTGAAAAGCTTCAGAAAGAGCTGAAATTAGCCGAGGAAAAAGCAAGAGAGCTTGCGAAGAACCTTTCTGAGCAGCGGCACAAGGCTGCAAAAATGTTTGAAGATAACGTTAATGAGCAGCTAAAATACCTTGACATGCCCAATGTACGCCTTATGGTCTACATAGAGCCGGTAGAACTTGGGCCAAACGGTATTGACAGGGTGGAATTCCTGATAGCCGCCAACCCGGGAGAACCGCCAAAACCCCTTGCAAAGATAGCCTCTGGCGGTGAACTGTCCCGTATCATGCTGGCTCTAAAATCAGTTATGGCTGACGCCGATGACATTGATACCCTGATTTTTGATGAAATCGACACGGGAATCAGCGGTTTTGCGGCTAACAAGGTGGGGATAAAGCTTCGTACGATATCCGGAAAACGGCAGGTAATATGCGTTACCCACCTTGCTCAAATCGGGGCCCAGGCGCACCATCATTTCCTGATTAAAAAGACTGTGAGGAATGGCCGCACCTATACAGATGTTACTCCATTGGACTATGAAGGGCGGGTTCAGGAGCTTGCCCGGATTATCGGCGGCACTATCAGCCATGCCGCACTGGAAGCGGCAAAAGAAATGTTAAGCCAGGTTGGTTGAGGAGTTTTAATGAAAGAATCAAGATTTGAAAAGCAATTAAAATTTTTAATTGAAGTCGATAAAATGAAAACCGTTTTAAGGCAGACTATTTTAACCGACAGGTCAAGGCAGGAGACTGATGCAGAGCATTCATGGCATTTTGCCCTGATGGCGCTGGCTTTATCAGAATACTCTGCGTATCCGGACCTTGATATGTTTAAGGTTGTTAAAATGGCGCTGGTGCATGATTTAGTGGAGGTGTACGCAGGTGATACCTTCGCTTATGACGAAGCAGGCTATTTGGACAAGCAGGAAAGGGAGATTAAGGCGGCAGACAGGATTTTTGGCATGCTGCCGGAGGACCAGGCTTCGGAATTTCGGAGCCTGTGGGAAGAATTTGAAGAGATGAAAACGCCGGAAGCCATTTATGCTGCCGCGATAGACAGGCTCCAGCCGTTTATTAACAATTCTGTGACTGACGGTCATACATGGCGGCTTCACGGTGTTACCAGCGACAAGGTATATAAGCGGATGGAAGTTATAAAGCAGGCAATACCTGATGTATGGGTATTTGTCGAAAATGTTATTCAGGATGCAATCAAAAAGGGATTTATTAAAGAATTTAATGAAAGGATAAAGAATGATGAATATCAATGATTTTATCAAACTGGATTGCAAAGACGAGCAGCCCCTTGACCACTACGCCGTTGACGGGGGGCTTTGCGGCATCCTGCATACTGTCGGGTGTATCGGGGACAGCCTTTCATCCGGCGAATTTGAATCGCTGAATGAAAAGGGAGAGCGTGGATACCACGATATGTACGACTATTCCTGGGGGCAGTTCATGGCGCGCCTTTGCGGACTCAAAGTCTATAATTTTTCCCAAGGCGGCATGACTGCGAAACATTATTATGACACTTTTGCCGACGAAAACGGTTTTTGGGAGAAAGCAAAGGAATGCAAGGCGTTTATAATCGCCCTTGGAGTGAATGATATCCTTAATCAGCATCAGGAAATCGGTACGCTGGAGGATATCTGCAAAGAGGATTATAACAAGTGCAAACCCACTTTTTTGGGCTATTACGGAAAGATTATTCTGAGATTGAAGGAAACAAACCCCCACGCCAAATTCTTTTTGGTGACCATGCCTCGGGACAAAGATGAAATTGACCCGAATTCTGAACGGCATCGCGCAAACGAGGCTATAAGCTCCCTGGGAGAGTTTTTCGACAGGACATATGTCATTGATTTGTACAAATACGCCCCGGTTTATGATGAAGATTTCAAAAGGAAATTTTTCTTAGCCGGGCATATGGATGCAGTAGGGTACCTGCTTACCGCCAGGATGATTGCATCATATATAGACTACATAATTCGCCATAACCTTGATGATTTTAAACAGATTGGGTTTGTGAACACCCCGTATTACAATGTGGATTACAAATTATAAATTCCTTTAAATAGAAGGGTTTTGTTTATTAATTTCAATTAAGGTTATAATACTTTAAAATTTGCTGTATCCA
>DUMT01000090.1 GCA_012839705.1 Clostridiales bacterium | reverse complement strand
TTGGCGCAGGCAGCACAGTTTTTGCCCGCAACGTAATAGGCGACTGCATTCTCACTCCCGAACTTGGCAGCTTTGATGTATGCCTGTTCGATATTGACCCCAAGCGTCTTGATGATTCGTATCAGATTCTATGCAACATTAACAAGACTGCCAACGGCAAAGCGAACATTACAATGACCACCGACAGGACCGAGGCTTTTACTGGCGCTGACTTTGTAATCAATGCAATTCAGGTCGGAGGATACGAGCCCTGCACAGTTACCGATTTCGAGGTTCCTAAAAAATACGGGCTTCGCCAGACCATTGCGGATACATTAGGAATAGGCGGCATTTTCCGCGCCCTCAGGACTATCCCGGTTATGATGGACTACGCTAATGATATCGAACGGCTGTGCCCCCGCGCAATCTTTTTAAACTATACAAACCCCATGGCAATCCTCACAGGTTATATGCAGCGCTTCACCAACATTCAGACTGTGGGTCTTTGCCACTCGGTTCAGGTTTGTGCTAACGGCTTGCTTCAGACCCTCGGCATGGACGAGTATGTGGACAAGACCAGGTGGGAAATCGCAGGAATCAACCACCAGGCATGGCTCTTGAAGATTGAAGATTTGGCAGGCAACGACCTGTATCCTGAAATCAAGCGCAGGGCATCATCCCCCGATTACAATAAAGACGGAAACGATCTTGTTCGCCTTGAAATCATGAAGCGTTTTGGCTACTATGTGACCGAATCCAGCGAACACAACGCCGAGTATACTCCCTATTTCATCAAGGATAAATACCCGGAGCTTATCGACCGGTTCAAAATTCCGCTGGATGAGTATCCGCGCCGCTGCATAGAACAGATTAAAGGCTGGAACGAGATGAGGGAATCCCTGCTGCAGGACAGCAGAATCGAGCATAAAAAGACCCACGAGTTTGCGTCATACATTATTAATGCGGTTATGAACGATACACCGTACCGTATTCACGGCAATGTCCTGAACACCGGGCTTATTACCAACCTGCCGCAGAATGCTTGTGTCGAAGTTCCCTGCATGATCGACAGGAACGGCATCAATCCCTGCTATGTGGGAGACCTGCCAGAGCAGTGCGCCGCATTGAACAGGACAAACATCAACGTTCAGCTGCTGACTATCAAGGCAGCCGAAACCTTGAAGAAGGAATACATATACATGGCCGCCATGATGGATCCTCATACATCTTCCGAACTTTCAATCGACGATATTGTTGCCCTGTGCGACGATCTGATCGTGGCCCACAAAGGATGGCTGCCTGAATTTAAGTGATTTAAAAACCGACAGTAAAAACACCGCTGCAGCAAGGGCTGCGGCGGTGTTTTTTGCTGCAAGGGGATAATCGGCTTAATTGTTTTCAGATTCTTCACTTTTAAAAATCCTGCTTAAAGCATAGCCGGTGGCGGAGGCTAAAATCTGCTGAAAAACTGTGCATATCATGACCGGAAAAATGACTGCCTCGCTAAAATATTTTGCCGCTATAACCGCCCCCGCGCTGATATTCCTTAGCCCCGCGCTGTAAGCAAGGGAAACCGTATCCTCATGCTTCAGCTTCAAAACCCGCGCGATTATAATTCCCAGCGCCAGTCCCAGGGCTGCAAGCACAAGCATGGTCAGAGCCACCCCAAACAGCTTTGGGGTCATGGATTTGAAAAGGGGCGCGGCCTTTGATGAATTGCTCATTATCACAACCATCAGGCAAAGCTTGCTTACGGGGGCAAGCCTCGGAGACAGGGTTTGTTTGACCATCCCCTTTGTAAAATGGTTTAGGGACGCCGCCAGAAGAGCGGGGATAGCTATCATGAAAATCAGGTCCTTTATCATGTCACCGGAGTCGATAGTGACATTTGAACCCAGCAGCAGTTTTATGGTGAGGGGGGTTATGAAGGGGGAGAGCAGGGTGTCAATCAACAGTATGGACAGGCTAAGGGCTGTGTTTCCCTTGTAAATCGATACCCATATTAAACTCACTACCGCCGCGGGAACCGAGAATTCCAGAACCATTCCGGTGACTATGTCCGGATTACCGGAGAATAAAACCTTGCCTGTACCAAGGGCGATAACCGGCATCAACACGTGCAGGATTGACAGGGAGAGTATAAAGGGCAGAGGGTTCTTTGCAGCATTCTTTATGTCCTTAAATCCTGACCCAAGGCTGCCGGAAAAGGTGAGCAGGGCGAACAGCCAAGGCACTAATGGCTGCAGTTTTATGAAAAACGAGGAAAATGCAACTCCCATTATCAGGCTGAATGGCGTGATGACAGGCATCAGTTTTTCAAGGACAGCATTTAATTTTATTGACAGCTTCAAGTTAATGCTCCTTATTTAAATTTCAACGCCTATTATATCACTAAATTTTAATTTTTTTCTTCAAAAATTACCATTGAATTTTCAGAACAAAAGTTCTATAATAATAAAGAACAATAGTTCGGAAATTTAAGAATCTTTGCGAAAGGGCAATCAAAAATGGAGAGAATTATACTGCATTGCGATTGCAACAATTTCTATGCCAGCGTGGAGAGCCTGTTTAATCCAAAGCTTCGGGGAAGGCCTTTTGCTGTTGCAGGTGACCCTGACCAAAGGCACGGGATTGTATTGGCAAAAAATTACGAGGCGAAACGGTACGGGGTCAAAACCGGAAACCCGCTCTGGCTGGCGAAGCAGCTTTGCCCGGATATAATATTTGTTCCTCCGCATTTTGATTTATATATGAATTTTTCGCAAACCATAAGAAATATCTATTACGAATATACCGACAGGGTGGAACCCTACGGGATGGACGAGTGCTGGCTTGATGTGACGGGCTGCGTGCCGGCTTTTGACGGCGGGAAGATGATAGCTGATGAGCTTAGGGAAAGGATAAAAAGGGAACTGGGGATTACCATATCGGCGGGGGTGTCTTTCAACAAGGTTTTTGCAAAACTTGCAAGCGACTATAAAAAGCCCGACGCCACTACGGTAATACCTTATGAAAGTTTTCGGGAGTTTGTATGGCCGTTGCCCGTTGGGGATTTGCTGTTTGTTGGCAGGGCTACCGCCAGGATTTTTGAAAGAAAGTGTATCAGGACCATCGGCGACCTGGCGAACACAAGCCGGGAGACGTTAAAAAGCTGGCTGGGGAAATGGGGAGAAGTTCTGTGGCTTTATGCCAACGGGTATGATTCCACTCCTGTTGCCAGGTTCGGCAGCCAGCCCGAAATTAAATCAATAGGGAACAGCACCACCCTGCCCCGGGACCTTACTGAGCTTGAGGAAGTGAAAATCACCTTTATGGTATTGAGCGAAAGCGTTGCTGCAAGACTGCGAAAGCATGGGTTTCAATGCGAAACCGTACAGATAAGCATCAGAGGCACCGACCTTTCATGGATTGAGCGGCAGGGCAAGCTGGAGGCTCCGTCGTGTGATTCCACCAGCATATATAAAAAGGCGCTGGAGCTTTTTATAAAAAACTGGGTGCCGGGGAAGCCCATACGAAGTCTCGGGGTAAGGGGGTGCAACCTCAGTTCCCGCCAGGTATGCCAACTGTCGCTTATGAAATCGGTGCAGCAGATACAGCGCAGGGAAAAAATCGAGGAGGTGCTGGACGGGCTGCGCTTTCGTTTCGGAAATAAAATTGTGGTTCGCGGGACAATGCTGGCGGATAAAAGCCTGTCAGACATGGACCCGCAGACCGATTATCCCCATCTTGTTTTGTCAACGGTACACAGTCAGATATAAAATTCGGATATGGGAGGGCAGGTGTATCCAATGGGCAAAAAGTATATCGAGGTAGCGGCCTATTTTGACACCGAGGGCAAAATTGTTCCGGTGATGTTCTGGTGGGATGACGGCAAAAGCTATCAAATAGACAGGGTTCTTGACATACGGCGCGCGGCAAGCCTTAAAGCCGGCGGTACCGGTATGAGGTATACCTGCCGCATACTGGGCAAGGAAAGGTATCTGTACTATGACGACTTTACAAACAGATGGTTTGTGGAAGTGCCTGACAAGGTGTCATAGTCTTTAGAAAAACCGTTTGCCTAATAGGTGCAACCGGCAAAAAAGTCAGATTTGTTTTTTTACAGGATAAGCTCATATATCAGAAAGCGTTTCATTTCATCCAGAACGCTGTCGGTGGATGGGGTGGTGGTTCCCCCGTCTGTGGACTTAAATTTGTGATTCGCATTTTCAACTTTGATGTATTTGACCTTCATGCCAGCTTTAACTGCCTTCTGATAAAAATTGTCTGCCTGAGCAACGGGTACAATATCATCTTTTGTGCCATGGGCCATGAAAATTGGGGGCGCTTTTTTATGTATATTGTAAACAGGGGACGCAGCGCGGTAGTCGTCGGCAAATTCATCGGGAGAGCCTCCAAAAAGCTCTGACAGGAGCTGAGCGGCGCTTTCTCTGTCGTTTTGATCCTCGTATACATCCAGATTCAAAAAATCTGTAGGAGCGCACAGGGCTACCGCACATTTAATCTTGAATTGCACATCTTTCAAATTCTCATCGGAACCGAAGCTGTTTCCGTTTAAAGCCATCATCAGCGATATCTGCCCGCCTGCCGAGGCTCCTATCACCCCGATGCGGTTTTCATCAATCTGCAACTCATCTGCATTCTTTTTGACAAAACGGATGGCGTCGGCGCAATCATCCAGAAAAGCCGGATACCCGCCGTTGTCGCCTGTCAGCCTGTATTCAACGCTGATAAAGGCGAGTCCGTATTCGGTAACGCTTGAAAAGACATCGTCATCAATTTTTTTGCTGCCGCTGTTCCAGCTTCCCCCATGGAAATAAATCAGGGTTGGCGAACGGGTGAATAGTTTTCTGGTGGGATAATATACGTCCATCCTCAGATCTCTGCCGTCGACGGTTTTATATACCTTGTCATAATCCACCAACTGCTCGGAGGGTGCGGAGAACCAGCCTGGCAAGTTGATTTTATAGCGGATGACAAAAAATATAAATCCTAAAATGCAGACTGCCAAAAGGATGATAAAAATCAAACCAATTCTCGAAATAATCTTTCGGGCACTGTTTCCCATGTTCTTCCTCCTTCACAAAAAATATGCTGCAGGAAGTCGATTGAAATAATTTACATCTTTTCCAAAATGATAACACGATTTCGGTTATCTTTCAATTTATTCTGATTTAAATCAAATTATACTCTATATCGGAATTTTTGCAGGAGCCTTTAACTCGCATTTCAATAGTAAAATTTTAAGGCGGCAGAACCCTGCCGCCTTTTGTTCTTAAACTACATCATAACCCTGGTCTTCAATAGCGTTTTTGATTTGGTCTACGGTGGCTTTGGATGGGTCATGCTCGACGGTTACTGTCTTTGCCTTTAAGTCCACCGAAACGCTGCCGACCCCGTCAAGGGATCCTACCGCTTTTTTAACTGCGTTTTCGCAATGGGAGCAGGACATTCCTTCAACCTTTAATACTGTTTTTTTCATGATTAATCCTCCATTTTAATATTATGGCTTAAACCTTTTAAGCCTTAATGCATTGGTCAACACCGAAACAGAGCTTAGGGACATGGCTGCCGCGGCAAACATAGGATTGAGCAACGGCCCGCCGAAAATGTGGAGCAATCCGGCTGCGAGCGGTATACCGGCGGTGTTGTACCCGAACGCCCAGAACAGGTTTTGCTTGATATTCCGGATGGTGCTTTTGCTTAGGCTTATGGCGGTGGGCACGTCCGAAAGGTCGCTTCTCATCAGGACGATGTCGGCGGATTCCATGGCCACATCTGTTCCTGAACCGATTGCAATCCCAATATCAGCCTGAGCTAATGCCGGGGCATCGTTGATCCCGTCGCCCACCATCGCCACCTTTTTGCCTTCCGCCTGAAGTTTTTTGACTTCCTCCGACTTGTCCTGGGGGAGCACTTCAGCTAAAACTTTGTCGATACCAACCTGTTTTGCTATAGCTTCAGCGGTTTTCCTGTTATCTCCTGTTATCATGGCGACCTCAATGCCCATGGAATGAAGCTTTTCTATTGCTTTTGCGCTGTTTTCCTTCACCACATCTGCAACGGCGATAATGCCTGCAATCCTGCCGTCGAGGGCAACAAACATCGGGGTTTTGCCTTCGTCAGCCAGCCGGTCTGAATCGGCTTCAAGGGATTCAAGGGGGATATTCCTGTCATCCATCAGCTTTTTGTTTCCAATCAGGGCGTCGGTATCTTCAACCGAGGCTTTGATGCCGTGGCCGGGGATGGCTTCAAAGTTTTCCACCTCCAGGAATTCGATGCTTTGATTCTCTGCATGGCGCACGATTGCCTCGCCCAGAGGATGTTCGGAACCCTTTTCTACAGAAGCTGCAATCTGCAAAAGCTGTTCTTTTGAAGAACCGGGGGTTGCAATGATATCGGTGACTTCGGGTTTGCCTTCGGTTATTGTTCCGGTTTTGTCAAATACAATGGTACCGATTTTATGGGCGGTTTCCAGGGCTTCGCCGCTTTTGAAAAGAATACCGTACTCGGCGCCTTTGCCGGTGCCAACCATGATGGCGGTGGGGGTGGCAAGACCCAGGGCGCAGGGGCAGGCGATAACCAGCACAGAGATAAAAATTGTCAGCGCAAATTCCAGAGATTCGCCCGCAATAAGCCAGCCGGCGAAAGAGATTAAGGCTATCAAAACTACAGCCGGCACAAAATACCCGGATACGATATCTGCCATTTTAGCGATTGGTGCTTTTGAGCTTTGGGCGTCCTCCACCAGCTTGATGATTTGGGCAAGGGCGGTGTCGCCTCCGACTCTTGTGGCTTTAAACTTTATCATGCCGTTTTTGTTGATGCTCGCGGCAAAAACCTTGTCGCCGGCATTTTTCTCAACGGGGATGCTTTCTCCCGTCAGCATGGATTCGTCAATTGAGGTATGCCCTTCCAAAACCACGCCGTCCACCGGGATTTTTTCTCCCGGCCTGACTAAAATTATATCCCCGGATTCCACCTCGTCAATGGGGATTTCGGTTTCTGTTCCGTCGTGGATTACCACGGCAGTTTTCGGTGCCAGCCCCATCAGCTTCTTTATAGCCTCGGAGGTTTTTCCTTTTGACACAGCCTCAAGGGATTTGCCGAGGAGTATAAGGGTAATAATAACTCCCGCAGATTCAAAATACATCCCTTCATGAGCCATGTGCATACTGCCGGAGGCGATTTTCCAGGTGGTGTAAAGGCTGTAGATGACCGCGGCGCTGGTTCCGATGGCGATAAGGGAATCCATGTTGGGACTTCGCTGTAACAGTGCTCTGAATCCTACGGTGTAAAACTTGTATCCTGCGGCGATTATCGGCGCCACAAGGATAAGCTGGGCAATAGCGTAATTAAGTGGATTTGATTCGGGGCTGATGAATTCCGGCACAGGCAGATGAAGCCCGGGAATCATGGGCCCCATTGCGATATAAAGTAGAGGCACCGCAAAGATGGCGGATACGATAAACTTTCGCCAGAGGGTTTTTATTTCCTTTTCCTTTCTTAGCTTATCATGGTCGGCGTCGG
>DUMT01000089.1 GCA_012839705.1 Clostridiales bacterium | reverse complement strand
CCCCCACTACCTCCAGAGGTTCCACAACCAAAACCGTGAAAACCACCACAACCATTGAAAAGACCGCAGCCCCCACTTCCGCAAAGGCTACCCTTCCCATTGTATGGGGGCCGGGCACCACTTCTGTAACCCCTGAGGGGCTTATTGCAATAAACCTCAGCTTTGATACGGGGGTTTTAAACGCCTTTAACTACTCATCAAAGGATTTTGAGTCCCGCTCACGGATGCTGGTCAGCAGCGAATTTTACAAATCAATCACCGATTCAACATCGGTGCTGTACCTGCTGGCACAGTCCTCTGACATGGAGATTACAGACCAGCAAATATCCGAAGCAATCAGCGGCAAATCAAAGTACAGCCTTTTCCATCCGGAAGAAACATTGCGAATCCCCATGAACCTTTCCCTTGTCATAAACAACAAGTCCCTAAATACTGTCGGCCCGGTATCCCTTGATGGCGAGGAAGCTGTGGTGGAACTGCCGGTGCCAAAATCGGTCAAAGCTTCCAAATACACATTTGTGGCCGCAGAATTTGGGAAGGACGGTATCACCAGTTTCCTTGATACAAGCGTGGAAGACGGGATTATCAAATTTAAAACCAAAAACCTTTCCTCTGTCGTCCTGCTGGGCTTTAAAAACCCCGTAGGCTACCGTTCCGGTTCCAAGATACTTACCCCGTCCCTTATAATGATTATTATAGGGCTTGTGCTTCTTGCCTCTGCTTTTGTGCTGCTTTACATCTTCTTCCTCCGCAAACCCAGGGAGGGAGCCGAAATCCTGGACAGTGGAGATTCCAAATCCGCACCGCTTGCAGACGGCGTGCCCCTCGGAGTGCTGCTGAACAAAGACAATGACAATGAAGAGGATTTAACCAAATAAAAAAATCAGGAGGGCTATCTCCCTCCTGATTTTTTTATTATCTAACCGGATTCAGGCAAAATTCAAAGGTAAAGGAAGGCTCGTTAAGCTGGTATTTTTCCATCAAATCCGGGCCGCAGCTGTTGGAGCCAATGCCGCTTTGCCTGTAATCAATGCAAAAGATGGTATACCCGCTTTCCTTCAGCTCGAAATTGTGCTTTGCGCCCGCCAGCATTTCCTGGGTATATGGGGAAACATTAAAGCTTAAAGGCTTGCCGGTAGCCTTAACCTCCCATCCTCCGGCGAATCCCGAAACCTTCACCCACTCGCACCCGTAATGGCTGCCATTTTCCTGGGGCCTTAAATAATCCTCGTGGCAATCCCTGACCGGCATTTTGAACAACCCCATGTAGCTTGCCCTTCTCTTGTCAATATAGCTTTCATAGGGCCCGTATCCGAAAAACTCAGCCATATCCATCTCTTTTGGCAGGAACATGCGGATGCCGAACCTTGGCAGGAAAGGTGTGGCGGGATTCTTTCTCACATCAAGTTTGCAGTATATCCTGCCTTCGGCGTCAATTTGCCATTCACCTTCAATTTCAAGTATCCTTTGCAGATAAATTGCGGAAATCGACAGCACACTTTTAATTACAACCATGCCATCATGCTTTGAAATTTCGGTTTTATATGTTCTCGGGATTATCCTGTCATACCCGCAGGCAATCCATTTGTTTTTTATGTTTCTGTCGTTGTCCGTCGGTGCGCGCCATATGTTATACTGCATCGGCTGTTCAATCATGGCGACGCCATTGCATGTCATTTTCTCAAAAACCCCGGTAAGTTTGTTGTAGGTATATTTGAAATCCTGCCCCCAAACAACAGCAAATTTATCGTTTTCCCAGTAATCAGCCTCACCGGTTGCCGGCTCAAATTCATATGGGATATATTGATTCAGCTCAATCTGATCAAATCCCAGCTCGTAATTCTCGGGGACCAGCTCAGAACCATGTTTCCTGTAATACACAAACCTTATAAAGCAGTGCCCTGAGGGAAGCACAGGCAATTTGACATCCAGGTTTTTTGTTGAATGGGGCTGCACATCAAGGGCGTCAACATCCCTGATTTCTCCGGAACCGATAACCTCGCCACCGCAGGTTATTTCGTACCTGATATAAAGGTAATCCTTCAGGTTCACAAAATCCAGCATGTTTTTTATGGCAAAGCTGCCATCATCCCGCCTTGTTATCCTTGCGGGGCGGATTACATTCTTGTATTCCTTAAGCCCGGTATGGGGGCGCCTGTCAGGATATACCAGGCCATCCATACAGAAATTCCCATCATGGGGGAATTCGCCAAAATCACCGCCGTAATAGAATTTATCCCTGCCGTCAATTGTTTTGCCCATATATATGGCATGGTCGCACCATTCCCATACGCACCCGCCGCAGAATTTGTCATATTTTTCGGTAAGCTGCAGGTACTCCTCCAAATCCCCGGGCCCGTTGCCCATGGCATGGGAATACTCGCACAATATAAAAGGCCTTTTGTTGTTTTCATCCAGGCAGTATTTCTCTACATCTTCGCAGGAGGAATACATCCGGCTGTAGGTATCAAGGTTTGAATAATCCGGCTGATGGCCTTCAGGATAAATGTAATCGTTCTCATAATGGGTAAGCCTTGTTTTATCAACGCTTTTAAGGTAT
>DUMT01000088.1 GCA_012839705.1 Clostridiales bacterium | reverse complement strand
TGAAAAATGGTATGATTTCACCATGAGAACATCTCTCCTTTTTGGGAGGTACAGTGTTTTGTGGTGAAACCATTGTACCAAAAGGGCTGAGGTGTTCTCAACTTTCATTTAACTTTACAGTACGAACATTTAACTTATGCAGGAGCATTTGAAAGGGGATTGGAAAATGGGGCATTATCGGAAAATTCTTTCGCTGGTGATGGCCTTTGCTCTTATTATGGCTATGCTTTCCGGATGCGGCAACAAAAGCGATAATAACTCAGGCAAAAACAATAATCAGGGTAAAACTCCGAATTTGTTGATATTCTCCCATGGCTGGGAAGCATTCGACGGCGCAGAAAAAGACAGTGTTTGGAGGAAAATCGAGAAAAGGGCAAATGTTACCTTTGATTTGTCCGGTGTATCCCTGAATTCATATATTGAAAAAATCAATATGATGGTCAACACCAATGAAGCGCCAGATGTTTTCTTCTATCTATCGGACGAAAGTTATACATATGCAAAATGGGCAGAACAGGGTATGCTTTTGAACTTTGACGATTATGTGAAGGATGACTCAAAATATCCTAACATTTACCGTTTGTTAAACAGCGTCGAGTATCGGGATTTAAAGTACAATGGCATGCACACCCTGCTACCGTCCATTGCTCCGGAAAATAACTGGGCAATTTATATTCGTCAAGATTGGCTGGATAATCTTGGGTTAAAACAGCCGATAACCCTTGAAGAATTTGCTGCTGTCATGGAATCGTTTACAACGCAGGACCCGGACAGGAACGGAAAAAACGATACCTATGGCTTGTCATCATGTAAGGACTCGTTCTGGTTTATGCCATTTTTCGCTGCCTTTTGTCCTAAGGATGATTGGAACTACTCTGCGGATGGAAAATCCATGGAATATTATTACTATACATCCGGTTATAAAGAGTATTTGCGGTATATGGCCAATCTGTATTCCAAAGGGTGTATTGTAAAGGATTATTATACAAAAACTGATGATATGAAAATTGAAGATTTCGCATCTGGGAAAGCGGGTATTTTGATACACAACGCAGACACCCATATTCAAAACATCATGTCTAAGGTGTTAAATGCAAACCTTACGGTTTTTATACCTTGGGTCCCTGGTTTGGTTCTCAATATACCAATGTTGATGGAAAAATCAAAGCAACGACCGATTATACATATTTCCAATACAAGGAACTGGCGCTTAAGGCAGACAAGATTTGCCGGGAATATGAAACACGTTCGGATATGTATAACATAGCCGTTAGCGATTCTGAATTTTTGCAAACCATAAAGAAAATCAAAGACTATGCAAATACATTTTCAATCAATATCAGATGCCTCAGCAACATCATGGGGTGCTGAAATGGAATGTTATTTCGTCTTGTTCAGGGAGCCTGAAAAAGAAAAAGGATTTAGTCTGAAGGAAAAAGGAAAGGCTTATTATGAAGTGGCCGGCGGCAAAGGTGATATGAAAAAATACGAAGAATAATCCCGGTTCCCGTGAATCTTACTCGTACTTAAGCATACTTATTACTGAGGCAACCGCATTTATAGGCGCATGGTTGCCTCAATTTCTTCTCTGAATAACATTGTTGCTATGATTGGAAGTTAGATGATTAGGCTTACCACCCGTTTGCTAAATGCGTAATAATTCTGTTTTCTATCTCGGTGTAAAATTAATGTAGGAGATTTTAAAGAAAAAGATACAAGAGATTGCCAAAAAGTGATTTAATAGAGTTGAAAGACCCAAAATCACGAAGGAGGCAACCTCTTGTGAAAAAGATTAT
>DUMT01000159.1 GCA_012839705.1 Clostridiales bacterium | reverse complement strand
TGAGAATGGCGGAAACTTCGGGTATAGACAGAGCAAATTCGTTCATAGCTGCAAAGGATGGCAGCCTGTTTGTTGGAGTGTCGGGCTTTGCCTCATCGTCAAGATGGCTGAATTTATGCAGGCGAACTAGGTCAAAAGCGTTGACAAGCCTGCCGCTGCACGGGTCGGTGGCGTGGTGGGAGTATAGAAATTTCCCGTTGTCGTAGACAATCGCACCGCCGGTGGTGGAGCCGCCTGCAAAGGTGAAACGGTCGGGCATATCGGTGGGCAGGTAGGTGTCAGGAAGAAGTTCTGCCAATGCCCTGTAAATGTCATACACCTTGCAGAAAGCGCCCACCACGCCGGATTTTTCGTTCGGGTCTTCCTGCTTTGCGGCGCGGCTGATCCGCTTCTCCTGTACTCCCGGCACCTGGGGCCATTCGGCTATATTCCGCCAGTCGGCGTACATTGAGAGTATGCCGTCCGTATCGAGAAAAGGCTTGTCACCGTATGTATATATGTACTGGCTGTCGGCGCAGCAGCTGGGCCAGTACATAAGCCTTGATGCCTCAAAGGTTGAGGGGTCGCACAACTCAATGCCGATAATGCTGGCAAGTTTCCTTGCTATCGGCTCGTATTCGTCCGCTGTGGCTGTACGGCTTAAAGGTATAAGCACCCGGAGCCGGGGCTTGGCTTCCTCATGCTTGCGGGTGGAATACACCGCATAAGCGCAGCCCAGGGCATCCACACGGCGGAGGATATCCTGTGTTCCCCCGGCGGAGATGTTGTCAAGGTCAAGGGTAATCACATCTCTGCCTGAAACGCTGTTTGCCTTGCGGCGGTTATCTTTAAGGGCACCCGCCACAAACCCGCCGATGTCTTTAAGTTCGTCCTGTTTGGACTTTGGCAGCTGAAGGTATTCCTGCAAGGTTTCCGTCCCCCGGACAGGTACCCGCAGCTTTTCCACCAGCTCGGACCACATCAGCGTAGACGCCGGCCAGTATGTAGCTTTCCGGCTGTTGGCTGTGGAGATGGTTATTAACCTATCGTATTGCATAGGAGGTTACTCCTTTACTTATCATCATTTTCTGCTAATAACTTTCCTTCAAAGCTCCAATACTGAACAACTATTCTAAATGGATCTTCGGGGGTTCCGGACCCCTTTAAACTTTCGGTACGTATTACTTGTATAACTTCTGCTTTGTCCGTTCCTCTTACAGTAAAACCCATAAAATACACCTTTCAATCTTTTTTATAGTGGTAATCCACCCATCCCTCCGCTTTGAGCGGCAACCCCGGCGCCCAGTCAATGGGCTGGCTCATGATGGTGGTAACTTTCCCCAAATCCGCTTTATCTTCCGGCATTTCTATTACAATCTCATCATGCACATGGAACACAACCGGGAACCCCGCGGATTCCAGCCGTTCAATATTAACAGCCAGGCAATCCCGGGCGATAGCCTGGACGATATTTTCCACAAGTTTCCCGCCGTAGGTGTCAATCTCGCGCCATTTGCCCTGGTTTATGCCCCAGTAGCGGATACTTTCAAAGCCCCGGCTGTTTGGCACAAGAAAAGGCTTTGCATAATACAGCTTCCGCCCGCTGGGCAGGGTAATGGTCATAAAATACTGCCCGGATGAATCCCCTTCCATGGCAAATATAAGCCTGTTGACACCCTGAGGCTGCCCTGTCTTAATGGTTTCAACCGCTGCCCGCTCCACCGAATACCAAAGATCCACAATCCTGCTGTTCGCTCTTCTCCAGCGGGCTACGATATCGGGTAGGTCGTTCTCCGCCAGCCCCTGTTTTAATGCGCCCATCGAAATCAGCGCACCGGTGGAACCCTGATACCCCAGTGCCAAAGTTGCAATCTTGCCCTTTTGCCTGAGAGCATATTCCGGGTTGCCTTTAACGATTTTCTCAATCGGCACCCCGAACATCCGGGCGGCGCAGGCTTCGTATACCTTCC
>DUMT01000087.1 GCA_012839705.1 Clostridiales bacterium | reverse complement strand
GATAACTGGGAATCCTGGGTTGACCGTATAAATGAATATGCCAAGGGGCTTGGATTGGAATTTTCTCAGTCCCACTCCCATTTTTACCACTTCCTCAGCCCCCGTGTAACTGATAAGGAATGGCATGAGGAACTCATCCGCCGCTCATTTATCGGTTCATCCAAACTGGGCGTAAAATGGATGGTAATGCATGCTGCTACATACAAAGAGCAGGGATTTTCTTTCAGAAAGTCTTTGGAGCTCAATCTTGAGAGGTTTAAGCAGTACCTGGAAATGGCGCATAAATACAATGTGGGCATCGCTATCGAAAACCTGTATGACCCGCTGGATGTATTTTACCGCACATTCTCCTCTGCACCTGAAGAGCTGATTGAGCTGGTTGATACTCTTAATGATGAATTGGTTGGCGTTTGCTGGGATTTCGGACACGCAAACCTGGCTGCCAACGACCAGAATGAAAGTCTTAAATTAATAGGTAAGAGATTGAAAGCAACACACGTAAACGATAACGATAAATTGAAGGACCGCCACCTTCTCCCCTTCTACGGAGTTATTGAGTGGGAGCCCATTATGAAAACCTTAAAGGAAATTGATTATCAGGGCGACTTCACCTTTGAAATCACTCCCTTCCTTGACCGTGTACCTCCTGTTATCAGGCAGAAGGCTTTGGAGCATACAGTTGAGGTCGGCAATTACCTGATTAGTCTTGCGAAATAAGGAGAACTTGATATTATGGGTCGGTTTACAAAATCCGAGCTATTGGCACAGATAAAGGGCAACCTGATTGTATCATGCCAGGCGACAAAAAATGAGCCTTTTTTTGGCCCTGAGAATGTAACAAGATTTGCCCTTGCCGCACTTAACGGCGGAGCAAAAGGAATCAGGGCTAACACTGTACCGGACGTAGCCGCCATCATGGCTGCGGTAGGCGTCCCCGTGCTTGCCCTTATAAAGCGCGATTATGACAACAGCCCATGTTACATTACCCCGACAATGCGTGAGGTTGATGAACTGGTTGAAATCAATGCTGATGTGGTCGCTGTGGACGCCACACTGCGAATTCACCCTGACGGACAGACAGGCGCTGAATTCATAGCTGAAATCCGACGCCGCTATCCGGATTTGATTATCATGGCGGATATTGCAACCTTTGAGGAAGGCGTTCAGGCCGCCGAGGCTGGCGCAGACCTGGTATCAACAACACTTTCAGGTTACACTGACGACAGCCCCAAAATTGAAGGCCCTGATTTTGAGCTTATAGAAAAGCTTGCAAAAACAATTTCGGTCCCGGTTATAGGCGAAGGCCGTATCTGGACTATTGAAGATTACCGGGAAGCATTTAATCGTGGCGCGTACTGCGTTGTTATCGGCAGTGCCATCACCCGCCCTCATGAGATTACAAAGCGTTTTGTCCAGTCCAGGGAAATTAAATAATGATAAAAAGCTCCCTTTCCAAGGCAAGGAAAGGGAGCTTTTTTGAAAAGCACCCGGCTGTTTTCAGCCGGGCGTTTTTTATAGGCCCACCGTGTAATTCGGTGCTTCTTTTGTAATGTAGATATCATGGGGATGGCTTTCTTTAAGTCCCGCATTTGTAATTCTAATGAATCTGGCTTTCTTTTGAAGCTCGGGAATTGTGGCGCAACCGCAATAGCCCATACCGGAACGGAGCCCGCCGATAAGCTGGAAGACCGTTTCAGAAAGGGGCCCTTTGTAGGGAACCCTTCCCTCTACCCCTTCGGGGACAAGCTTCTTGTTCCCTTCCTGGAAGTACCTGTCCCTGCCACCGACTGACATTGCGCCAAGGCTGCCCATGCCGCGGTATACTTTAAACTGGCGGCCCTGATAAAGCTCAGTTTCACCGGGAGATTCCTCGCAACCAGCCACAAGGGAGCCTATCATCACTGTATCCGCACCAGCGGCAATCGCTTTGGCAATGTCGCCGGAGAATTTAATTCCACCATCGGCAATAACCGGGATGTTGTATTTGCTTGCCTCACAGGCTACATCATAGATTGCGGTAATCTGCGGAACACCGATACCTGCAACAACACGGGTAGTGCAAATAGAACCAGGGCCCATACCGACTTTTACAGCATCTGCGCCGGCGGCAATCAAAGCCTTTGCTGCTTCTGCGGTTGAAATGTTGCCGGCGATTAGTGAAACCTGCGGATATGTGGCTTTTACCTTTTCAATGGTGTTAAGGACATTTTGAGTATGCCCGTGGGCAGAATCCAGTACCAAAACATCCACATGGGCTTCTACTAAAGCTGCGGCGCGTTCCAATACATCCGCTGTGGCGCCAATGGCTGCGGCGCAAAGCAGCCTGCCGTTTTTATCCCTTGCGGAATTCGGGTATTTTACGGATTTTTCAATATCCTTTATTGTAATAAGCCCTTTCAAATACCCTTTTTCGTCCACTATAGGCAGCTTTTCGATTTTGTGGCGTCGGAGTATCTCCTGAGCCTGTTCAAGGGTTGTGCCAACAGGAGCGGTTACCAGATTATCCTTTGTCATTACCTCTTCGATTCTCTGGGAAAAGTCAGTCAGGAAACGCAAATCACGGTTTGTGAAGATTCCAACAAGCCTGCCGTCACGGCAAATCGGCACGCCGGAAATTTTGTATTTAGCCATCAGTTCGCTGGCGTCAGAAACCAAATGGTCTGGAGTCAGATAGAATGGGTTTACAATTACCCCGTTTTCAGACCTTTTTACCCGGTCTACCTGGTCCGCCTGCTGCTCAATCGACATGTTTTTATGGATTACCCCTATTCCGCCTTCGCGTGCAATAGCGATTGCCATCCTTGCTTCGGTAACGGTGTCCATTGCCGCTGTAATCAGGGGGATATTGAGCTTTATATCGTTAGTCAAGCGGGTGCTAACATCTATATCCGCCGGTAGAATATCAGATTTTTCTGGTATTAGCAACACATCGTCAAAAGTAAGTCCTTCCTTATAGAACTTTTCTTCGATGTTAGTGTTTACCATTTTTATCCTCCTAATACTGATTTCACTAAGCCTTAAATTTTGTTTACAGCAAAAATATTAACAACTATTTTATCATATAAAATCGAATTAATGCAAGACTAAAGGGCAGAAAATACAGTCTAAAAAACAGGCCGGCTGTGAAACCACATATTAGCAGGTATCAACAAAAATATATCATCTAAAAAACAGCATCATCAGCGCGCCGATAATTACGCCAAACATGCCACAGGTGGTGCCATGTATTATCATTTCTTTCCTGCGCTGTTTTTTGTTTAGTTTTAAACTTGTGTATCCCCCTGCGTTTTTTACGTACCTTCTCGCTTCATCATAAAGCCTGCCGTAAGATGTATCTGAAAACTTGGGCCTGACTATTAGCAACGCCCTTTCAAAATATTCATTCTGAGTGTCTGTGACCTCAATAATCTGGCGATTTACTCCCTTAATCATCTTACCCCAAACCCTTCTGCTGTTTTTTACATAAAGCAACTGTATTAAGTATTTCTGGATATTTTAGTCTTTATACAGAAAATTCCGCTAAAAAATTATGATATATGTATTATGTACGAGTAAGGGCGGGAGTTTTACTCCTGGTAAAAAAACAAACCGGAGGGTATGTTGAAAACTATGTGGAAAATGTGAAAAAATCATGCCAAAAGTCTTTTAAATCCAATGTGGAAACTGTTAAATACCTGATTTTTCCATTTGAAATCATCGGGGTTACAGTTACAAAGTGTAATATCGCCTTTACGGTAAAATAGTTTGAGCGTAAACTATAATGCTATTTTGGCATTCGGGAGGTCAGCCACCAGATAGCCCTTTCAATGGAGTCTTTAGAATCTCCCCAGTCGGCGTCCTCGCTATTGTTGCGGTAGTCAAACATGCGGCAAAAGTGGGAAACATCTGAGCGAAGCTTGGCCAAACATCCTTTGCAAAGCTCTGAAGAAGCTTTGATAAAGTCAGGATATGCTTTTTTTCCCATGTTTTGTGATGCGGAACTTGCCAGCATTGCAAAGTGCGGAAGGCATAATGCCGACTGTTCTTCAAACAGCTTTCTGAAATCCCTGTCGCCTTCCCATAAACGGCAAATATTTGCCAGCATTCTCTCCATCGACCAATCCAGCTTGCTGCAAACAAAACAGGTAGATAATGCTTTTTCTGCCGAATCTCCCTGTTTGCGCGGGCTTTTGCCAAACAGCGCATTACCGCCGAACACCTGATTTTCAAGCTCAGCAAGATGGCTTTCTAAAATCAATGCCACGCCAAGCCTGTTTTTCCTTTTAAGCATTTTTTGAAAATGGTCATGGCAAAAACCCAGTTTGTTGGTTTCCTGCCTGACATCCGGTTCCATCATCGCTGCTCCGGTTATGTATTCAACCACCCTGTCCTCCAGCATATCACGCAGCCTGCAAACAGGGCAGCCGTCCCGGGGCTCAAATACTTCGCTAATTGGAATGCTTGTTATGTCCAGACGCATTTAACCCAACCTTTCAAAAAATAGTAATAAACTTCGCCATATTTTTATGTTATAATTATATTATATCTTAAAATCTGCAATTTTGAATATATTTCTTTTCCCTGAAGGAGAATAAGCTTGAAAGTTCATGTAGATAAAAACGGAATAATAGTTGAAGCAGATGACTTTAACCTTGAACACACCTTGGATTGTGGCCAGTGTTTCCGGTTTTCAATGCGGCCCGACGGCTCCTGGCACGGAGTCGCCGGGAATAAGCCGCTGACCCTAAGAAACATGGAAAACGGCATACTTTTTGAAAATGTAAGCCTTGAGGAGTTCAACAGCTTCTGGCGGGTTTATTTTGACCTTGATAGGGATTACGCAGAAATCCGCAGCCAGTTCCCTGACCATCCGGCTTTAAGAAACAGCACGGATTTTACATACGGGGTTAGAATTTTAAGGCAGGATGCGTGGGAAGCGCTTATTTCATTTATAATATCGCAAAATAATAACGTACCCCGCATAAAGGGCATAATTGATAGGCTATGCCGAAATTTTGGCGAGCCTGTGGGGCAGGATTACGCTTTTCCCTCCCCTGCAGCTTTAGCAAAACTTAATGTTGAAGACCTGGGAGTAATCCGCTGCGGTTTCAGGGCAGCATATATTCTGGATGCTGCTAAAAAAGTAAATTCAGGTGAGATTGACCTTAACGAAATCTCAAAAATGCCCATAGTTGACGCCAGGAAAGCCCTGCAGGCTATTAAAGGCGTTGGCCCGAAAGTAGCCGAGTGTGTATTATTGTACGGCATGGGCAGGCTTGAAGCATTCCCTCTGGACGTGTGGATGAAACGCGCTATGTCCCATCTTTTTCCTGGGTATACTCCTGAAAGTTTCGGGAAATATGCAGGTATAGCACAGCAATATATCTTCCATTACTGCCGCTGCAATCCCTGGATTTTTGAAAATAATAATGATTAAGGAATTATAAACAATTTATTTGCGGTTGCTTTTTAGATTTTTTTAATTCCTGAAAGATAAAGTTTTAACAATCCCCTTTTATTTAAGCCGAAAATAATGTATACTGTTGATTGAAATATAACACAGGAGGTTAAAATTTATGCCGCTTGTCAACACTACAGAAATGTTTAAAAAAGCCTACGAGGGAGGCTATGCTATTGGCGCATTTAACGTAAATAACATGGAGATTGTTCAGGGTATCGTTGATGCCTGCAACGAATTAAAAGCTCCAGTTATTCTGCAGGTTTCCGGTTCTGCCAGGAAATATGCCCGTCATAAATACCTTTACAACATGGTTATGGCAGCTGTTGAGGAAACCGGCCTGCCGATTGCCCTTCACCTCGACCACGGTTCCAGCTTTGAGCTTTGCAAAGACTGCATTGACAGTGGGTTTACTTCAGTTATGATAGATGGCTCTCACCTGAGCTTTGAGGAAAACATTGAACTTACCAAAAAGGTAGTTGAATATGCCCATGCCCATAATGTCACCGTTGAAGGCGAATTAGGGCAGCTTGCCGGCATTGAAGATGAAGTAAATGTAGAAAAGACCTCTTACACCGACCCCGGGCAGGTTGAGGAATTTGTATCCCGCACCGGCGTTGATTCCCTGGCTATTGCAATCGGCACAAGCCACGGCGCATTCAAATTCAAGCCCGGACAGAAACCCGAACTCCGCTTTGACATTCTCCAGGAAGTTATGGACCGCCTCCCCGGCTTCCCGATTGTCCTCCACGGCGCCTCCTCCGTTTTGCCTGAATATGTAGAGCTTATCAACAAATACGGCGGACAGATGGATGACGCCATCGGAATCCCTGAGGAAATGCTCAGGAAAGCTGCCAGCATGGCGGTTTGCAAAATTAATGTTGACTCCGACCTGCGTATTGCCATGACTGCCGGCATCCGCAAGCACTTTGCCGAGAACCCCAAGCATTTCGACCCCCGTCAGTATCTGGGCGAAGGCCGCGAGTTTATTACCAAAGTTGTTAAGCACAAGATTGAAAATGTACTCGGCTGCGCCGGGCATGCATTTGATTAATTAGCCCGCAATAAAGTATAACTGATTATTAAAATGCCATCTGGTAATTAACCAGATGGCATTCTTTTGCTGCTTAAATACAACTGAATTCATTCCATGGGAAAACATCTGGCGGAGGGCAACTTACATCAACCGTTTCATTTTTTACCGGATGGGAAAAGGAAAGCCTGTAGGACCACAGCGCAGGGTTTGTTACATTATCCCGGCCTCCATATTTTTTGTCCCCGACAAGGGGCATTTTCCTTGAGGCAAACTGTACCCTTACCTGATGGGTCCTCCCGGTGTGAAGCCTTGCTTTAACCAGTGTAATAACCCCTGCTTCGCTCTCCCTTGAATCCAGCACTTCATATTCCAGGGATGCTTCCCTGACCCCTTTTCTCATTCTTGACACCACATAGGTTTTATTCTTTGCGGAATCCTTAAAAAGCAGGTCTTTCAAAACGCCGGAGTCTTCCTGCGGGCGGTTGTGGATTACCGCAAGGTATTCTTTTATTATCTCCCTGTTTCGGACAGCTTCGCTGAGCTTTGCGGCGGCAGTTTGGGTTTTCGCAAAAACCATCACACCCCCCACATTCCTGTCAAGCCTGTGAATTAGGCCTATATATGGATTGCCAGCGCCTTTTAATAGTGATACCATGTTTTCTTCGTTTTTCTCATCCGACTGCGACAGTATGCCAATGGGTTTTACACAACAGATAATGTGTCCATCCTCATATAAAAAGTTTAACATCTTATAGATTCTCCTGCTTCAAATAATCTAACAGCAAACTCCTGGCTATGCTGCCATCTTTCAGTTTGTTCAAAGCCTCCTGAATGCTGAACCAGTCTGCGGTTTCAACTTCGCATGAAAGGGTAAAACCGCTGTTTAATGCCCTGCATACAAACCCGAGCATTAAATTATCGTGCTTCTCAAAATAATAGCTGTTTATATACTTTACCCTTTCCACCTCAAGCCCAAGTTCTTCCCTGACCTCCCTGCAAACCGCATCTTCAGCCCTTTCCCCGGGTTTGATATACCCGGCCACAAAGACATAACGCCCGGGATCCCCATAGCTTTGCCTTAAAAGCGCTATTTTGCCGATTTCGTTTACAACCAGTGCGATTATGCATGGGTATGAAAAACCGAACCACGGCCTGCTGCATTGGCTGCAAAAGGGCACTTCCCCTTCGTCGCCGATTATTTGTGCCTTAAGCTTAAATCCGCATTGAGGGCAAAATTTAATTTCCATGGCTATAACCCTTTTTTGTTTAAATTAAATATCCAGGCTATATTCTGCCTGGATACTATTATCTGTATATTCTTAAATCTCAAATTTGTCAATACTTTCAAAAGTGTAGCCTTCTGATTTCCATTTGGTCAACAGCTCATCAAGAATTTCGGCATTCGTTTTAGAAGTGCTGTGGAGCAACACCACAGCTCCCGGATGAATGCGCGGCAGAAGCTTATTAAATGCCTCCTCCCTTGTGGGCTGGTTATCGGTATACCAGTCAACATAGGCAAGGCTCCAGAAGAATGTTTTATATCCAAGCTCCTTTGCCATTTTAAGATTTGTTTCGCTGTACTTGCCCTGCGGAGGGCGGTAATATTTCGGCATATCCTTCCCTGTTATCTGCTTATATAACTCTTCTAGGGATTGCAGTTCACTCATAAAGGCATCTTTGGTGCTGATTTTAGACATATCTGGATGATTGTATGTATGGTTGCCCACAATATGCCCTTCGTCAACCATCCTTTTTACCAGCTCAGGGTTCTTTTCAAGATAGTTGCCCACAAGGAAAAATGCAGCTTTGACATTGTGTTTTTTCAATACATCCAGGATTTTAGATGTATACCCGTTTTCAAAGCCGGCGTCAAAGGTGAGGTAAATGACCTTTTTGTCGCCCTTGCCCACATAATACGCGTTATATTGCTTTAAATAATCCGCCGAAGCGTTTCCAACGGGCGGCATGCCGGGCTGCCTGAAACTTAAGCCCCAATTAGTATTTGGCGCCGCTGTTTGAACGGAAAGCCCCCCAAAAACGTTTGTAGATAATATTACTGCCCCTAAAAGGACCGCAAAACATAACAATACAGCAAATAGATTCTTGCCCCTGATTATATAATACATAATCTTCACCAGCACTTTATAATATTTTTCGATACATTTATATGGTTGTTTGGTGAAGAATATGAAAGTATGATTTTATTCCAGCGTAGAAGTGCAGTGGGGGCAGCGTACAGCCTTGATGCTTATCTCGCTCTGGCAATACGGGCATGTTTTTGTTGTCGGCTCTTCCGGTTTAATGTCTTCCTGTTTTTTGCGTAATTCACTCAGGCGGTTGATGATTTTCACCATCATAAAGATTACAAAAGACATAATCAGAAAATCAATCAGAGTGGTGATAAACGCCCCGTAGTTAAAGGTGGTGACACCAAGCTGCTTTGCCACTTCCAGTGAAGTAATCTGGCTTTTGTCCACCCCTTCAGGGATTTTAAGGGCTATAAACTGGTCGTTGAAATTGACACTCCCGGTCATCCAGCCAATTACCGGCATAATAAGGTCGTTTATAACCGAAGTGACAATTTTCTGAAACGCACCGCCTATGATTACGCCTATCGCCAGGTCCATTACGTTTCCGCGAATGGCAAATTTTTTAAATTCATCAATCCATGTGATTTTGGATAGTTTAATTTTCGGTAATTTCCTTTTCTTCATAGCTAGACCCTTCTTTATTCTGAAAATCCCTGTTTTCCGGATTATCGGTATTTTCCGAGGTCTGTTCGGTTTTAAATGCGAGGGATTTGCTGGTTTCGGCTCCATCATATTTAAGCTTTACCTGCACCCTGGCGGTATAAGCCATGTTACAGGCTTCGCAAATAAAATCTGCATAGAAAGCCCGGCTTTTGAAATTCCACTCGCTGGTTTTTTTTAAGGGGTTTTCGCAAATGCTGCATTTAAATTTTAAATCAGAGATATCTACATGCTCGTTATCAATGTCACTGATTATGGTGGTTTTATAGGTCAACCGATTATAGAAATCTTCATCGGCATTAAATACAAACCTTTTAAAAGAATCTTTCTCATATATGCGGGAGAACACTTGCCCGGTCAGTATGCTGTCATCCAGCGCCCTGTGCTTGTCCATGCCTTCAGAATCTATGCCCAGGATTTCGCATGCCCTGCCAAGCCCGGTCTGCTGTGAACTTGCTGAACCCATCTTTAAATGAAAATATGCCTGCAAATCAGCATATTTTTTCATAAAAGGTATTTTGTCCTGATTAAGGAAGTATTTGCAGTTGTCCAGCATTACAACCAAATCAGTTGTACTCCATGTCATGATAACCGCAGAAGGGTCTGCAATCCATTTTCGCAGGCGCGAGATAGCCTGCGAAAATGGTATGCCCTTTTTAAGTTCATTTTCTTCTATACCAGTAAGGTTTTGCACGGCTGATGTAAGCTTACGGCTCATAACCGGCTTGACAACAGCATGAAAGGTATCGACAAATTCCAGCGACTCATTCATTTTTACAGCGCCGATTTCGAAAATCTCATTAAAATACCTGCGTAAGCGTTTTAAATAAACACCGTTCCATTCCAAATCAAGAATAATAAATGTCATGCAGCCACCCGTAGATAAATTTTTGCGTATCATCAAGCCATGTTGCCCAATACTTTGCCGCCCATTACATGGAAGTGAAGATGGAAAACAGTCTGGCCTGCATCAGGGCCGTTATTCGTTACAATCCGGTAGGAGCCAACACCCAAATCGGCCGCCACTTTGGGAATCACCTCAAAAATCCTGGCGACGATTTCGCTGTTTTCGCTGTTTATCTCTCCCGCGCCGGAAATATGCTCCTTTGGTATAACCAGGAAATGGACAGGAGCTTTTGGCTCAATGTCGTAAAATACCAGGATTTTGTCATCTTCGTAAATCTTTTTTGAAGGAATCTCGCCTTTGACGATTTTGCAGAAAATGCAATCTTTCATAACAATCTTCCTTTCAAATTTATT
>DUMT01000086.1 GCA_012839705.1 Clostridiales bacterium | reverse complement strand
CCGTCGGGTACCTCGCCGGTGCCTTTTTGCCCCCAGGTGATTTTGAGGTAGTTAGAATAAAAGCTGGTGTATTCAAAATTAAATTCCAAATCAACTTCAAAGTCAGGGCCGGTTGATGTGGTGGGTGTGGTTGGCGAGGTGGGATTGGTGGGGCCATCATCTCCGTTATCGGGCTCGGCAATAGCAGACATCGTCAAGGATGTTGCCAAAACTGCTGCAAGAAATATCAAGCATATTGATAAAGATAATATCCTTTTCATAAAAAGCATGCCTTCCTTTCATCGGAACGCTTTGGTTCAAATCAGGTTATAATCTTTTATTCACCCAATAACGATACCACACTTTCGGCAAAATGTAAACTTTTAAGGTGCAAATTTTTTATGTCATGGTTTGCCAGCTACCTGCTGCAGTCGGGACAGGTGCCGGAAAAAAAGACATCCCCCTGCCGGAATTTAAAGCCTTCCGGGCAAAGTTTATCCAAAACCTCGGGGTTAAGGTCGAAGTCGAAAATGCCGTTGCATTTTTCGCAGATAAAATGCCCGTGGTCGTCTATCGTGGCGTCAAACCTCTGTTCCTCGGGGCAAATGTTCACTGTCCTGACCAGGCCGGCCTCAACCAGCGTGTTTAGAGAATTGTATATTGTAGTCCGGGAAAAAACCGGATATTGTTCAGACAAAGCACGATATATGGTATCAGCCGAAGGGTGGCTTGGATTGGACACCAGGTACTTATACACCGCAATTCTCTGCTGGGTGGGGCGAATTCCGTGCCTCGACAGAATTGATGTAAAATCGCTTTCAGTCAAATGAAATCCTCCCTTAATTGTAATTGTTAAATAATTGTATTGATTACAAAAAATTATATAATTACTTTACCTGGATGTCAAGAAGTTACATAAAATCCACATGTAAATTTTATCCAAGAACAAACGTGCGAAAAATCGGTGAATCCGGTTGATTTTTTATTATCCATCTTTTATAATAACATAAAACTGTAAAGTTTTTTTAAACTGCGTAGTTTTTAAAAATTTTAAAGTTTTTTGTTAAGTTTATTTATTTTGGTTTTCAGGCTGTTTGGATTTTAATATGAAAGGACAGTTAATATGGCGGCTGAAGATAAGAAAAAAACCGGCAAGGATAACACTGCAGACAATAAGAAGAAGGCTCTTGAGCTGGCGCTCCAGCAAATTGAGAAAAACTATGGAAAAGGAGCGATAATGCGGCTTGGCGAGAATGTAAACATGAATATCGACGCGATTTCCACCGGCTCTCTGATGCTGGACGCCGCGTTAGGCATCGGCGGGCTGCCGAGAGGCAGGATTGTGGAAATCTACGGGCCGGAGTCTTCGGGTAAAACAACCCTGGCTTTGCATGTTGTAGCCGAGGCGCAAAAGAAGGGCGGAGAGGCGGCATTTATTGACGTTGAGCATGCCCTTGACCCTGTTTATGCCAAGGCGCTGGGGGTTGACATCGACTCGCTGCTGGTTTCCCAGCCGGATACGGGGGAGCAGGCGCTGGAAATTGCTGAGGCCCTTATCCGTTCAGGCGCAATTGACGTGGTTGTAATCGACTCGGTGGCGGCACTTGTCCCACGCCAGGAAATCGAGGGTGATATGGGTGAAGCCCACGTGGGCTTGCAGGCAAGGCTTATGTCCCAGGCTATGCGCAAGCTGGCGGGGGCTGTGTCCAAATCCAACTGCATCGCCATCTTTATAAACCAGTTGCGCCAGAAGGTGGGGGTTGTCTATGGCAGCCCTGAGGTTACTGCCGGCGGTAACGCGCTGAAATATTATGCTTCCGTAAGGCTTGATGTCAGAAGGGTAGAAACCCTGAAATCCGGCGGTGAATCCATCGGTTCCCACACAAAGGTCAAGGTTGTCAAAAACAAGGTGGCCCCGCCCTTTAAGGAAGCGGAGTTTGACATTATGTACGGCGAAGGCATTTCTAAAGAGGGCGAGATAGTCGACGCCGCCGTTAAGCTCGATATTATCCAGAAATCCGGCTCCTGGTTCTCGTACAAGGACAACAGGCTTGCCCAGGGGCGGGATAATGTTAAAGCCATGCTTAAACAAAACGCTGAGCTCAGGGAAGAGATTGAAAACCTGATTAAGGAAAACCTACATAAACTCATGCCGTCAGCAGGCAACGCTGCCCCGGCAGGGAAGGCAAGGGAAATCCCGATTGAGGCTGCGGCTAAAGTTACTGCCAGCATGGCGAAAGCTAAAATTGACATTTCGGTTGACGATTAAGTAACTAATTAATAATATTACTGAATATTATGAATTATACCCCATTTGGTTTTGATACCGCCGCACGAAAGGTTTGGCTTTGATGACTATAACCGCAATAAAGAAAAAAGGCAGCCGGCTGATACAGATTGAGGTTGACTCGCAGCAGGTTATCACCCTGGACAGGCGGACTTTTGATGAATCGCCCTACAGGCCAGGCTCGGAGATTTCTGAGGAGGAGCTTGAGGAGCTTATAGGCCTTTCGGAGCAGCGGCGTTCAAGGGAGAAGGCTTATTATCTTTTGTCCCTTCGGGACCATTCCCGAAAGGAACTGGAGAAAAAGCTTCAGCGCACCACCGACAGCGCTACCGCTGCTGCCACGGTTGACCGCATGGAGGAACTGGGGCTTGTAAACGACGAGAATTTTGCCAGAAACAGGGCGAATTATCTGATGCTCCGAAAGTTTTATCCCGCAAAGCGGGCGGTTATGGAGCTTTGTGCCTTAGGGATTGACAGAGATACCGCCCAGGATGCCGTGGATTCCCTGGGATGTGATGACGCAAATCAGGCCCTTGCGTTGCTGAATAAAAAATACTATAATAGTAAAGTTAGCAAAGATAAAGACGGCTGCCGGAAAATGGCGGCATATCTTGCCCGCTACGGGTTTGGCGGCGACGCCATCCGCCGGGCGCTGAAAGAATTTATTCCAATAGGACAGGATTTTGAGTTAGATGATTAGAGTTGGAATGGTTTCCCTCGGATGTCCCAAAAACCAGATGGACGCCGAGCTGATGCTTGCACGTTTGAAAAATTCGGGCTTTGAGCTGGTTGCCGACAGCGGGCTCGCCGACGTGGTGATTATCAACACCTGCGGTTTTATTGAGGACGCAAAGAAGGAATCGATTGAGCAGATTCTGGAGTTTGGAAAGCTCAAGGAAGAAGGGCGGATTAAAAAAATCATTGTCACCGGCTGTATGGCGGAGCGCTACCGGGAGGAGGTTTTGAAAGAGCTTCCGGAATGCGACGCTGTCATAGGTCTTGGCGCCAACGGGGATATTGTGGATACCCTGAACGCGGTTATGAAAGGCGAGCGGGTGGCGCGTTTCCCCGACAAGAGCTGTTGGAGCCTTGAGGGCGAGCGCCTGCAGACTACCCCGGGCTTTTTTGCCTATCTCAGGATTAGCGACGGGTGCAACAACTGCTGCACTTACTGCGCTATCCCGAAAATACGCGGAGGGCTTCGCAGCAGGGAAATGGAAAATATACTGCAGGAAGCCCGCAAACTCGCCCAGGGCGGCGTGAAGGAGCTAATCCTGGTTGCCCAGGACACTACCCTGTACGGCATTGATATTTACGGGCGCCAGATGCTGCCGGAGCTTTTAGAAAAGCTTTGCGAGATTGACGGGATAAAGTGGATAAGGCTTTTGTACTGCTATCCCGAGCATATCACCGACAGGCTGCTTCATGTCATGGCGTCACAGGAAAAAATCGTGAAATACATGGATATACCCATCCAGCATGTAAGCAAAAAAGTGCTTAAAGCCATGAACCGTCCTGGGGATTATCAGACGCTTAAAGATAAAATAGCCCAAATCCGTAGCCTGGTGCCGGGAATAGTATTGCGCACCACTGTTATGACCGGTTTCCCCGGAGAGGGGGAGGAAGAATTCAATGAGCTGTGCGAATTCCTTAATGAAATCCGGTTTGAAAGGCTCGGCTGCTTTGCCTTTTCCCCGGAGGAAGGGACCCCCGCGGCGGAGATGCCCAATCAGGTTGAGGACAGGGTAAAACAGCGCCGCCGGGATATCGTTATGCAGGAGCAGAGCCGTATTGCCTTTGAGTACAATAATGAGCAAATCGGCAAGACGATGAATATACTGGTTGAGAGCTATGACCGTTATGCCGGCTGCTGGTTCGGCAGGAGCGAAGCCGACGCGCCGGATATTGACGGGAAGGTGTTTTTCACGTGCCCGCCCGGTAAAGTTAAACCGGGGGATATTATCCGCGTGCAGATTACCGACACAATCGACTGGGATTTAGTAGGGGAGTGCTGCGAGTGAACACGCCTAACAAGCTGACGGTTATCCGGATTATACTATCGCCGCTGTTTTTAGTGGTGATGATGTGGGATTTTCCGTTTCACTATCTTTTGTCGGGGCTGATTTTTGGCGCGGCTGCCTTTACCGATATGCTGGACGGGAAGATAGCGCGCTCACAGGGGCTTGTCACCAATTTCGGCAAATTTCTAGACCCATTGGCAGATAAAATGCTCACAACCGCAGCTTTTTTAGGTTTCCTGGTTGGAGGGCATATTAATGTATGGGCTGTGATGCTGATTCTGACCAGGGAATTCATGGTGACTTCAGTACGCCTTATCGCGGCGAAGGACGGCGTGGTGGTTGCCGCCAGCTTTGCGGGGAAAACCAAGACAGTCGCCCAGTTTGTATCCATTCTGTTCATGCTTGCGGCGTTGGAGTTTTCAACCTGGCAGACAACGCTGCTTTCAGGGATTGCAATACCCGCGCAGCTTTTCAGCATACTTTTGATTATCGGCCAGGTATTAATCTGGATTTCGGTTATCCTGACCGTTTATTCCGGGTTTGAGTATGTCTGGGAACTCAGGCACTATTTCACCGACAGCAAGTAAAGGTTTTCAGGCTTTTGAATAATATATAATAAGCAGAGTAATGATGTTGATAATAGAATAACCGTTACAGGCGATGATGAAGAAGAAGTAGCAGCGACAATTTCGCACCAGAGAGAAAACGCCATGGCTGGAAGCGTTTTTTGCGAAACCGCTGTGAAATGCGCCTTTTAGCTCACGGGGGGAAATTTCAGTATCTTCGTGCGGTATGCCACCGTTACATGGCAGGGGTTAATCCCCACTGAGTGAAACCAGGAGTGGAACCGTGCCTTGCACCTCCGTTGCTATAAGCAGCGGAGGTTTTTTAATAAAATTTTTGGCATGAAGGTTTATTCCGGTTTTCAATCTCTACAACATAAAGAGAAAGAGTTGATGTTATGTTCGACCGGATCAGAGAAGACATCAGGACAATTAAGGAAAAAGACCCAGCCGCGCGCAGTTCGCTGGAAGTGCTGTTGTTATATCCCGGATTTAAGGCTGTCCGCCATTACCGTATCGCCAACTGGTTTTACAGGCACAGGATGCTGTTTTTAGCCCGGTGGATTTCACAGCGCTGCGTGAAGAAAACAAATATTGAAATCCATCCCGGCGCCACAATAGGTCGAAGGCTGTTTATCGACCACGGAACCGGCGTGGTAATCGGGGAAACCACGGTAATCGGCGATGACTGCACCATCTACCAGGGGGCTACCCTGGGGGGAACGGGCAAGGACAAAGGAAAAAGGCATCCGACCCTGGGGAACAATGTTATGGTGGGCGCCGGTGCCAAGGTGTTGGGGCCTATTAATATCGGGAACAACGTGCGCATTGCGGCGGGTGCGGTGGTGCTGAATGATATTCCCGACGGTTGCACCGCGGTGGGTGTCCCGGCAAGGGTGGTCAGGAAAAACGGCGCCAAAATTTGCGAGCTTGACCAGATTCACATCCCCGACCCGGTGGCACAGGAGATTTGCAAGCTGCAAGCAAGAATAAACAAGCTTGAAGAATTGGTAAATTCACTTCAAAAAGGGAATGAAAACCCTGCTGAAAATAAAGAATAAAAAAAAGAATTATAAAACTTGGGGAGGAAATCCAGTTGAAGATTTACAATACTCTTACAGGCCAGAAGGAAGAGCTTCGCACGGTTGAGGAGGGGGTTGTCAGGATTTACGCCTGCGGGCCAACTGTGTATAATTACATCCACATTGGCAACGCCCGGCCGATTTGCGTTTTTGACGTGTTGCGCAGGTACCTTGAATGGAGGGGCTGGAAGGTCAGGTTTGTCCAGAACTTCACGGATATAGACGATAAAATAATCAACCGCGCCAACGATGAAAATGTCACCTATGACGTTATTGCGAAAAAATATATCGAGGAATACTGGAAGGACGCCAAAGGGCTGAATGTGCGGGAGGCCACCGTCCACCCCAAAGCTACGGAAAATATTGACGAGATAATTTCTATTATTGAGCGGCTTGTGGAAAAAGGCCATGCCTATTCTACATCCACCGGGGATGTGTATTTCAGGGCAAGGAGCTTTGATGAATACGGCAAGCTTTCCCACCAGAATGTGGATGACCTGGAATCCGGGGCAAGGATTGATGTAAACGACGAAAAAGAGGACGCTTTGGATTTTGCCCTGTGGAAAGCAGCAAAGCCCGGAGAGCCTTACTGGCCCTCACCCTGGGGCAACGGCAGGCCGGGTTGGCATATCGAGTGCTCTGCAATGGCAAGGCGCTACCTCGGAGAAACCATCGACATCCACGCAGGCGGGCAGGATTTGATTTTCCCGCACCATGAAAACGAGATTGCACAAAGCGAGTGCTGCAACGGTGCTCCTTTTGCAAGGTACTGGATGCACAACGGGTATATCAATATAGACAATAAAAAAATGTCCAAGTCCTTAAACAATTTCTTTACCGTTCGGGATGTGGCGGAAAAATACGGGTATGAGCCCATCAGGTTCTTCCTGATTTCATCTTCCTACCGCAGCCCCATTAACTACAGCGCGGAGGTTATTGAGCAGAGCATTGCGGCGCTGGACCGCCTTTACAACTGCCGCAACAACATTGAATTTATGCTTGGCAATGCGGTGGAGGGCCCATCTGAAAATGAGCAGGAGATGATTGATACCTTTAACAGGCGGCGCCAGCAGTTTATTGACGCCATGGAGGATGACCTCAATACCGCCGACGCCATAGCCGCACTGTTCGAGCTTGTCAGGGATATTAATATAGCCCTCTCCGGCAAGCCCTCCAGAAGCCTGTGCAATAAGGCCCTTGAGATATTCATTGAGCTGACAGGGGTTTTGGGCCTTTTGTACGAGCGCAAGGGCGGCGATGAGGGCCTTGACAGCAAGATAAAGGAGATGCTTGAAAAGCGTGCCGAGGCGAGAAAGCAGAAAAACTGGGCGGAGTCAGACAGGCTCAGGGATGAGCTTAAAGCAATGGGCATAATAGTGGAGGACACTCCCCAGGGAATGAAGTGGCACAGGGCAAATTAGAGCGCTGAAGGGATTTGTTTGAATGAACAGGAAAATAGTAAGCATCACCCTTAACCCTTCCATTGATGTAACCCTATGGACTGACAGGCTTAGTATTGACGATGTGAACAGGGTTGTTAGGGAAAACCGCGAAGCGGGAGGCAAGGGGATAAATGTCTCCCGCGTTGCAAAAGCCTTTGGAGCCGAGACAATATGTATCGGGCTTTTGGGCAGGGATAACAGCAGGGAATTTCTGGGGTTGCTCCAGGACGAAGGTTTAGCGTGCAGGCATATCGAAATTGATGGCGCAGTGCGGGAAAACCTGACCGTCAGGTACAAGGACTACACATTAAAAATTAACCGCAAAGGGCCTGCGGCGCCTGAAGATGTTCTGGACCGGCTTTACTCGCTTATCGAAAGCTGTATAAACCCAGGGGATATCGCGGTTTTTGCGGGGAGCATCCCGGAAAACATCCCGGTTGAAGGGTATATGGATTTGATATTGAGAATCAAGGGGCTTGGGGCCCTGATAGCTATTGACAGCGATATTTTCTCCTTTGAGCAGTACGGGCGCCTGTCCCCGTGGCTTATAAAACCGAATATCCATGAGCTGCGCAATATCTTAAAGCTCAGCGGCGAGGCCGTGAATGATATTAAAGATGCCGCGGGAAGGCTTTGCGAAAATGGAGTGGAAAACGTGTTGGTGTCCCTTGGTGGGAACGGGTTGGTTTATTGTTCTAAGGAGGTTTCCCTCAGGGTGTCTGTGCCGAAGGTTGATGTTAAATCCACCGTCGGTGCGGGGGACAGCGTGCTTGCCGGGTTTGCCGCCGCTTATGTAAAGGGCGGGGATAATATGGAATGTGTCCGTTTAGCCGCCGCCTGCGGCACCGCCAGCGTATTGCGGGATGGGACAGGCCTGGCAGAGCCCGTTGTGGTGCATGAGATTATGGAACAGGTGAAGGCAGTTGAATTTTAGCCGGAGGAGGGAAGGTAAGTGAAAATTTCCCGTTATTTTAAGGCGGTTGTTTTTCAGGTAACAGGGCTGGTTCTTTTGGTGGCGGCTGAGCTCATAATCTCCTCAATGCGAACCCAGGGGAATATAGAAGCGGGGTATTTCCGCTCGAATACATACCTTTTTATAACTTCGATTGTCCTGCTGGGAATAGGGGTTTATTCCACCGGGGCATATTATAAGACAAAGCAGGAGCACAGAGCCGATATGATATTTTTCCTGCTGGCAGGCCTTCTGTTGACAGTTTCCTCGGTTGTAATCTTCATTTTATACGGCGGGCTTGAGGCCCCCTTTGACAGTTCTGGATTTGTCGCTGCCAATGTGAATATAACGGTTGTTTCAATCCTGCCTGTTCCCTTCATCCTCAGAGGCCTGGTTTTGTCTTTGAAACGGGCAGAGGGGAAAAACTGGCTGAAAGTCCTGTCATTAGCTTTGTCGCTGATTGCGGTGGCGGCATTTGTGTTTGCAATTGTGTTCGGGGATGTTTTTAGGCTGGTTTATTTTAAGGATGATTATGTTTTCTCAAAGTCTTATATTGACGATATATCTTTTTGATTTTTGGGTTTCATTCGTAAAATTTTTATAAATAAAACCTGTACCTTATTGAAGTTGCAGGATAAAAAAGGTACAATATAATCCAATATTTATATTGCTTATATTTTTAAATTTTGATGGTTGCCACCAAGATTTTAAATAGGCGAAAGGAACAGGTGCCTATGTTTTTTTATGAAGGTTATATTTGCCCGGTATGCAAAAAGAAATTTACCATTGACGACGATATAGTTGCCTGCCCTGAATGCGGAGCACCTCACCACAGGGAGTGCTGGAAGCAGACAGGCAAGTGCGTCTTTGCGGAGGACCATGGCACCCCGCGGCAGTGGAGGCGCACGGAAGAGCCTTCCGGCGAATATTCATACCAGCCCAATACCTCCGGCACCAGCCAGGGCAGTTACGAATATGGGGGAGGGCAGACCCGCACCTGTTCAAGGTGCGGCAAGGTAAACCCCGAATTTGCCGAATTCTGCTCCCGCTGTGGCAACGCATTGAATCCCCCGGACTGGAGAAGCGCCCAGCCCGGCCCGCAAAGCAGGCAAACCGGCCAGCAGTATGGCGGTTATCCGGGCAGTTACGGGGAATACACCCCTTTCCATATGCCTTTTGTGGACCCCTTTGGCGGGGTCGCCCGGGACGAGAAGATTGACGGGGTTTCTGCCGAGGATATTGTTACCTTTGTAGGCCAGAATTCCGCGTATTACCTGCCGCGGTTCTACAAAATGTCCAGCAGCGGCAGCCACACATCCTGGAACTGGGTCGCCTTTTTGTTCACGCCATACTGGCTTTTATACCGCAAAAATTATCTTGCCGGCGGAATAGTCCTGTTTTTGTCGCTGGTTCAAAAATTTATAAACAGCCTTGTTTTGTCCAGATTTATTTTCCCGAATCTTGATATGAGCAGCGAGGCCACTATGTTTGAATCCCTCTACAGGCTTGTGGAAGACGGCAGGTTTACAATTTACTTTTCGATTATAACGCTGCTGTTCGTTGTGGAATTGCTTGTCAGGATAATTTTTGGGCTTGCGGGAAACGCGATTTACAAGAACACCGCAATCAAAAGGATTAAAAAGATTGGCGAAAAAACCGGAATGGACAGGATTACTGATGATTATCCGCATAAAACCTCGATTATTGCCGAGTATCGCCGGGAACTGGCCTCCCAGGGCGGGGTATCCCTGGTGATGGTAGCCATCGCCTTCGGTATCGGATGGTTTGGGCAGATGCTTTATTCAGCTTTATTATTATGATAAAATATATCATATAACCAGAAATACCGGCCTTGCTCTTTTTTAAGGCCGGTATTCAATTGTTTGAAAAATAAAGGAAAGGTTGTGTTTTTTATGAGCTTTAAAAAAGTCAGAAAAGCGGTAATACCGGCGGCGGGCCTTGGTACCCGGGTTCTCCCCATCAGCAAGGCAATGCCGAAAGAGATGATTCCGATTGTTGATAAGCCTGCAATACAGTATATTGTGGAAGAGGCGGTTGCCTCCGGCATTGAGGATATATTGATTATAACAAACCGGGGGAAAGGCATTATTGAGGACCATTTTGACCATGTTATAGAGCTTGAGGAAAGGCTCGAAAAAACAGGCAAAACCGAGGTGCTGGAGGAGCTTAACAGGATAACGGGCCTCGCGAATATTTATTATATCCGCCAGAAGGAAACCAAGGGATTGGGCCACGCGGTTTACTGCGCCAAGTCCTTTGTGGGGGACGAGCCCTTTGCGGTTTTGTACGGGGACGACGTAATCATTGGGGAAGACCCCGCCTGTGCCCAGCTTTGCCGGGCTTATGAGGAATACGGCCTCGGCGTTGTCGGGATTAAAGAGGTTACCCCCGAACAGATAACCCGTTACAGCTCCTTGAAAGTCGAGCTGCTTAAAGACAATATTTATTCCGTTACCGACATGATTGAAAAGCCCACGCCGGACAAGGTTTTGTCCCTGTTTTCAATCCTGGGGCGCTGTGTGCTTCCTCCTTCAATTTTTGACATACTTGAAAACACCAAGCCGGGAGCGGGAGGGGAAATCCAGCTAACAGACGCCATGCGTGAATTGACCCTGAAAGAGGGTATGACCGGCGTTGATTTCACAGGTGTAAGGTATGACATGGGCAACAAGCTCGGAATACTTCAGGCCACCTGCGAAGTAGCCCTGAAACACCCTGAAGTGGCGGAAGGGTTCAAGGCTTATTTGAAAGAACTTGCAAAAAAGCTCGATTAATGGTAAATTAAGGTATGTAATTCTAGGACAATTTTGGAAAGGAAGGTTATTAATGGAATCGTCGACCCTCCAAAAGCCCCGTGAACGTACCGGAATGGCATTTTTGCTGGGCTTGCTGGTTGCCCTGGCAATGTTTCTGCCGTTTTTGATTATAGACCGTGGATATTTTATCTATTACGGAGATTTCAATGCGCAGCAAATACCTTTCTACAAGCTTGCCCATGACGCTGTTCGGTCAGGAAATATATTCTGGAGCTGGAATACCGACCTTGGTGCCAATTTTATAGGCTCATACACGTTTTATCTTTTGGGAAGCCCGTTTTTCTGGCTTACCCTGATTTTCCCGAACTCAGTTGTCCCGTTTTTAATGGCCCCGCTGCTGATACTTAAATTTGCCCTGGCGTCCCTGACTGCCTATTTATATCTTCGCAGGTTTTTAAAGCCTGATTTTGCCCTTTTGGGAGGGTTGCTGTACGCCTTTTCAGGCTTTTCAATTTACAACATATTTTTTAACCATTTCCATGAAGCAATCGTCATTTTCCCTTTAATGCTGCTTTCAATGGAACTTTACATGAAGGAAGGCAAACGGGGATTATTTGCTGTCACGGTTTTTTTAGGTGCGTTATTTAATTACTACTTCTTTGTCGGACAAGCAGTATTTTTGATGATTTACTGGTTTATTAAGGCTTTTTCAAAGGAATGGGAAAAGCCCGTTTCGCGGTTTTTTGGCCTGCTTTTTGAAGCAGTTGTTGGTACCGCCATGGCAGGAATTATACTGCTCCCTTCCTTTTATTCAGTAGGCCAGAATTCCCGTGCCAACAGTTTCCTTATGGGATGGAATCTGTTGATTTACAATAAACCACAGCGGTTTTTTGATATAATCCATTCCTTCTTTTTTCCGCAGGATATCCCTTCCAGGGCGGTTTTCTTCCCGGATTCCAACAATAAATGGGCATCAATGTCCGCATGGATTCCTGTTTTCGGATGTACCGGAGTTTTCGGGTATATGCAGTCAAGGCGTCATACAGACTGGGTAAAAAGGCTGATTCTGGTTCTGGTCATTATGGCATTGATACCCGGATTAAACGCTGTATTTTATCTTTTGAACAGCCTGTATTATGCCCGCTGGTATTACATGATGGTTTTAATTCTAGTGCTTGCAACCATGCACGCCATACAGGATGGGGATGATATCCCGGTAAACTGGAGACGGGCATATTTCTGGACAGGTGGGATTACGGCAGCCTTTACAGTGTTTGTCGGATTTGTGCCGGAGAGGTTTAAGCCTGACCCTGAAACAGGCAAGCGGGTATTTGGCTTGTATGACCACGAATTTACCGAGCTTTTCTGGGTTGCCGTATCTATTGCTATTGTAACCCTTATCCTGTCAGCCCTTTTAATAGCCCTGCATTTGCGGGAGAGGGAGCAGTTTTTCAAGTGGTCTGTCGGGGTTTGTGCCGCTGTCATCCTTATTTTCGGATGGTACAACATCGGTGTGGGTAAGGTACAGGGCAGGTTCACTCCCGCCTATATTATTGACAGGGCATTAGGCGCCGAAGGGAAAATCGAGCTGCCCGATTCTGGGTTTTACAGGGTTGATTTCAACAACGACCTTGACAACATGGGAATGTATTGGAAAATGCCCACTATTCAGGCATTCCACAGCATAGTGCCGGGTTCTGTAATGGATTTTTACAAATCAGTTGGCGTCAGTAGGGATGTAGCTTCCCGCCCGGAGAATTCCCACTATGCATTGCGTGGGCTGCTTTCCGTAAAATGGCTGTTTGATTATGCCAACGACGACAACAAAATGTCGAAAAGTGAATCAGCCTATTTTTCAAAATCCACTGGCGACGAAACTACATACCAGATGCCGGGCTGGAGCTACTACGGCGAGCAGCAGGGGTATTTCATCTACCAGAACGATTATTTCATCCCGATGGGATTTACTTATGACAGTTATATGACAAAAACCGAATATGACAGCCTTGAACAGAGTGAGAGGGAACGGGTATTGCTGAAGGCAATAGTGGTGGAGGATAAGGATGCCGAAAAATACGGCAAATACCTCAAACACTATGAATATGAAGGCCTTTACAGTTACAATCCTGAAGAGGAATACTTCTCCGACTGCCTTGCAAGAAAGGAAACCGCAGCTTATTCCTTTTCCTACGATAACCGGGGATTTACTGCCAGGATAAACCTGCCGTCTGACAACCTTGTGTTCTTCTCTGTACCATATGAGAGCGGCTGGTCTGCCACCGTGAACGGCAAAGAAGCGGAAATTGTAAAGGTAAATGTGGGTTTTATGGCGGTATTGTGCCCGGCGGGGGATGTGACAATCAGGTTTAATTACATGACCCCCGGCTTGATGGCAGGAGCCATGATTTCCATCGCTGCTTTGATTGTTTTTGCCTTGTATTTGGCGATTGTAATACTGCTTAACAGGCGCAGAGCGAAACTTAAGGAAACAGTATTTTCTATTCCTGATGCTCTGACGGGGGAAAAGGCGGACCAGAATTCTGATTTGGATTTCGACCTGTACAGCCTTTACCCTAAAACTGAGGAAAACCCGCAGGATGATAAAACCACTTTGGATTTTGACAATAGGCTATAAAACAAAAAAGGGCATATCCGGTGAGTACCGGGTATGCCCTTGCCGCTATTATCTTTTTTTATTCTACTGCTATAACTGATACGGGACAGCTTTCCTGGGCTTCCACAGCGGCGTCTTCTGCCTGAGGCGGTACGTCCTCGTTATACACTTCCGCAAAACCGTCGTCAGCCATTCTGAAAACTTCCGGGCAGATGGTGGGGCACAATCCGCAGCCGATGCATCCGTCCCTGTCTAATTTCGCTTTCATCTTTTTACCTCCAAAGTTTCTGAAAAATATTATACAATTTGTTGATAATTATTATAGCTAGTCTGATAGTAATCGCTTTTCGCCGGTAATTTCCTGTAAAGGCTTGATATCCTGGGTAACCTCCAGGGTGCCGAGGTACTCGCCGGTGTCACTTCTTACGGCAAAATACCTGATAAGCACGTATTTGTCCCCCATTTTAATCCAGAAATCCTCATGGTCTTTTGCCCCGCTTTTAAAATCCTCCACAATTTTCTGGACCACATGTACGCTTGCCGGGGGATGGCAGTTGGCTACATTCCTGCCGATTACCGCCTTAGTCCTGTGGAAGATTCTTTCCTTGCCCTGGGAGAAGTATTTTACCGTGTCATTCTTGTCCACAAAAGTTATATCAAGGGGCAGGGTATTGAGCATGTGGATTACCTCTTCAGACTTCAAAACTCCTGTAGGCATGGTGATGACGCCTGATTCCCTTTTTTCATGCTCTACCTGCTCTATTTTTTCGGGTTTGGGTTCCCATTTCGGAACGTCTTCTACCAGATAGCCGAACTGCCCGCTTTCATCAGCGATTTTCTTCCATTCGTCCTGTGTTAAGGTTTCCATCAGCATCGGCAGCATGATGTTTTCCTCTTTGAAAATCATCTCCTTTACCCGTTCTGTAAGCTGTGATACCCTGAAAACAAATTCATCGGTGATTTCGGCATTGTTATCAAGCAGGCTGATAACCTCTTTAATCTCTTCCCGTATTTCATCGTCCACACCCCACATAACCTTTGGTGGGCCGGTGATTTCGTACTTTTCCATATACGGGAAGATGAGGTTTTCCTTCTTCAGATAATGGATATCCACCTGCATAAGCTCCTCGAGGGCTGAAATCAGTTCCTGGCGCTCGATTTCCTGGGGCTTTTTTTCAAGCAGAGGGGTGATTTTCGTATCTATTATTTCCTCGATACGACGGTTTTCCCTTTTTAAAATATTGGCAGGATGGCCAGGTATACGGGATTTATCCTCTGGCTGGTGGATTTCTTCGATAGTACCTTTGAAAACCGCGGCGTGGACATCGCAAAGGCGCTGTACCTCGGTGACTGGAAGGCCTTCAGCGATAAGTGCCTGCTCAGCTTCGGAAATCTCGGTGGCGGAAACGTTTTTGAAGGCCTCTTCAAACTGCTTTTTAACCTCTTCCACGCTTTTTCCCTGATGAAGCTGGGATATAATATCCTTGATTACTTTCTGCCGGTATTCCCTGTTGTTTATTTGCTCGCTCAATTCATTTCCCTTACCTTTCTGTGATATTATTCTTTTATTTTATAGCCATTTTCAATAAAAGCCTGTTTTATTCGCTCTAAGCTGATTTTCTTTAATGCGGCGCCCTTGGGGATTGTCATGAACCTTCCGGCGGTGGCCAGCATTCCTGGCTTTGTAATGTCAGTAAACCCGAGCTGTGCCAGTATGCCCTTGATTTCAGAATCATTGCTGCAAAGCTCATAAACCGTTTTTGAAAAATCAATGGTTTTTTCCTTCATTACCATGGCACCCCTAATCAAATGTAATATTTGCCCTTATTGAAAAATTATACCATATCAAAACCGTAATATAAACACCGGTGAAAAAATATTTTAAAAAACAAAATCCGGCAGCTTATTTAGCTGCCGGATGGCAAATTATATACTGTATTCAGATAGCAGGCGCTGCTTTTCATCCCAAAGGGGCTGGGACAGGTCTACGTAATATTTGTGGGGGTTTTCAAAACGCAGCACTTCATCCCACAGGGTGTCAACCTGGCTTAAGCAGTATGACCTGATGCTGTGGATGCCGGGAAGGTTGTAAACAAGCCTGCCACCCGAGAAAATCTGCACCTGAAGCTCCCTGGCATAAAAATTCTCGACAGTTTTACGCTTCCAGATATGGTCTGGGTCAAATATTACATATGGCTTTGTATCGTCGATAATCTCCTCCCGCAGGGTTATTACATCGGCAATTGCCTTGCCGGTATCCCTGTCGTAAAGCCGCCAGGGCTTTTTAAAGCATGGGTTGGTGATTTTGCTTACATTGTCGCTGACTTTGATGCGGGGGATGATTCTGCCGTTTTCCTCAACCGCTGCCAGCTTATATACCCCGCCGAAAACGGGGTCGCTGGCAGCAGTAATCAGCCGCTCTCCGACGCCAAAACTGTCCACTTTCGCGCCCTGAAGAATCATTTCCCTGATTATATATTCGTCAAGGGCATTGGAAGCGGTGATTTTGCAGTCGGGGTATCCGGCCTCATCCAGCATTTTCCGCGCCTTTTTGCTAAGATAAGTGATGTCGCCGGAGTCAATCCTGATACCCACAGGGCGGGCTCCAAGGGGTAGAAGCTCCTCGTTAAAGACGCGGATAGCGTTTGGGATGCCGGTTTTAAGTGTGTTGTAAGTGTCCACCAGCAACAGGCAGTTGTGGGGATATTTCCTGGCATAAGCCCTGAAGGCTTCAAGCTCGCTGTCAAAAAGCTGCACCCAGCTGTGGGCCATGGTTCCCATGGCGGGGATGCCAAGCTCCTTTTCAGCGATAGTGCAGGCGGTGCCGGCGCACCCGCCTATATATGCCGCCCGGGCGCCGAAAATTGCGGCGTCATACCCGTGGGCGCGGCGGGAGCCGAATTCAATGACATCCCGCCCCTGGGCAGCCCTCACCATCCTGTTTGCCTTGGTCGCAATCAGGGACTGATGGTTGATTGTCAGCAAAACCATTGTTTCGATAAGCTGCGCCTGAACAATCGGGCCCCGGACAGTCAAAACAGGCTCATAGGGGAAAATGGGGGTTCCCTCCGGTATAGCCCAGACATCGCAGCTGAATTTGAAATTGCGAAGGTATTCAAGGAATTCCTCGCTGAATATTTTTTTGCCACGAAGGAATTTGATGTCTTCCTCAGTAAATTCAAGGCTTTTGAGGTATTCCACAAGCTGTTCCACGCCCGCCATGATGGCAAATCCGCCGCCATCGGGGTTTTTGCGGAAAAACATGTCGAAATACGCTATCTGGTCAGCCCTGCCGTTTTCAAAAAAGCCGTTTGCCATTGTAAGCTCGTAAAAATCGGTCAGCATTGTAAGGTTGCGCTCAGCAAAGCAGGCGCCTGTCCTCTCCATGTTACCACGTGCCTTTCGCAAACTTATTTGAAAGTATAATATTGTTTACTATGCATTGTAATACCAATCATCCGGTAAGTCAATCGAGTTTACACATTGCGGGGCTTTTTGCCGAAAAACTGCTCGTACCTGTTTATGCAGTACTTGATTACCCCAATGGCCTTATCTCTGCCGAATGCGCCTTTGACCACCGTTTCCTTGTCCTCCAGGAATTTGTAGACAGAGAAGAAATGCTGGATTTCGTTAAAAGTATGGGCGGGAAGTTCGGAGATATCGGAGTAGCAGGAGAGGGAGGGGTCTTTGAAGGGTACCGCAATGATTTTTTCGTCCAGTCCCTTGTCATCCGACATCTGGATAACGCCGATTGGGTAGCACTGAACCAGGGTCATGGGTACAATGGACTCCTGGCACATTACCAGTACGTCCAAAGGGTCCCCGTCATCAGCATAGGTCCTGGGTATAAAGCCGTAGTTCGCGGGGTAGTGGGTGGCGGTGTAAAGCACCCTGTCAAGCCGGAGCAGCCCTGTTTCCTTGTCCATTTCGTATTTATTCTTGCCGCCTTTCGGGATTTCTATAACGGCGGTAAAATCTTCGGGCTGTATCAAATCCTTTGAAATATCGTGCCAAATATTCACAGGCATCTACCTTCCCTTGAGTTTTTGGTTAAAGATACAAAAAGAGCCGCGGCTAAGCGGCTCAAAGTTAAAGCGTAACGCCTTTATCCTATTAGACTGCACGTGTAACCTTGCCGGAACGCAAGCAGCGGGTGCAGGCGTATATACGTCTGGGAGTACCGTCAACAACCGCTTTTACACGGCGAACGTTAGGTTTCCAGGCGCGGTTTGTACGTCTGTGAGAGTGGGAAACCTGAATACCGAATGTAACACTTTTTCCGCAGACATCGCATTTTGCCATATTGGTCTGCACCTCCTTATATAAATCAACTTGAGATATGGTAACAGAAATTTGACTGAAAATCAAGTTTTTTTTAAAGTAATTTTTTTTTATGATAAATAATTTCTAAAAAAAACAATTTTGGCTGCCTTTCAGCGCCTTGTATTTATTAAATCTTTCCATTATAATACTGGTAACAGCGGAGTATATTGGCTTTTTAATTTAGAAACAAATCAGTACAGGAGAATCAATATGATAGATTTATTATTTAACATCAGAAATACTGACCCATTGACATTAGTTTTCACCTTTTTATCATATACCATGATTATTTTTCTGGCGCTGCCTGTCCATGAATTTGCCCACGCCTTTGCCGCCGACAAAATGGGAGACCACACCCCAAGATGGAACGGGCGGCTGACCCTAAACCCCTTTGCCCACCTTGACTTTTTTGGAGCGTTGCTGATATTCCTGTTCGGTTTCGGATATGCAAGGCCTGTTCCCGTCAATCCCCGAAACTTCAGGGATTACAGGAAGGGAATCATTGTTACAGCCCTTGCGGGCCCCCTTTCAAACCTTGCCATGAGCCTTCTGTCCCTTGTTTTGCTACGTATCCTTTATTTTGTTATTCCGATAACGGTTTTATCCCATATCGCAGGGATTTTGCTGTATACCTTCGCACAAATCAATATATATCTTGCGGTATTCAACCTTATGCCGGTGCCGCCTTTGGACGGGTACCGGATTATATCAAACTTCCTTCCCTCAAGGTGGGCTTATTTTATCGAGCGCAATCAGTGGTATATTACAATTGTCTTTTTGGTGGTCATTTTATCCAACAGGTTTGGTTATATAATTTCGTTCTTGGCAGAACCAATTTATAAGCTGTTCCTGATAATTACCGGTTTATACTATTAAGAAGATACAGGGGAAAGTATGGAAACAATATCCTTTAAAGTTCCGGGGTTTGAAGGGCCCCTTGACCTCCTTTTGCACCTGGTGCAGAAGCACAAGCTGAATATTATGGATATCCCGATATCCGAGCTTCTGGAGCAGTATACAAAAACCATCAACGAATGGAAAAGCCAGAACCTTGAAGTTGCTTCGGAGTTTTTGGAAATGGCTGCCCGCCTTGTGTATATAAAAACTGCCATGCTGCTGCCCAAGCACGAGGAAGGGGAGCAGCTAAGGCAGGAGCTCAGCGGGGAGCTTATAGAATATCAGCTCTGCAAGGAAATAGCCTCAAGGCTTGCGAAAAACTTTGTAGGCGGGGATATTTTTATCCGCACCCCCATGGAAATCGAGCCTGACAGGACATACCGCCGCACCCATCCTGCGAGCGTTCTGCTTGACGCCTATCTTGCCGCGGCGGGAAGGGGCAAACGCCGCCTGCCACCGCCTGCCACCGCCTTCAGCGGCATTGTCGAGCGGAAGATTGTGCCTGTGTCGTCAAAGATTATTTTTGTTTTAAGGCGGCTGTATAAGTTTAAACGTGTGAGATACATCAAACTGTTTGAAAGCGCAGGCAGCAGGTCGGAGCTTGTGGCGACCTTCCTTGCCCTTCTGGAACTGGTCAAGTCCAACAGGATTCTGGTTACAGGGCAGGGAGAGGACTTGCAGGTTACCTTGGCGGAAGGGGCAAGAAGAAACAGGGAGCAAAAGCAGACAACCGGTGTTTGAAAGGCGGAAAATTAAATGGAGATAAAGCAATACCAGTCAATAATCGAGGCAATCCTGTTTGCCAGCGGCGAGCCGGTGGAGCTTGGCAGGATAGCCGAGGTGCTTGAGATTGATGCTGACACTGCCGAGCGGCTGACCGAGGATTTAATGCACGAGGTCAACACGAGGGATGGCGGTTTGATGATAGTAAAGCTCGATAAGAGCTACCAGATGTGCACAAAAAACGAATATGCGGAGTATATCAGGAAAGCCCTTGATATCAGGCGGAACACCCCGCTTTCCCAGGCGGCTATGGAGGTTTTGGCGATTATCGCCTACAACCAGCCGGTCACCAAGGCTTTTGTGGACCAGGTAAGGGGAGTTGACTGCGGGGCGGTAATTCAGGGGCTTGTGGCCAAAAACCTTGTGGAGGAAAAAGGGCGGCTTGAACTGCCCGGGCGCCCGCTGGTTTACGGCACTACCGCCGACTTTTTGCGGTGTTTCGGGATTTCCTCCTTAAACGAGCTTCCCGCAATTCCCCAAAAGGATGACAGCGATATGGTTGAAACTAATTTTGATGAAATAATTGAGGAAAATTCGGGAAATCCTAATGAAAGCATGGCTGCGGTTTCCGCGGCAGCAGTGGAATGAGGTATGCTGTGTTGCTGGTGCTGAAGATTTTGCTGGCAATAATCGGGATTATGCTGCTTTTGTTATTGCTGCCCGTCCATCTTAGGGCTACCTTCAACGGGGATTTGAAGGTTTCCGCCGGAGTCCTGTTTATAAATTTCAAACTGTACCCAAGGCCCCCGGTTTCTGAAAAAAAGAGGCTAAAAAAAGAGCGCAGGGAGCAGAAAAGGAAGAAAAAAGAGAGAAAGCGGCTTTCCGAAGCAGAAGAGGAATTGCAGGGCGAGGGCGTATGGGCGCTGGTTAAATATTATATTGAAATGGGAAAACTGATAACAAGCACTGCGAAAAGGCTTTTAAAAACCATAACGGTGGACAGGCTGAATTTGAATATAGTTGTTGCCACCGATGATGCCGCCCGGACAGCGATTGACTACGGGAAAATCTGCGCAGTTGTCTATCCCATTCAGGCATTGATTGAAAGCACCATGCGGGTGCGGCGCAGGGAGATTAATATTTCCACTGATTTTTTGCTGGAAAGCGGCGTGCTCGAAGGGGATATAAAAATCCATGTACTGCCCATATGTGTTTTATGGCAGGCGCTGCTGTTTTTTATAGATTATACTGGTAATAATAAAGATACTGCCCTTGAAAAAATCCCACAGCGATAAACAAAAACCAAGAAAAGAGGTTGGAATTATGGCTGAGAACAATCTGCAGAATATTTTAGGCATCTCCATGGACAAAATCCGCGAAATGGTGGATGTAAATACCATTGTGGGTGAAGCTATCCACACCCCCGACGGGGTAACCCTTATACCTGTTTCAAGGGTGACCTACGGTTTTGCATCGGGCGGCTCCAATCTGCCTTCCAAGTCCCAGAATGAGCTGTTTGGCGGAGGCAGCGGCGCGGGAATCAATATTACCCCTGTCGCCTTTATAGTCATCCAGAACGGAAATGTCCAGGTTATCCCGATTGTGTCAAAACCCGATTCAAGCGATAAAATGGTCAACCTGGTTCCAGAAATGTTTGATAAGATTACCGCCCTTTTCCGCAAGAATAAGACTACCACCGAAAAAGTCGAATTCACCGGCGGGGATGACCCTTCGGTTACTGTAACAGAAACTACGGTAAAATCTTAAATTTAAGTATTTTCAAACAGTCACCTGCATAGTTTTAAAAAAGGCAGGTGGTTGTTTTGATTAGGAAATTATTTGTTGCTGTTATTGTTTTAACCGCTGTAATTTCTTCAGCATTTTCAAATACCCGTGCTTTGGGTGCAGGGTCTGTTTCTTCCGTTTCCGCCGTACTCTATGAACCGGAGTCGGGGCGGATACTGTTTGAGAAAGACGCTCACACCCCCCGCCCCATGGCAAGCACAACAAAAATTATGACCGCCCTTCTGGCGGTTGAGATGGTGCCCCTGGACAAGGTGGTAACTGTAAAAGACGAGGCGGTCAGGGTGGAAGGTTCCGCCCTGGGGCTTCGCGGCGGCGACCAGATAACCATGCTGGATCTGGTTACCGGGCTTTTGCTTGAATCCGGCAACGACGCCGCCAATGTTATAGCCTATACCGTCGCGGGCAGCATTCCCGCCTTTGCCGAACTGATGAACAGGCGGGCTAAGGAAATCGGCATGAAAAACACCGTTTTTGTGACTCCCTCGGGTTTGGACGAGGGGGAACACTCTTCCTCTGCCTATGACATGGCACTGCTTGCGGCGGAAGCGCTGAAGAATGAAACGGTCGCGAAAATCTGCGCCACCAAATCAACGCTGATTGAGTTTGGCAACCCGCCGAAAAAAATCAGGGTTACCAACCACAACAAACTCCTGTCCCTTTACCCCTATGCCAAGGGGATGAAAACCGGGTTTACCAAAAAATCCGGGCGGTGCCTTGTATCGGCGGCGGAAAAGGACGGGGTTACCCTTATTGCGGTGACTTTAAAAGCCGGCGACGACTGGAACGACCATATCGCCATGTACGATTACGGCTTTTCTATCACCGAATCGGTTCAGCTGCCCCATCAGGAGCTTCCTGACCTGGACGTGGCGGGAGGGAATCTGGGAAAGGTAAAGCTTTCAATGGATGCTCCCCCGGCAAAAGTGCTGCTGAAGGAGGAAATGGGGCTTTTGAGGGTTGAGATGAACCTGCCGAAGTTCTTGGTTGCCCCAGTTGAAACCGGCGAGGTTGTCGGATGTGTCCGGTATTTGGTCGGCGACAGGGAGCTTTGCAGGGTGGAAATAAAAACCGCCGGCAGTGTTGGCGCCCGCCCCGTGGCAGGCTTTTTTAAAAAGGCTGTCCGGCATTTTATAAGCCTTTTTAAGGCATGGATAAAAAACTGAATGGGATAATACTATTTGGGGCGCTTCAAAATTCAAGATATTAAAGGAATGATAAGCTTTAATGGGAGCTGAAAGACTTCAAAAACTGCTTTCAGAATGCGGTGTTGCCTCAAGGCGCAAAGCTGAAGAAATGATACTTGAGGGCAGGGTTAAGGTAAACGGCCGCCTTGCCGGATTGGGTGACAAGGCGGACCTTAAACGGGATATTGTCACCGTTGACGGAAAAAGGATTCACAGCCCTGAGCGGCTTGTATATATAATGCTCCACAAGCCCCGGGGGTATGTCACCACCATGAATGATGAAAAAGGGCGCAGGTGTGTTGCCGATTTGGTAAAGAATGTGGGGGTCAGGGTTTTCCCTGTGGGCAGGCTTGACCGGGATTCGGAAGGGCTTTTGCTTCTTACCAACGATGGGGATTTTGCAAACGCCATCATCCACCCCTCAAGGCATATTCCAAAAGTATACCGTGTAACATTAAGGCCTGAGCCTACCGACGAGCAGCTTATGCAAATCCGGGAAGGAATGCTGCTGGAAGGGGAAACCACCAAAACCGCCCCGGCGGAGATTTCCATTATATCCGGACAGAACCCGGACGGCACAAGGTCTGAGCGGGTGGTGGCTGAGATTATACTTTATGAAGGCAGGAACAGGCAGATTAGGAGGATGTTTGAAGCCTTAGGCATAGAGGTGGCAAGGCTGAGGCGGATAGCCATCGGGAATGTCAGGCTGGGCATGCTGCAGCCCGGAAAATGGCGTGAGCTGGAGCCGAGGGAGGTGCAGTCCCTCCTTAAAGCTGCCGCGGCTCCTAAGGCGGAGGCAGATTCAACTCAGGAGAGGCGCAAAATATGATTTCCATTCTTCCGGCAGGTGAGGAGTATTTCAAGAAAACAGTTTCATCCCTAAATCTAGGCCCCGATGTTTTATGCCTGGCTGCACGGGATGGAGATTTGGTTTTGGGGCATATTGTATACCGGCTTTCCAACCAAAATGCAGAGCTGCTGGATTTGAAAGCCGGGGACAGCGCGGTTGCGGATGGGCTTGTCCGCGCCGCATTGAATCTTGCTTTGCGGAAAGGCGTTAATTTTACAAAATCCGGCAATCCTGAGATAATCAGGGTGCTTGAAAATATTGCAGGCAAAAGGTTTGAAGGGCAGGGGGATTGCCTGCTTGATATTAGTAGCCTGTTTGCCAAAAAATGTTGTTGAAAATGTGGTAAGTATTACTTGGTTTTAGGTTGGATTTCTGGAAAATCAGCCAAAAATTAAGTAATATTTACCTTTTGTATTTATATATATATTGTTATTTGTTTAGCAATGAGTTATAATTATTTCAATTTGCGACTATTTTAAAGAAATACTATTACTTTATTTACTGGAGTAATTATCTCACAAGCTTGCCATTTGAATGGGGGAAACTTTAATGAATTTGCAAAAACAGCTCCAGAAGTTGTCTGAAGCCGCTTCTGCACTGGAAAGCTCGCAGGCGCGCGCACGCTTGCTGCGGTTGTTTGACGACTCAACTTTTGTGGAAATAGACAGGCTGGCACGCAGTGGCGACAAGCCCGCCGAGGTTGTAGCTGGATACGGCACCGTGGACGGTTGCCCGGTCTATGCATTTGCCCAGGACAGGGATGTTAACCTCGGTGCAATCGGAAAGGCCCAGGCGGATAAAATCTGCAAGGTCCTGGCTCTTGCCGCCCAGAACGGCGTGCCGGTAGTTGGAATTTTCGACAGTGACGGCGCGAAGCTCGGCGAAGGCATTGATGCCATGGATGCAATAGCGGAAATCCTCCGCGCTTCCAACAATATTTCCGGCGTGGTGCCCCAGATTGCGGTTGTGGCAGGGGCTTGCGTCGGTTCAGCTGCGGTTATTGCCGCCAATGCCGATATCGTAATCGCCGCAAAAGGCGCGGATTATTACTTAAACCCCGGCGATGAAAACGGTACAGCCGACATTGTTGCCGAAGACGCCGATGCCGCTGTTGACAAGGCAAGGGAGCTTATCACCCTGCTTCCTTCCAACAACCTGTCAATGCCGCTGTCCTTCGAAATGGACAATGCTCCCATGCTGGAATGCGACAGCATTTCAGGCGTTATAGAAGCGGTTGCCGATTCCGGTACTGCTGTGGTTTTGGGTGATGGCGCAAATAAGACGGCGTTAGCCCGTGTAAACGGTACCGTGTGCGGCATTGTGGCTATTGCTGAGCAGAAGCTCAGCGACTCTGAAGCCGCCCGGGTTGCCCGGTTTGTACGTATGTGCGACGGATTCTCCCTGCCTGTTGTAACTTTTGTGGATTGCGAGGGGTTTGCGTCCATTAGCGGCGCTGCAAAGCTGTCCCACGCATATGCTGAAGCCACCACTGCCAAGGTTACAGTAATCGCCGGAAAGGCTTACGGCTCGGCTTATATCGCAGTTGCCGGAAAATCCGCCGGTGCTGACGTGGTTCTCGCCTGGCCCACTGCGGTAATCCTGCCGCTGGCGCCTGAAGCTGCTATCCACATTTTCTGGAAGGACAGGCTGCAGAATCTCACAAACCCGGTGGAGGAGCGCAAAAAGCTGGCTGAGGAATTCGCCGAAACAGAAGGGGATGCGGTTTCAGCTGCCACGAAGGGTTATGTAACGGACGTTATTGCTCCCAGCGAAACAAAATCAAAGCTTACCGCTGTGTTGGATATGTTGGCGGGCAAGAGGGTATCCCGCCTGCCGAAGAAACATTCAAATATTGTCCTTTAAATACTGTTTAGAAAGGATTGTACTGGTTTATGAAAAGATTTAATATTACCGTAAACGGACAGACTTATGATGTTTTGGTTGAAGAAGTATCCGGTGGCGCTGCAGCTCCCGCTGTTTCCGCCCCTGCACCCGCACCGGCTCCTGCCGCGGCCCCTGCTCCGGCACCCGCACCGGCTGCCGCCCCGCAGCCTGCACCTGCTGCAGCTGCCGCTCCTGCTTCTGTGGAAGGCGCCGAGCCCCTCAACGCCCCGATGCCCGGAACCATTGTTGATGTTATGGTAAAGGCGGGCGACAAGGTTGAAAAGGGCCAGGTACTGCTGATTCTGGAAGCCATGAAGATGGAGAACGAAATCATGGCGCCCAGAGACGCCGTTATCGCCGCTGTCCATGTCAGCAAGGGAGAGAGCGTTGATTCCGGAAAACTCCTGATATCCCTTCAGTAAGATTCTCCGGATAGAAAGGACTGAAATGATTTGGCTAAAGTAGGCATTACCGAAACCATTCTCCGCGACGCGCACCAGTCCCTCATCGCCACCCGTATGACCACCGAGGAAATGCTGCCGGCGCTGGAGATACTTGACGATATAGGTTACCACTCAATCGAGTGCTGGGGCGGCGCTACCTTTGACGCCTGCCTGCGCTTTTTGGACGAGGACCCATGGGAGAGGCTCAGGATTCTGCGCAAAAAGATGCCCAAAACAAAACTGCAGATGCTTTTCCGCGGTCAGAATATGCTTGGATACCGCCATTACGCCGATGATATAGTAGAGTATTTTGTCCAGAAATCTGTGGCAAACGGCATCGACATCATCCGCATATTCGACGCCCTCAACGATATACGCAACCTTGAAACATCCATTAAGGCTGCAAGGAAAGAGAAGGGCGCCCATGTCCAGGTTGCGATTTCCTACACAACCAGCCCGGTTCACAACATCGAGTATTTTGTAAAGTACGCAAAAGACCTTGAAAATACCGGTGCTGATTCAATCTGCATTAAGGACATGGCAGGCTTGCTTACTCCCTATGAAACCTACGAGCTTGTAAAGGCACTTAAAGAGAATGTAAAAATCCCGATTCAGCTCCATTCCCACTTTACCGCCGGCATTGCTGATATGGTTATGCTCAAAGGCATTGAAGCCGGGGCTGATGTAATCGATACCGCACTGTCGCCTCTTGCCATGGGCACATCCCATCCCGCAACCGAATCAATGGTTGCCGCCCTGGCAGGTACTGAATACGACACCGGCCTTGATTTGAAGAAGCTGAACGAAGCCACCCGCTACTTCTCCACGCTGCGCCGCAAATATATGGAAAGTGGGTTGCTCAACCCCAAAATGCTGGAGGTTGACACCAACGCACTGATTTACCAGGTGCCGGGCGGAATGCTCTCTAACCTGGTCAGCCAGCTGAAGCAGGCCGGCCAGGAGGATAAGCTGGAGCAGGTTCTCCAGGAGGTGCCCAGGGTAAGGCAGGATTCAGGCTATCCGCCGCTGGTAACTCCCACTTCGCAGATAGTTGGCACCCAGGCTGTATTAAACGTAATCAGCGGGGAACGCTATAAGATGGTCACCAAGGAGTTCAAGGGCCTTGTTAAAGGCGAATACGGCAAAACCCCTGTCCCGGTTGACCCCGAGTTTGTAAAGAAGATTATCGGCGACGAGGAGCCCATTACCTGCAGGCCCGCTGACCTGCTGGAGCCGGAACTCGACAAGATGCGCAAAGAGGTCAGCGAATGGTACGAGCAGGAGGAGGATATCCTCACATATGCCCAGTTCGGACAGGTGGCTGTGAAATTCTTTGAAAAGCGCAGGAACAGGAAATACGGCATAGACGGAAAGCACCTTAACATGGAAGAAAAGGTTCACCCCGTCTGATCCCTTACACAGGCTGTTTACAGTTTATTCTGTAAACAGCCTTTTCAAGCTAATTTGAGCCAAAACTTCATGCCTTTTATTTTCAGCTTAGT
>DUMT01000009.1 GCA_012839705.1 Clostridiales bacterium | reverse complement strand
TGCGCCGTCCTTGGGAATAAATCAACGGGCGTCACCCGCAGGGTCTTATATCCCAGTTCGCCGAAATGCTTTAAGTCCCGGGACAGGGTTGCAGGGTCGCAGGAAACATAAACTACCCTTTCAGGGTTCATTTCGGCAATGGTTTCAACCAGCCCTTCGCCGCAGCCCTTGCGGGGTGGGTCGAGGATTACGACATCGGGATTTATTCCCTCGCTTTTAAGCATTTGTGCCGCCGATGCCGCGTCACCGCATATAAATTCCGCATTGGTGATATTGTTTTCCTCAGCATTCCGCCGAGCGTCGGAAACCGCCGATTCAACAATTTCAACCCCAATTACCTTTTTTGCGCTGCCTGCCATGGTAAGACCAATAGTGCCGGTGCCGCAATAAAGGTCAATTACAGTTTCCGAGCCGGTCAATCCGGCTTCTTTTTTTGCAAGGTTATAAAGTACCTCCGCCTGCCTGTGGTTCACCTGATAAAATGACTGCATAGAAAGCTGGAACCGCAGCCCGCAAAGCTCATCTGTAATCGAGTTTTTGCCCCACAGGACAAATTCACTGCCGCCTAATATAACATTTGTCCTTTCCCGGTTTATGTTCACCATCACAGACGCCAGGTTTTCCACATTTTTGCGAAGCTCTGAAACCAGCATATCTGGGTTTGGGATTTTCCCAGACGTGCAAACCAGACCCACCATAATCTCCCCGGTAGAATCCGCCTTGCGGATAAAAATATGCCTTAGCAGCCCTTTGCCCTCCGTTTCGTCATATGCTAAAACGCCGCTTTTCTTCGCCCATTTTGCAATTATATCCACAATGGCGCCAAATTCCTGGGGCTGAAGGGCGCAATGGTGCTGTTCCACCACCCTGTGGCTGCGGGGGGCGTAAAACCCTATCATCATCCTGTGTTCCCCCGGAGCCACAGGATACTGCGCCTTATTCCTGTATCCCGCTATATTCTCTGCCCCTACAATCGGTTCCGGCATAATGTCAATGCCGCCGATTCTGTTTAACGCGTCGGCAACCCGCTGCCATTTGTAGCGAAGCTCCGCCTCATAATTGATATGACGCCACACGCAGCCGCCGCATTTCCCGTAAACCGAACAATCTATGTTTTCCGCCCCCAACCTGTCCGGGGATTTAACTTTTATCTCCCTTACTTTGCCGTAGGCGTGGGTTGATTTGACCTTTAAAACCTGGCACTCAATCACGTCCCCAACAGCAGTAAAAGGCACAAAAACAGCCATCCCGCATTCCGCGCGCCCTACTCCGCTGCCTTCCGCTGTAACTCCGGTTATCTCCAAAGTAATAATCTGGTTTTTCTCTAATTGCATTATTTACAACCTTTCCATTTAAAAAGGTAAGCTCCGTTTTTGAAACTCTCTAAAAAGGAGAGCTCCGATTTTGGAACTCTCCTTTTTTTGATAAATATACCTATTTCCTTCCAAACAATGTGGCAAATGCCTTATGAGCCATATAAACGTCAAGCTTTGAAACCACTTCAAAGGGTGAATGCATTGACAAAACTGGCACACCCATATCCACGGTATCCACGTCAAGGTCGGCAATATATTTTGCAACCGTACCGCCGCCGCCAACATCTACCTTTCCAAGCTCACCAATCTGCCAAAGGACGTTATTGTCATCCATCAGCTTGCGAATCATTGCCATAAACTCGGCGGAAGCGTCGGAGGTATCCACCTTGCCGCGGGAGCCGGTGTATTTGGTAAGGGCAACCCCGTGGTTCAACTCGGCGCAGTTCCTGATTTCCACAACATCGGAGTAAAGGGGGTCATAAGCCACGTTGACATCCGCCGACAGGCAGACTGAATTCGACAGCACATGGCGGCACTCCTCTCCAAAGGATGCCGCAATGTCGGCAACAAAGTATTTAAAGAATGCGGACTGCATGCCGGTATTGCCTTCGGAGCCGATTTCCTCTTTGTCAGCCAAAATTGTTATAGCGGTATATGCCGGGTTCTCGGTTTCCAATATTGATGTGAGAGCCGGATAAGCACAAACCCTGTCGTCATGGCCGTAGCCGCCTATCATGCTGCGGTCAAGCCCCACATCCCGGGCGGGGTATGCGGGTACCGCCACCAGCTCGGCGGAAAGGAAGTCGCTTTCCAATATCCCGTAGCGTTCGTAAAGTATCTTCATAATATTCAGCTTTACAAGCTCGCTGCCCTTGTCGTCCTTAAAGGGCCTGGAGCCAATAAGGATGTTCAAATCCTCGCCTTTGATGAATTCCGAGGCGCTTTTCTTCATCTGCTCGGATGCCAGATGGGGCAGCAAATCGGTGACACAGAATACCGGGTCGGTTTCGTCCTCGCCTATGCAGACATCAATAGTCCTGCCGTCCTTAAGCGCCACTACGCCGTGCAGCGCCAATGGCATGGCAGTCCACTGGTATTTCTTAATCCCGCCGTAATAGTGGGTGTCGAAATACGCAAGGTTCCTGTCCTCGTAAAGGGGGTTGGGCTTTAAGTCAAGCCGCGGGGAATCGATATGGGCGGCTGCGATTGAAACTCCGTCTGTGATATGCCTTGAACCGATTACCGCCAGAATCAGGGATTTATTGCGGTTGTTGAGATAAACCTTATCCCCAGCTTTAAGCTTTTTATTCCTGTCAAAGGGCACAAAACCCTTTTTTTCCGCCATCTCGATTGCGGCTTTGACAAACTCCCTTTCGGTTTTTGCGGTATTTAAAAACTTCTTATACCCATCGCAGTATTCATCTGCCGCTTTTATTTCGGCTTCATCAAGTGTGACCGTGGCGTTTTTGGGTTTGTAAAAAAGCTGCTCCTTCAAAGCTTCCGAAGGGGATTTTTCATTATTGGTTGACATTTTGTTTCCTCCTTTAATCGAAATCATATATTTTTTCATATAACCTTTTTGTGGCTGGAACTTTCTTAATATATTTTTCAGTTTCCCAAAAAGGTATGGCTTTAAGTTTAATACCGTCATCCGAATATTCAGGGTTTTTCAGCCATTTTCGCACATTGCCAATCCCTGCATTATACGCTGCCAGCATGGTTTCGGTGTCCTTGAATTCCTCCCGCAGCAGGGATAAGACTATTATCCCATATTTTATATTGATTTCGGGGTCATACAGCATTTCAACAGGCAGGTTTTCTTTTTCAGGGGTACGCATTTGCGCCCATTGAAAGGTATCCTCATTTATCTGCATAAGCCCTATGGCATTGGCGTGGGATACAGCGTTGGGGTCAAACCCGCTTTCGGTGTGTATCAAGGCAAAAATCAGGGAAGGCTCAAATCCGTATTCGCTGGAAAACCTGTTTACAAACTCACTGTATTTAAGAGGATATGCCGACTGCAAAAATTTCATATACCCGAACTGAAGCAGCAGGGCGGATACAGTCAGTACTACAAGCCAGAGCGTGATTTCTAATATGATATTCTTTCTGGGCAGAATTTCCTTTATCTTATTCTTCAAACTAAACGAGGAAATTATGCGAATTCTTTTTTTCATTTGCCCACTCCCTGAAATTCTGCGCCAGCTTCTCTGCCTGAAGGCGAAGGTCGGAAAAATCACCGTTATTATTTATTACAAAATCCGCATGTTTTGCATAATACTCCTCCGGCTGCTGCCGGGACATGCGGGATTCTGCCTGGTTTCTGTCCAAATGCGGGTCGCGCTTTAGCACACGCTCAATCCTTGTCTCAAACGGGGCAATTACCGCCACTGTTTTGTCGCAAATCGAATCCATCCCGCTCTCAAAAAGCAGGGTTGCTTCAACAACAGCCACATCCTCCCCAGATTGTTCCATCTGGTTTAGTATGGACATTGTCAGCTCAATTATAAACGGGTGGGTGATGGAATTTAATAATTTTGCCGTTTCCTCTGTGGCAAAAGCCCGTTTTGCAAGCTCCCTTCGGTTTAATGTGCCATCGGGGTTTAAAACTGCATCCGAATAATGCTCCACAAGCTTTTTAAGGCAGGGGGAGCCGGGTTCTACAACCCTGCGGGAAAGCTGGTCTGTATCTATGATTTTAAGCTCATTTTCGGCAAAAACCTTTGTAACCGCACTTTTGCCGGAACCCATCGGGCCGGTAACCCCCACAACATAAAGCTTATTCATCAAGGTTAATCACCTCAAAGCCGGCGGAGCGAAGCAGCCGGTTGTAAACTGCTAGCCCGATGCCTTCAGGTTCGGGGCAGGCGCAGTAGACCAGCTTCGCCTCAATTTCATCAAGCCGCCTTAATGCATCAAAAACCCTGTGGGCCTGTTCGGCGGAATCCGCCCTTTTTCCATAGGTCACAAAGGGCACGGATAATCCTTTTTCCTCCCCGTCAAAGCACATCGCCGCAACCCCTTCGCCTTTTTGGCTGTTCACAAAGGAAGTGAAGGCATCGGCAGAGCCTTTCACCAGTATAACCCTGGCTTTTGGGGCGTAGTGCTTATATTTCATCCCCGGGGATGCCGCCACCGCCCCTTCCTCCAGCTTGCCGGTAACCGCTTTGTCAATAACCAGGCTGCCGGTGACAGCACGGATTTGTTCGGGGGTAATTCCACCGGGCCTAAGCAGCCTTGGCTCATCCCTGGTCAAATCCAGAACGGTGGATTCAACCCCCACCGATGACTCCCCGCCGTCAACCACTGCGGGAATCCTGCCCATCATATCCTCCATCACATGGGCGGCGGTGGTGGGGCTGGGGCTGCCCGAGCGGTTGGCGGAGGGCGCCGCAAGGGGCACTCCCGCCCTTGAGATGATTTCACGGGCAACAGGATGGGAAGGCATCCTGATTGCGACTGTGTCAAGCCCTGCGCTCACTTCTTCCGGCACAAGGCTGCTGCGCCGGAAAATCATTGTGAGAGGCCCCGGCCAGTATTTCTGGGCAAGTTTCACGGCGTTTTCGGGGATATCCTCTACTAAGGGTTTCAGCTCTCTTATATCGGATATATGCACAATCAGCGGGTTATCCTGCGGCCTGCCCTTGGATTCAAAAATCCGCCTTACCGCCTCGCGGTTCAAGGCGTTGGCTGCAAGCCCATACACGGTTTCGGTGGGTATTGCCACCAGCTCGCCTTCTGCCAGAAGCTTTGCCGCCCGGTTTATCCCGTCCTCATCGCCCTTTAAAAGGACTGTATCGTATTTCACTGCTCTTCCCCCGAAGCTTTAAGTTTTTCCGCCCTGTCGGCGGTAATGAGGGCTTCCACAAGTTCGTCCAAATCCCCGTCCATTATGCTGTCAATGCGGTAAAGGGTTAGCCCTATCCTGTGGTCGGTTACCCGCCCCTGGGGGAAATTGTAGGTGCGGATCCGCTCGCTCCTGTCACCGGTTCCAATCTGCGACCTTCTGTCAGCAGCCACCTGGGCGCGTTGCTTTTCCTGCTCCTGCTCATAAAGCCGGGCGCGCAGGATTTTTAAAGCCTTCTCCTTGTTTTTAAACTGGCTGCGCTCGTCCTGGCATTCCACCACAATGCCTGAGGGCAGGTGGGTGATACGGATAGCAGATTCTGTCCTGTTTACATGCTGCCCGCCGGCGCCGCTTGCCCGGAAGGTGTCAATCTGAAGGTCGGCGGGATTGATTTCCACTTCCACATCCTCAACTTCCGGCAGCACCGCCACCGTCGCGGTGGAAGTGTGTATCCTGCCGCCCGCCTCGGTTTCAGGCACCCTTTGCACCCGGTGAACCCCGCTTTCAAACTTAAAGCGGCTGTAAGCCCCGTCGCCGATTACCATAAAGCTTACTTCCTTAATACCGCCAAGCTCTGTTTCATTTATATTCAGCAGCTCCACCTTGTAGCCTTTGGCAGCGGCATACATTGTATACATACGATATAATGAGCCGGCGAACAGCGCCGACTCCTCCCCGCCTGCGCCCCCGCGGATTTCGATAATAACATTTCTGTCGTCGTTCGGGTCCCGGGGGATAAGCAGCTTTTTCAATTCCTCGGAAGCGCGCTCAATCCTGTCGCGGCTCTCTTCAAATTCCAGCTCCGCCAGTTCCTTCAGCTCCCTGTCGGCGCCAGCATCATCCAGAATCGCCCTTGCCTCCTCATGCTGTTTTACGGCGTCCTTGTATTCCCTGAACTTCTCCACAATGGGCTCAAGGTTTTTAATCTCCTTCATAAGCTGCTTATACTGCTCGACATCGGATACAACATCCGTATCATAAAGCCGCCCGTTTAATTCTTCGTAGCGTTTTTCAACTTCCGCCAGTTTTTCAAACATATCCATCTTGCTTTGCCTCGTTTCATCGGATTATGGAGTTATGGTTTCCTGATCCCTGATAATCTTTTTAACACGCTTTTCTATTTTAAGGCGTGGAGACATAAACTCATGCCCGCAACCCTGGCACTGGAGCCTGAAATCCATGCCGATTCTAAGCACGTTAAGCTGGTTGCTGCCGCAGGGATGCGGCTTTTTCATAACCAGGACATCGCCAACACGAATATCCATGCCTGCACCCTCCCTAGCTTTAAATTAGAGTGGTAACTCATAGAATTATAACATAATATGCCATATTGCCGCAAGATAAGAAGAGGCAATATATTGCCGCAAGCATCATAGGGTGCAAAATGTTTATCACACTATATTATCCGGATTAATTACGACAATATTTAACCCGAAGCACTCAGCGTGAAAAATTGTATTATATGTTCCGCTTTGCCTTCCGTTAAAAACCGCAATAAGCAGGGAGGAATGTTCCACCATCCACAAATTCCTCGCCCCCATGCAAAAAGGTGTATACCTGTCGCTTATAACATAAACCCCGTCAGCTTTTGCCAGCAGGTTTTTAAACCTCTCCCTTGCATCCTTCGGCCACCGACTATCCTGCTCCGGGCAGGGAAGAGCCGCAATTAGCCTGACATCAAAGCCCTGTTCCCTTAAATTCACCACTTCCTCCGCAGCCCATGTGTCCACGCCCAGTGCCATACCTGAGATAAAATTGCGGTATCCGCTTTCCGCCGCTTTTATAATCTCCAGGCGAATAGCGTTTTTCAGTTTTGAATAGGCTGCTTCATCCCGCCAGCCGAAAGGCAGCTTTTCCGGGCGGTGTCCGGAGATACAGCAGGTGATTTCCCTTTCCAATCCATCCTTCTCCAACCAAAACACCCCGTAAAGTTAGTTTAAGACAAATTTTAGCACAAATTCTGCTTGCTGGCAAACCGCTTTACATTTATAAGCTTTTGTTGACACTTTTGCGCCTTGCGAGTAAAATACTAGATATATTGAATAAATCTACACAAGCGAGGCTAAACGATGATTCAAGAAGAAGTCTCATTCAGTGCGCTAACCTTTAATATGCTGTCAATCACCATTTACCGCGGCGTTTTGGACATGCCTGTTACCTCCCGGGTTTTAAGGCTGCTTGAAAGCTGTGCTGAAAAGGATTATAAAACAGTTTACCAAACCTGTGGGGAATTATCCTCCGCCCTGCTGTCAGGCGGCGGGATGAAAAGCCTCAAGCAGGCCATGGCTGAGGAAGTGCTGGCGGATGATAATATTTTCACCAGGCTTCTTGCAAAGGGAGGAACCGACAATCTTAACGAGCGGTTGCTGGCTCTGGCGAAACGTGACTTATCGGTACTGTATTTAGCGGCTTCAAACACTGCCGGGATGGTAAAGGATTTTCTAAGCTTAAACTCCCTGCCCTTATGGGACGATTCCCCCGCAGATTATCCGCTGGATGGCGAATGGGATGGATGCATCAGCGAGCTTGCCGAATTCCATCAGAAAAACGGTGTCGGGCAATTTGTTTATTGCAACGCTTTTTTGTGGAAGGGCAATAGCCTGCATCCAATTGCAAACCCGGATACAATAAGGCTGGCTGATTTAAAAGGGTATGAAACCCAGAAGAAAATTGTCGTCGATAATACCCTTGCCTTCCTGGACGGATTCGAAGCAAACAACATCCTCCTGTACGGCGACAGGGGAACCGGAAAATCTTCAACGGTTAAAGCGCTCCTTAATGAATATGCGGACAGAAAGCTTCGGATGATTGAAATGCCTAAGGAATCTTTAAGCGAACTCCCCGAACTTACCGCCAGGCTTTCAGAAATCCCGATGAAGTTCATTGTTTTTATTGACGATTTGTCCTTCTCCGGCAATGACGATAATTTTTCGGCTCTTAAAGCTGTCCTTGAGGGCGGGCTTGCGTCAAGGCCGGGCAATGTGCTGATATACGCGACTTCCAACCGCCGCCATTTGCTCAGGGAAACCTTCAGCGACCGCAGTGGCGATGAAGTTCACCACGCCGACACGATACAGGAAGCGGTCTCCCTTTCTGACAGGTTTGGGCTGTTCGTGACCTACCTTTTGCCGGACAAGCAGCGGTTCCTTGAAATTGTATCCCAAATGGCGAAGGACCGGGGGCTTGACTGTGAGCAAAATAAGCTCCTTGCCCTTGCGGAAAGATGGGCGCTGGAACGCGGCGCGCGCTCTCCACGCTATGCCCGCCAGTTCATATCCGATATGCTGGCTAAACTGAGCAGGGGAGAAAGCATTGATGATTAAGGATTGCTATAACTGCATAATTTCTTTTCATTTACTTAACTGTAAGGCTGGAAAGGAGGAAAAAAATTGAGGAAAAAACTTTCGGCAGTATTTGCATTTATACTGGCTGTTTACCTCATGTTTCCCGGCTGTTCCAAACATTCTAAAAACACATCCGACACATCGGTGGATACAGGTTTTCCAGTCAATGTGAACGGGACTGAAATCACTGCTCCACCTTCAAAGGTTGCCGTGTTATCCCCCTCCCTTACCGAAATCATTTGGGATATGGGGTTTGGCCCTTCAATGGCTATAAGGTCGGAAGAATGTGTTTATCCTGAGCAGGCGGCGCAGCTTGATTCCGCCGGCAGCGTATTGCTGCCTGACATGGATGTGATAATCAAGGCAAAGCCCGATTTGGTTTTAACCCAAAAGACGCCCTCGGATTCTGTTAAGGAGATTCTTAAAAAGAACAATATCCCCTTGGTTGTTATCCCCGCAGCGCAGGATTTTAGCGAGCTTCAGTCAATCTATCAATCTGTGGCAAAAATTTTCCTTGGTGAAAAGCAGGGAGCCGAAAAAGGCTCGTCTTACATGCTTGAGATTAACAACAAATTAGACGATATCAATGAAAAAGTATTATCCAGCCTTTCCGATACCCCGACAATCAAGGCGCTCTATGTTGCAGATTCCTATATCCATGTAGCCACCGGCGATACCGTAATACACCGTTTGATTACATCTGCAGGGGCGGAAAACCCTGCTGAAAACAATAAGGACTGGATGGCAGAAGAGTCTGTCCTTAGCCAGGCTGAGGCAATATTCTGCCCGCCATCCATTAAAGAAAAGGTTAAGAATTTGAACGGGCTGAAATCCAGCCCGGCTGTTAAAAGTCAAAAAGTTTTCGAGATCGAGGCTGAATTGATTGAAAGCCAGGGCATGAGGATGGTTGAAGCGGCAAGGAGAATAGCCAAAGCCCTGTACCCCGGCGCCTTTGAAGAACCTGCCCCCACAACTTCGGATACAACCTCAACTGCGTCTAATCCAACCACAACGCCATGAAACTTTAAAATCCCCATCTGCTGTGCCGATGGGGATTTTCTGCACAGAAACCTAAAAAAGCGGGAAAGCCCGCCGCTAAAAACTTAGCCGGCGGGATTTCCTGCTTTTACATAAAGGAGAACTTGTAATCTATTTATTATTTTGGTTGTTGTCTTTTTTATTTGATTTGTTAATTTCCTCATATATCTTATCAAGAGTAAGGTTGGATTTGTCAGCTTTTGCAATGTAGATTTCCACGCGCCTGTTTTTAATTCTGGTTGCTTCTGTACCGTCATGGGGTACAAGGGGCCTGTGCTCGCCATACCCTTCAGCAACCATTTTTTTAGGCTCGATGATGTTCTTCTTCTGCAAATAGATAATAACATTGTTTGCCCTTAGAACAGACAGCGTCCTGTCGCCTTCGATGGTATTTGGCTGGTTTGCGGAGCCTGCCCTGGCGGTGTGCCCGTATGCCCTGATTTCACCAATATCGTTAGAAATGTTTTTCAAGGCATCCGCAAGCACATCAAGGATTTTTTTGCCTTCGGGCCTTAGAACGGCGCTGTCGCCATCAAAAAACACATTGTTTTGGAAGGTTATAAACGTGTACCCGTCGCCTTTATGCAACTCAACCTTTGATTGATAGTCGGAATTGTTTTGGAAATATTTTTTCAAGTAATAATACAAATCGTCAAATTCCTTAACCTCTTTAACATCCCTGTCAATGTCCACCTGGGGCGGAAAAGGCTGGCCGTCCTCAACATTGCCGTCTGATACTTCTCCTCCCACCCGGGATGGGCCATCGTCCACAACTATATGCTTTTTACCATTTAAAGCGGCAACAAGCATCTGCCATTTCTGGGCATCTACTGTAGACATGGAATATAGCAATACGAAGAAGGTAAGCAGCAGCGTTACCATATCGCCGTAGGTGTCCATCCAGTTGTATCCGGAGGATGAGCCTTCAATTTTTTTGCGCTTCATGGGCATCTATCCTTATCAATCTATATTTTCGGGTACTTTCGGTTCCTTCCCTCTCTTTTTTTCTTTCTTCTCTCTTTGATAATTATCCAGAAATGCATTAAGCTTCTGCTCAATAAACCTGGGGTTGTCGCCTGCCTGGATTGCAAATACACCTTCGGCAATAATCATCTTACACAACATTTCTTCCTCATGCCTTGCCTTGAGTTTGTTTGAGATTGGTACAAAAACAAGGTTGGCGATTAACGAACCATAAAGGGTGGTCAAAAGCGCAGTAGCCATGCCCTGAGTCAGAGCTTTCGAGCCGGTTTCGGAATCCATGTCCAGGTTCGCCAGCATGTTAATAAGGCCTATCAGAGTACCAATCATACCGAAAGCCGGAGCGAAAGCCGAAGCCCTTTCATACATATTCCAAACTGCGGCATGCCTGGCTTCGATATTGTCGATTTCATTCTGTATCAGCTCTTTTGTCTTTTCAGGGTCCATGGCGTCGACAATCAGCATAATGCAGTTTGACAGGAATTTATCCTTTATGTTCAGTGCCTTCTCCTCGAGGGACAGGATACCGTTGCGCCTTGCATCCACCGCCAGTTCAAGAATGAGGTTTATGTAATAATTGTGGTCGTGCTTCGGCTTTTTTATCACTATCCAAATATGCTTTGGTATGCTGATAAAATGCTTAAAGGGAAACGAGGCAAAAGTGGCAGAAAAAGTACCGCCGATTGTAATAAGGATACTGGCAAAATCGTAATACCCTCTCAAATTTCCGCCGTCTGCAATTCCAAATGCAACCAGGGCAAATCCAGCAATAATGCCCAGAATAAGTGTAAAATCCAAAAGAAGTCCTCCTTAGCTCCCAGTCATGATTATTTTGATGATTTCAAGCCTTTTCTGTATTTGATCACCTTTTCAACAACTTGAGAAGGAGTTTCTTTCACCAAATAGTATTTCCCGTTCGTTAAAGTAATTTTTGTTTCCGGGATTGACGTTATATTCTCGATAAGGTCACAGTTTAAAACAAACGTCTTATCTGTAAGGTCGGTTAGCTCGATCATAGATTTCAAATCCTTTCCGTAAGATTTGACAAAACCCCTTGCTCAATTATAATATCGGCAAATCCATCGTATTTTTAAGCAAATTCGATAAATTATATTATTTTATTGCCATGGGAAAGGGACCTGACCTCCAGCATGCCGTTTTCAGAATCAAACATCAGGGTTCTACCGTAATTTCCGCCCACATCTTCGGCGACTATTTTAATCCTTAACCTTGCAAGTTCCCTTCTTACAGCCTCGACATTTTTATCCCCGACACTTATCCCAGGCGTATTGAACATATTCGCCCCTCCGGATATTTTGGCAACAATCCTGCTGCGCTGGCACCCCAATGCTTCCATATGCTGCACCAGCCTTTCAATAGCTGTGTCGGCATATTTGTAGACATTGATGGACCCGGACACATTATTTTTTGAATCGGGAAGCAGAATATGGGCCAGGCCTGCTACCTGCAGGACCTTGTCATAAAGGCATATCCCCACACATGAACCGAGGGCATAAGACACCAGCTTATCGGGCTTGCGGGCAACTTTTTGATCGGATATTCCAACAACCAGACATTCTGCCATTATTCAACACCTAATCGCTTCATAATTTCATGGAGTGACTGCATATTAGGGATAAGTAGTAGATGGCTTTGAATAGAGTTTCCGCTGGCAATAAAGTTTTCTTCTATCAAAAGCAACTTGTCCCCGAGTTCACCGACAACAGCGGCGGGGAAATTTAAGATAGCCCCCACCATGTCGATGGCTATTTCAGGCAGGGAAAGCCTGATATCAAGGCTGGTAAGCCTGGACAGGGCGTTCACATAACTGCCTGACAAAATATTTGAAACTTCCTTTAAGGCAGAAAGCCCTATTTCAGAAATGCCGCTGAATGCTTGCACATCCTCATTAAGCAGGCTGCCCAGCAAATGCTTTACAAAATGATAATCCATTATATATATGAGCATACCGTCAACATCATCGGTCATTCTTACAAGAATCCCTACGACTTCCTTCTCCGGCCCTCCCAGAATATCCGATATCTCCGAAATATCGATGAATTTAAGGTTTGGAACGGATATTTCAACTTTATCGTTAAGCAGGCTTGCCAAAGCAGTTGCCGCATTGCCGGCGCCAATATTGCCCAGTTCCCTGATTACATCCTTTTGTACTTCCCCAATATTCGCGTAACCGTTCATATATTTATCCCCCTGCTATGCCAGTAAATTCAAAATAGTGCTGGGTATTCTATCAAGGCTCACCTGTTTTTCAACAGCGCCAATTTCATAGGCTGCCTTGGGCATACCGTAGACAACCGAGCTTTCCTCATCCTGCCCGACTGTCCTGGCGCCTTTATTTCTCATATGCAGCAGCCCCTTGGCGCCGTCCCTCCCCATGCCGGTCAGGATTACCCCAAGAGCTTTATTCCCAACCGCTTCGGCAACCGAATCAAACAAAACGTCAACCGACGGGGTATGCACGCTGGAGCTTTCGCCCGAATAAAACCTTATCATGTTGTTTTTGCCGACTTTTTTGACTATGATGTGCTGGTGCCCGGGCGCGATATAAACACATCCCGGTTCCACAATATCGCCGTTTTCCGCTTCCTTTACGTCAAACACCGTTTGTGCTTTAAGCCTTTCAGCGAACATTTTGGAAAAGACCGGCGGTATATGCTGGGCAATTACAATGCCGGGGATCTCCCTTGGCAGGGACTTTAATATAAAATGTATCGCCTCTGTGCCTCCTGTGGAAGCGCCTATTGCAATAAGGTCGAATTTCTTTGTAAGGTCGGATTTTACAGACTGTTTGCTTTGCAGCAGCCGTTTATTCAAAGTCAGCTTTGATTTGGACGCAATTTTTATTTTGCTAATCAGGTTGCTGATAAAATCGTCAAAACTGTCGTTAATGCCCGGTTTTGCGACAAATTCAACAGCACCCGCGTTTAAAGCGTCAAAAATTGCCTCGCTGATGGAGCTTACCACAACCACCGGCAGCGGGTATTGAGGCAGGAGCTTTCTGATAAAATCAATACCGTTCATTTTGGGCATTTGAATATCACAGGTCATAACATCTGGATGGAATTCCAAAATCCTGTTCCTGGCCTCAAAAGGGTCAGAAGCCTTGGCGACCACAGTTATCTCAGGGTCGGAATTTAAACCCCTGATGATAAATTCCCTGCTAACCAGGCTGTCATCAACAACAAGGACCCGTATTTTCTTTTTGCTAGCGCTGTTATTGTTCATATCCTTCTCTCTCATTTGACAAATCAAATTTTTCTGTAAATTGACGGTATAACATACTTGAATCCGGCTTCGTTTTTCAATATCGATTCTGATTTTCCTATAAACAGGTATCCACCGTCCACCAGGGCGTCATAGAATTTCTTCAGCAGCCTTGCCCTTGTATCGCTGTTAAAATAAATCATCACATTCCGGCAGAAGATAACATGGAATTTGCTCCTGAAAGGAAATTCGTCCATCAGGTTGAATTTGTTGAAAGTGATGGATGCCTTGATGTCATCATTAACCTTAAAGGTATCCTTATCCATTTTGGTAAAATAGCTCAGCTTCCACATGGCAGGGAGATTTGCCACGCTTTCCCCCTGATAAACGCCCGCTATTGCCTTGCTCAACACTTTTTCCGATATATCGGTGGCCAGGATTTTAGAATTCAGGTTCACCTTGTTGTTATTCACAAAATCCCTGATAACCATTGCCAGGGTATAAGGCTCCTCCCCGGATGAACACCCGGCGCTCCATATCTTTATAGGCTCATGCCTCTTATTCTCGGCAAAATGCGGCAGAACATGGTTGTATAAAAAATCGAAATGGTCCTTTTCCCTTAAGAAAAAAGTATGGTTTGTGGTTATCCTGTTAACCAGTTCGGTTTTCGCGGCGCCTGTCTTGTCATTCACCACATACTCATAGTATTGGGAAAAATTTTTAAACCCCTTTTCCTGCAAAATATGGTGCAGCCTGCCCATAACAAGGGACTTTTTTTCCTTTTTCAAATGAATCCCGAACTGCTGCTCAATCAGTTGGGATAACTGCAAAAATTCCTTCTCAGTAATGGCTATCATTTTCAAGTACCCACCAAATCAAAATCTACAAAATTCGACAATTAATTAACAAAATCCGTATAAATAGTACGCATGCATCACAGCAAAAGGCACTGTGATGCATGCTTGTAAACTGCTAATCATTGGTTGCCAGGTTTTCCAATGCTTCGATATCATCCTCTTTGAGGAACATTTCGCAGTCCAGGAGTATTTTAATTTCTCCGTCTACCTTGCCAATCCCCTTGACAAACCTTCCACTGCCGGATACTCTGGCAAACTCAGGGGGCGGGGCGATATTTTCTTCTGAAATCAGCAAAACCTCCGATACCCTGTCCACAATCAGGCCCAGGGAAATATCATGTATATCGATTACGATAACACAGGTCCGCTCGTTATATTCAACCGCAGGCTTGCCGAATCTCAGCCTTACATCCATAACCGGGATAATCTTGCCCCTGAGATTAATTACCCCTTTTATATACTCCGGCATTTCGGGGACTTCGGTTATAGGCTGTATGCCTATTATCTCGGTTACATACTTTATCTCAATGCCATAACTCTCTTTTCCCAGTTCAAACGTCAGGAATTTGCCGTCCTGGGAATCTTCCTCCACAATCTGCTTAAGAGCAAGAAACTCTCCCATAATATCACCCTTTCTTTGTTAGAGGCTGAGGAAACTGATTAGAAATCCGAAAGGCTGTTGTCGCCCAAGTCTATGGATTCAGGCTTATCGTCATTCACTTCCTGATACTCCAGTTCAAACTTGCCCTGGTCGGGCTCAATGTCCAGGGCGGGTTCTTCGGCCAAATGCGCGGTATTAACACCACGGGGTTTGCCGGCTTTTCTGAGCTTAAACCTGTTGACCAACTGTTTAAGCAGTTCTGCCTGTCCAGCCAATTCCTGGCTTGACGCAGCCCCTTCCTCCGAAGTGGCAGAGTTTATCTGCACAACCTGGGAGAACTGCATAAGCCCCTGATTAATCTGCGAAATACCGGCAGCAAGCTCGCTGGATGAGGTGGATATATTCTCCACCAGATCTGCGACATTTGAAAAGCCGTCAATAATCTTATTGAAAGAATCGGCGGTTTTCTGGGCGATTTTTGCCCCTATTTGGGCCTTATTGAGGGAGCCTTCAATCATCTCTGAAGTTTCTTTCGCCGCATTAGCAGACCTGATGGCAAGGTTTCTTACCTCTTCGGCGACTACCGCGAATCCCCTGCCATACTGGCCTGCCCTTGCGGCCTCAACGGCAGCGTTTAGCGCCAGAATGTTTGTCTGGAAAGCTATATCGTCAATAACCTTAATAACTTTGGATATATTTCTGGAGGATTCGTTTATATCCCCTATTGCCTGAAGCATATCCATCATATCCTGCTTGCCCTGAGTAGCGTTGTCCCGCGACTGGGTCGCAATCTGATTGGCTTTCTCAGCGCTTTCCGCATTGGATTTAATCTGATAGGACAATTCCTCAATAGAAGCTGTGAGTTCCTCGATGGTGCTTGCCTGCTCGGTAGCCCCCTGGGACAGCGCCATGCTTGAATCGGATAACTGCTTTGCACCCATGGACACCTGTTCCGAAGCCTGGTTGATTTCAGAAATCAGGTAATTCAGTTTATCCGTCATTACAGCAATGGCGTTTTGCAGCCTGCAGACTTCATCCTTTGCCCCTTCAACATATTCAGGGTAAACATTCAGATCCCCATTGGCAATTGACTCCGCCACAGTTACCATAGACTTAACAGGCTTGACCACCGCCAACCGCATAAAAAACAGGGTTAAGACAATTGAAACCGCCAACAACAATACCGCTGATACGACAATCTCGTTTAGCAGCGTATAAACAATGGAAATCAACTCATTTTTCGGGACTGTCAGAGCCAGGGACAGCTTTGTTCCGGTGACTGGGGAATAAACCAGATAGTGCACACGGCCATCGTACCTGTATTCCTCAAGGCCGGATTCGCCATTAATCATTTTTTGATGCAACTCGGCAAGCTCCTGCAAATCCTTGTTTGTCTTGGAGCTTTCAATGATATTTTCCTGGTCCACAACCTTTTGCTGGTCAGGGTGGGCAACTATTGTCCCATTCTGGTTGATTATATAGGCGTGCCCTGTCCTGCCCTCTTTTACCTCTTTTATAATATTGGTCAGGACATCATTGTCATGGATTGCAACAAGAGCCCCAACAATCTGACGATCTTCATATACCGGAGCAGCCAAGGCAAAAACAATCTGCCCATTGGAATCTATGGGGTCAGAAATTGATGTACTGCCTTTAATAACACTGTTAAAGAAATCATAATTGCTGATATCGATGGTTTTATCATCAATAAGCTTTAGTTTTCCTTCCAAATCCGCAATACCGATATTTGCAAATCCGTACTTTTCCTTGCCTGAATTCAGGGTTAATTTAAGGTCGTCCCATCCTATCCATTTCACCATCCTGACGCTTTGGTCGTCAGCTATGCCCTCAACCTGCAGTTTAAGGTTTTCCAGTTTATTTTCTATAGCTCTTGCAACATCCGTGGCCCGGGTGTTAAGGTCGGTTTGGATTTTCTCCTGCAACATACTGTTTGCCGAGAAAAACACCAGCAAGCTGATGACAGCTATAGAAACAAGAAGGATAAGGGCTGAACATACTACCAATTTGGTACCCAACGTAAACCTTTTTAACTTCATATAAACACCCTCCCACCCTGAATTAGAGACAATGTTTACAGTCTACAAAGCTATTTTAACTTCACCAGCTCACTTACATTCAAAATAAGGCTTATGCTTCCATCGCCAAGCAGGGTGCATCCAGCAATGGAACTGATTTTTCTGTACTTCAGGATATAATTAGGCAAAGCTTTTACCACTACCGGCTGCTGGCCCAGCAATTCGTCAACAAACAGGCACAGGCTGTTGTTTTCATGCTCTACCATCACAAAAATACCGTCTTCAAAATCGGTGACGTCTGTTTTGATATTGAATTTCTTATGGAGGCGGTAAATGGGATAGCAGTTGCCTCTGACCATCACCATTTCATTGCCTTCCGGGTCCCTGACTATATCCGAATTATTCGGCCTGAAGGATTCCTTGACCTCGTTAATCGGGATTGAATATATGGATTCCCCGACTTTTACATTCATACCGGTAATAATGGCAAGGGTAAGGGGAATCTTGATGGAAATTGTGGAACCCTCTCCGGGCTGGCTGTCAAGGTTGATTGTGCCGCCAATGGCCTGCACATTCTTTATTACAACATCCATCCCCACTCCCCTGCCGGAATATTCCGAAACCTTGTCTTTGGTGGAAAATCCGGGCAGGAAAATAAGAGAATAAATCTCGTTGTCGGTCATGTCCTTTTCAGGTTTTGGCAGCAGGTTTTTCTCCCTTGCCTTTGCAAGGATGCTTTGCTTGTCAAAGCCTTTGCCGTCGTCCTTGATAGTGATGATTACATTGCTGCCTTCATTTCTTGCCTCAAGAATTATGGTGCCAACCTCCGGCTTTCCTTTCTTAACCCTTTCTTCAGGCATTTCTATACCGTGGTCCACCGCATTCCTGACGAGATGCATTAAGGGGTCAGAGATATGCTCAATGATGTTTTTATCCACTTCTGTTTCCTGACCTACTAAAACCAGCTTGGTTTTTTTGTTCAGTTTTTTGTTCATATCATGAACAATCCTGTTCATCTTCTGGAAGGTCACGGTCAGGGGAACCATTCGAGTGGACATTACCACGTCCTGAAGCTCATCAATAATCTTCCTTAAATGCTGTGCCGTCTTTGTAAAATTGGGCAAATCCAGCCCTGCCAAATCGGAGCTGTTTGTCAGCATGGCCTCGGCTATGACCAATTCCCCTGCCAAATCAAGCAGCTTGTCCAGCTTTTCGATATTGACGCTGATGATGCTGTTCTGTTTCGACTTTAATTCCGTATCCTTTTTATTTTCAGCCTGCTGGTTGCCGTTGTTTTCCGCCTGCTGTGCCTTCTCTAAAGCAGCCGGCTCCTGAACATTCCTTATTTCGCTCAGGCTGTATTCTTTTACAAGCAGCGTCTTTTCAAAAATTTGCTGTATTTCCTCAAAAGGCTTATCGGATTTAAATTCCACCCTAAACCCGTTTTTCGCAATTATTTCGGCCGACTGGTCATCTTCAATCAGGCCTTCTGGCGTGTGTACTATATCAACTGCCACGCTGCCAAGCCTGTGCACAATGTCAAAGGCGCGGATATTCTCCATCTGGCAGCCGTCTTCAAAGAAAACGACAGCCTCATAGGATGTCATCTCCTTATTCTCCGCCACAGGAGCAGCAGGGGATTCATCAGCCTTCTTCTCATTACCGCCCTTTGAAACAAAGTTGACATCCTTGTTTTCAGATTTAAGCTTTTCCAAAAAAGCCCTGATATTGGCGGCAATATTCTCCGGGTTGCCGTCCGGATGTTCTCCGGCCTTGATTTTATCTAATTCCGACTTAATAAAGTCGATAACATTCAAAACAATTTCAGAAAGTTCTGAGCTGTCATATGTAAGGTTGTCATGCTCTCTGAGATAGAAGAACAAATCCTCAATCTTGTGGGAAATTTCCGAAATATTGTTATATAGCATCATGGCGGCGGAGCCTTTGATGGTGTGGACAATCCTGAATATCTCATTAAGGTTGTCGCGGGTGAAACCGGATGTTTCGCTGGACAGGATAATCTGCTCCAAAAGCTCCACGTTCTGCGAAGTTTCATAAACAAATACTTCTACGAAGTCGTTCGTGTTTTGGGTTGACAAGGGAACCCCTCCTTTGTGTCAGGAAAACCTGGCTTAATCAGGCCTTAATCAGGCCACAATCAATCCATTTCGGCAATTTTTCTCAATGTTTCAAGAACCTGTTCTTCCTTATATGGTTTGACAATGAAAGACTTGGCTCCGGCAAGAATTGCTTCTTTAACCATAACCTCCTGTCCCATTGCCGATACCATAACAACTTTGGCTTTTTTGTCGTATTCGCGGATAGCCTTTAGTGCATCAATTCCGGACATCTGAGGCATGGTAATATCCATAGTTACAATATCCGGTTTATGCTCGATATATTTCTGAACGGCGACTACACCATTTTCCGCCTCGGCAACAACTTCAAAGCCGTTCTCCTCCAACAGTTTCCTGATTACCATACGCATGAAAGCAGCGTCATCACAAATCATAACTCTTGCCATTTTTAAATACCCCCATTAGAATCAATTTGACATATTGGTTGAAACAATTGTAACATTTAGCAAATCTTTGTTATTAAAAAGGTCAATGCAGTCAACTGCGTTGCCATCCTGATCCAGAATCCTGACCTTAGGCCTTAAACAGTTTTCAGGATGGTTTTCGATAACTATCCCCGTCATTCCGTTGCTAAGCTGGACAGTTGTGCCGACGGGGAAAGGCATGATTTTCCTGCAGAATACTTCGACAATTTCGTAATCGAAATAAATGCCGGAACTTGCCATTATGTATTCCATGGCTTCGGAGGGCAAAACCGCTTTCCGATAAGGCCGGTCAGATGTCAGAGCGTCGTAAACATCTGAAATCGCAATGATTTTGCCGTAAATAGGAATTTTATCTGATTTTAATTTGTACGGATAGCCGGTTCCATTGTATTTCTCGTGATGGGTTAAAACGGCCATCGCAGATTCATTAGAAATATCCCACTTTTCCCTAAGATAATTGCACCCCATTTCGGTATGGCTTTTGATGATTTCAAATTCTTCATCTGTCAACCTGCCGTTTTTATTTATGATCTCCTTTGGCACAAAAACCTTTCCTATATCATGCAGGATTGCCCCCATGCCGAGGTGAAACAGCTCGTCCTTGTTAAGTTTCAGGGATATTCCCAGAATCAAGGACAATACAAACACGTTGACAGAATGAAAATATGTGTAATCATCATAAAACTTCAAATCTAACATGTTATAAACTATGTCATCGTTTGATGACATCTCATTTACTATATCGTCAACCATGCGCTTTAAATTAACAACATTTTTTTTGTTAAAGCCACCATCTTTAGTTTCAATAAAAACATTCTTCAGTGAGCCAACCAGCTTATGCTTTACTTCATAGTCAATTACATCTTTGACCTCAATATCTGCGGATATTTCGTCATGGATATAAATACCCTGATACTTCAGGCTTTTCAGCCTGGCGATTTGCAACTCGCTCAGGATATTTCCTTCCGCCAGCATAAGCTCGCTATTCCTGCCGTAAAGATCTCTGCCAACAACCATACCTGGCCTTAAACATGATGTCGGTACAAATCTCATCGCTTACCTCTTAAAATCATTATAATTAATAATTTATAAGGGCTAAATTCTTTTCCTTTACTTTCTAATATATATATTTCGACATTTAAAAAAATTTTTAAATATATATTTATAACAAATTTTTTAACGCTGTCGCACCTAATATTGGTTTCATTTTCAAATTCAAACATTTATAATACAAAAAACCGGCTTTACAAAAAATTCAATAAATTGGTTTGAACATAGAAGAATTATGATATAATAAAGCAAACCATTAAACTGCCAACCCTGACAACATAGACTCTCCGTCATAATTCGAGCCAAATATACAAAAAGTAGACTTTAGAGGAGTGTTTTCGACATGAATTGGCGATATGAAGAAGGCCGG